>DATCWB010000231.1:0-5778 GCA_036566625.1 Pyrinomonadaceae bacterium
ACCCTGACGATTGACCACGGGCAAGGATTGAGGTGAAGTAGTGCAAAAGTATTCGACCGGCGGCGCGGGTGCGACCAGGCCTCGCCGCTTGCTGTTGTGTCTCGACGGCGTGCCTTACGAAGTGATCAAAGCGGCGAAGTCGCGCGGGCTGTTCGCGCGCTTCGGTGAACCCGCCGGTCTGCTCTCGCCGTTCCCGACCATGACGAACGTCGCGCTCGCGCAGATGCTCGGCGCGAGCCTGCCGCTCGGCTACGAGAGCCTCTACTTCAACAAAGATTCGCAGGAGTTGTGCGGCGGCATACGCAAGTACATCGGCCGTCGCACGCCCGACAAAGTGCCTTCGTCCTACATGGACGAACTCGATTATCAGGAGCCGTTGCCCTTTGAGTTCCTCGTCTACGTCGCGCCCGACGCCGTGTGGCGCGCCGACATGCGACGCTTCCGCGACAAGTTTCGCGCCGCGCCGCAAGACCGCGATTTCTTCGCCTTCCTCAAGGGCACGGACGGACTCTTACACATCCGCGGGCCGCAAAAGTTGAACGTCGCCCTCGAATCGCTCGACCGGATTCTCACAGAGATTCAAGACTTCTGCGGCGCGGAGACCGAGATCGTCCTCTTCTCCGACCACGGCATGAACCTCGAAGAGAATCAAAAAATCCACCTGCAAACGCACCTGCGCGCGGGCGGCTACGAAGTCAAAGAACGCTTCGAGCCGGGCAGGGGCAAACGCCGCGTCGCCGCGCCCGCCTTCGGCCTGTGCGGGTACGCCGCCCTCTACTGCGCCGACGAAACCGACCCGGCGGAAGTCGCCGACGCTTTAACGACGCTCGAAGGCGTTGATTTCAGCATCCACCGCGAAGGCGACTCGGCGGTCGTCGTGCACGGCGCGCGCGGGGTCGCGCGCATCACCCGCGAACTGAACGGGCAGGCTCGTTACAGTTACGAACAACTCACGGGCGATCCGCTCGGACTCGACGCAGCGCAAAGCGCGCTCCGCGCGGGCGGCCAACTCGACGCGCGCGGCTACGCCTCCGATGCAGACTGGTACGCGCTGACCGCCGCGCACACCTACCCCGATGCGCTCGCCAATCTCTACTCGTCGCTACACGCCCCGCGCGTGCGCCACACGGCCGATGTGCTCGTCAGTTGCCACGACGGTTACTACTACGGCATGTCTTTCTTCAGCCGCTTCGTGCGACTCGCCGCCACCCACGGCAACGCCCTGCGTGCGAGTTCGACGGCTTTCCTGATGAGCACGCACCGCCAGTTCCCCGCGCACGTACGCGCGAGCGAAGCCAGACCGCTTTTACGCGAATAGCTGCGAGGAAGAGGAAAAATCCTGAGAATTATGCCGCCGGGCGGCGCGCCGTGTGATCGTCTGAAGTTCGTCCGGCGCGCCCGTGCATCTCGTCTCTTCAATGCACGGCGTCCGGCCGAAAATTTACGTCGCAGTTTGCGACTCTTCTTCAAAAGAATTGATAAAAGCCACCTCAAAAGAATTGATAAAAGTCGCCGGGGGTGTGTAGAATGCAGCGGAAAAGACTCCCGGCCGGCGCGCGCCGGCGACAAATCTAAAGAACCAAAAAATCGCTTCCCCAAAATATTCTCAGGCTGCCGTTATCGAAGGAAAGAGATCAGTCATGAAAAAACTTTGCCTTAGCGTTTTGTTCGCAGTTGTCTTCTTAGTGTCGGCGGCGGGCGTTAAAGCCCAGTCGAGCGCGGCGGCGTTCACAGGGACGTGGGTTTTGGACAGGGAAAAAACCAGCATCAAAGACTTTCCCCAAAAATTGCGTAACTACAGGATGATGATCGCCGAAAGCGAGAGCCTCCTGAACGTCAAAAGTCAGGTCGAAGGTCGGGTCGAAGTGGAAATCTCGAAAAGCCGCAATGTCGATCTCAGTGCGAATCCCGCCCTTGGAAGCGTGGCCGGTGCGGGTGCCGGTCAGAGGGGCGGCGGGAGCGGCGGGACTAGCCAGGCAAAGAGCAGTTACGACGGGACGTTGGCGTTGTACTTCACCCCGAGCGATGTCACTTACAAGCTGACCGGCGAAGAAGTGAAAGTCGAAATCAAGCAGGGGGAGAAGGTCAACGGGACTGCCAGAATTAAAGCGAAACTCGATAAGAGCGGCAAGACGTTTCAGGTCACGACTTTTCGCCGGATGAAAACACAGTATGGTGAGATGGAGACCACCACATGGGAATCCTGGAAACTTTCCGGCGACGGTAAGTCGCTCAAATTCCAGCGAACCGTCGAGACGCCGACCGCGAGGGATGAAATCACGATGATCCTGAGCAGACCCCCCGCTCAGTAATGATCCGCAATGATCCGCCCGGTGAGTTTTCCGCGCCGGGCGACGGGTCGGGTTAATTTTACGTCAGGGGATGATTTCAAAATCCGTCCATTGTGTGGCCGTCTGGCCGCTTCCTTTGCCGAGCCTGTCCTTGACGATGACCTGCATGACGTAATCTCCCTGCGGCATCTTCTTCCCCAAAGAAAATGCGTCCGAGATGTCAACGACTTTAAGCTGCTCTGCGGTGTACAGGGGTTTTTCCTGAATGGCAAAAATTTCCTTCCCGTCGCGGAAAATTTTGTACCGCATGAGGAGACTCGGCTGGTTGCTCTCCCGGTCGAGTTTCGCGTTGTAGACGGAGAACCCGAACCTGATGACCTCGCCCTGACGGAAACGGCGCATGGCGGCGTCGCGCTGCAATTTGAGTTCGAGGGTTTTGCCGTCCGCGACCGCATTTGCATCTTTCGCTTCGACCCGCTGCAATACGACGCCGGACAGCGTCAAATTCTTTTTCTTGAGATTGGGCACTTCGATGTACTGGCTCGCCGAGCCGATGCGCTCGGTCGCCGTGTCTCTGATGGCGGCACGCATCTGGTAAGCCCCCGGCTTCTGGATCGGCAGGGTGACGGAGCAGACCAGCCCGTGCGCGTAAAGATTCTGGAGATACGACCCGCGCGCCCGCACCGTCTGCCTGCGGTTAATTTGATCCACCACCTCGCCTTTATCGTCGAAGGTCAGCACCGACACCTCAAACTCGGCCTGATGCCAACCGTCGCGCGAATCCTTGAAGGTCAGATCGCCTGCCTTGATGTAGATCAGCGAGCGCATGAAAGCGTTCGAGGCCGAGTCGCCGGCGAACAGAGAGGTCAGACGCAAATCTATATCCTTCGACGTGAAGGGAGAGGTGAGCGCGGCGATCAACTGTTGGACGGCGTTCCTCGGTTGCGGCCTCGCCTCGGCGTCCGTCAGGCCGAAAAACCCGCTCCGGTAACGGACATTCAACCCCGGACGTTTGACCTTGACCTTGAGGTTGTTGAAGCGGCGTTTTTCGATGTCGAAGAGATCGCCGTCCGGCTTGTAGCCGATGAGATAGTAGCCTTTCTGATCTTCGAGAATCCGTTCGATGCCCTTGGTCAAATTATTCTGGTTGATGATGGAGAACCCGCCCGTGCGAGCGGCGATGGCGCGCAGGCTTTGCTGCGTGTCGGAAAAGTCGTCGCTCCTTTCCTGCAACAGCGTGTCCACCTGTTCGGACGTTAGCCCGATGGTGTTGTCCTGCGCCGAGAGCATCGGGGCATCGAGGCCGCGCGGGTCCATGGTGTAAACGATCACGCCCGAACGATTCGCCGTGTCCGTCAGTTTTTGCAGCCCGTCCTGCACGCGCGTGTTGACGCCTTTGCGCGAGAAAAGTTTGAAGCCGTCGGAGAAGAGGATGACGGCTTTGCGCCCGGGAAGCTGACCCATCCCGCGCATGACGAAGTTGACCGCGCCGAGCGTCCCGGCGGCGAAGATGCCTTCGCGCGATTCCTGCACGTCGCGGTTGAATTCACGCTCTTCTTTCATCCCCGCGACCATCTGAAGCTTTTTTTCCCCTTCATCACCCGGCAGATCGAGTTGCGTCAAATCTATCGTGTTGCTGAGCACTTCGCTCAGGTTGGGTTCGATGGGGGAGAACGAGCCGTTGGTTCCGCGCGCGTTCCAGCGAACGCGCTCGATGGCGGCGTGGAGCAACCTGCGGTCGGTCGTGAATTGCTGGAGCGTGCCAACGCCGCTGCTGGTGCGAATGATGGCGACCAGGTCGCCGGGTTGTAGCTGCTCGTCTACAAACTTACGCAGGGCTTGTTTAGTCCAGTTCGTGCTGGCGAACGAAAGCCCCAGATCGTCGACCACGAGCGCGATGGTGCGCCCAGCCTGCTGGTAGCGTAGACGACCGGAAGGGACAGGGGGCGCGTCGGCGGCAGTCCCGCCGCCGGCCAGCGCGGGTCTGTCTCTTGCGTCGGGCTGGAGCGTGATGAATGAGAAGTTGGTGATCGGTTGCGACTTGCCGTTCTGGTAAATCTCGAAATCCTCCTGCCGCAAATCCGTCACGGGCTTCCCGTTCTTGTCCGTGACGGAGGCGTCAATCTGGATAAGGTTGGTGGTAATGACGACGACATCATCTCTATCGTTCGGTGTCGGCGCGGGCGCCGGGACGGGCGTCTGGGCGGAGGATGCGGCGGCCTGCAACAGCAGGTATAGCACCGGCAGGACAAAGCGTTGTTTCATATAGCACCTGTAAAGCGTTCGGGAATGTTTTGTACCGTCAACCCTCGGCTGACGATTTAAGCGCGGAGACACAGGCAACCTACGCCTACCACCCCCGATTCGTCAATACCAAACGGACGCGCTCGCCCTTTCACCTTGACCTGCGGCGGGATGACGAGACTCCGGGCAAAGACGCGCTGTGGTAGTTGGCGCGTTGCAGGGTCGAGGGATGAATTTGCGGCGAGACGTGATGTGCGCGCCGCTTGACCATGCGGCGCGTCTGCGCGTACAAAGCTAAGTTGATGATGAACTCTGTGGAGACAGCGAGCGCGCCCGCCGTGGAGACGTTTGAACTCGTGCGGCGGTTCGGGGATTTCACGGCCGTGGACGGGGTGAATTTGCGTGTGGGGCGCGGGCAGTTTTTCGGCTTCCTCGGGCCGAACGGGGCGGGGAAGTCCACGACGATCAAGATGCTGACGGGGCTGCTCCAGCCGACCGCCGGGACGGTGCGCGTGCTGGGGCGCGACTTGGCCGGAGATTCGCTGGAGGTGAAACGGCGGATCGGGGTCGTGCCGGAAGACTTGAATTTGTTCGAGCGTTTGACGGGCGCGGAGATGTTGACGTTTACGGGGCGGATGTACGGCCTCACGCGCGAAGAGACCAGCGAGCGCGGGCGCGAGTTGCTGGCCTTGATGGAGTTGGACGGCGAGCCGAAGAAGCTGGTGGTGGAGTATTCGCACGGGATGAAAAAGAAGCTGTCGCTGGCGTGCGCGTTGATTCACCGGCCGGAGATTCTGTTTTTAGACGAGCCGTTCGAGGGCGTGGACGCGCTCGCTTCGCGGACGCTGAAGGATTTGTTGTTGAAGTTGACGGCGCGCGGCATCACGGTCTTTCTTACGTCGCATGTGTTGGAGATCATCGAGCGTTTGTGTACGCACATCGCCATCATCACGAAGGGGCGGCTGGTGGTGGAAGGCGCGCTCGGCGAGTTGCGGCGGGGCATCGCGGTCGGGGAGGACGACGGCGCGGGCAGCGGCAATCCGGTGACGCTCGAAGATTATTTCATACGCGTCATCGGCGGGGCGCGTCCGGCGGGCGAAGACGTGTTGCCGTGGCTGGCGTGACGGCGCGGGATGAGAGATGAATAAGAAGAATAGGACTTGGGCGTAGCTTTCTACGGTTCGCCGGTCGAAGGCCGGAAAGCGAAAGGCGCGGGCGACGAGAATCGATCTTCTCGTCGCCC
>DATCWB010000232.1:0-7810 GCA_036566625.1 Pyrinomonadaceae bacterium
GCTGCGCACTGGGCGCGGAACCTCGCGGCGCAGGCGCGCGAGGCCGGGATTTCGCGTGCGGCGCACGAGTTCCGCGAAGCGCGGGTCGTCGCGCAGCGAGTCGAACTGCGGCTGGACGCCCATCCACGTGATCCACGCCTCGCGGTCGGCGAAACTCTGTTCGAGCAGGGCGAAAGCGCGTTCATGGTCGCCGAACTGTGTGTAGATGATGGAGAGATAATAGGGTGAGACGTAACGCTTCGACGCCAACTCTTCCAACTCGCCGAGCACGCGGCGCGCCTCCACCGTCCGCCCGGCCGCGGCATAGGCCGAGCCGAGCGTCGCGGTGATGAACGGGCTGGGGCCGGAAAATTCGATGGCCTTGACGGCCGCGTCAATCGCCTCTTCATGATGCCCCAGTTGCCCGAGCACCCAACTGTAGCCGAAGTAGCCGAGGCCGTGCATCGAAGCCGTCTCGATCATCTCGCGGTAGAGTTCGAGGCTCTCCTGATAGCGGCGCGCGTAGAACAGGCAGAAGCCGATCATGTGCTGGTTGAAGAGCGTGAGCGGGTCGAGTTCGAGCGCGCGGCGCACGAGCGGCAGCCCCGAGTCGAAGTTGCCCTCCATGACGAGTTGCGTGCCGTGCCAGAGGTGCGTGGCGGCGTGATGGGGATTGAGTTCGAGCGCGCGCTGGTAGTGCGCGACGGGGGTTTCCCAGTCGAAGTCGTGCGTGTGGAGGGCGAAGCCGTAGGCGGTGTGCGCGTCGGGCAGCGTCTCGTCGAGTTCGAGCGCGCGCGCGCCCGCCTCCTTGGCGGCGGCCGAGCACTCTTCGGGCGGCATCACGCCGTAGATGCCGATCCAGTTGTAGTAGTCGGCGATGCCGGTGTAGGCGGCGGCGTAGTCGGGGTCGAGGGCGATGGCGCGGTAGTAACAGGTGATGGCCTTGGCGAAGCCCTCTTCGTTGAACGTGTTCCAGTGGTAGCGTCCGCGCAGGTAGACCTCGAACGCCTCTGCGTTGTCCGTGCCGCGCTTCGCCAACTGCTCGCGCTCGTCGCCCGTCAATTGAGGCACGAGCGCGCCCGCGACCTGCGTCGAGATCGCGTCTTCCAGACTGAGCACGTCCGTGTAGTTCTCGTCGAACTGACCCGCCCACATCGTCGCGCCGTCGTAAACGTTGAGCAGTTGGACGGTGATGCGGATGCGCTCGCCCGCGCGCTGGATGCGCCCGTCAACGACGTAACTGACGCCGAGTTCATGCCCGGCGGCGAACGGGTCGCCGATGTTCGCGCCGCTGTAGCGGATGACGGAACTCGTCGGGCGCACGCTGAAGCGTCGCACGTTTGAGAGGCGCGTGATGAGCGCGTCGGCCAGCCCGATGCCGAGATAGTTTTCGCCGGTCTCCTCCGTGCGCTGGATGTTGAGCAGTTTGAAGGGCAGGACGGCGAGCGTCTTCTCGCCCGTCACGCCGCCCTCGCCCGTCGCGGTCCGCGTATTCTTCGACAGGGCGGGGAAGACGAACGGCGCAGAGACGGGGCGGCCTTCGAGATGATGCGCGATGTCGTCGCGCAGGCGTTCGATTGACCCGTAACGACGCCCCGGCTCTTTGCGCAGAGCCTTGAGAGTGATGTTGTCGAGATCGCCCGCCAACTCGCGGCGCAGGTTCTCAAGGGTCGTGCCGCGCATCTTGCAGAGGAGTTCGAGCGTGGTCGCCGACTCGCCGCCCCCGCCGTCGAGCGGGATCATGTCTTCGGGGCGCATGACGACGCGCGACGGGTGCTCCGGTTCTTCCTCGCAGATGACGCGCGCGATCTCGTGCGGCGAGCGGTTCGGGAAGTGATAAGGGCGGTGGCCGGTCAGAAGTTCGTAGAGCAGCACGCCCATGCTGTAGATGTCGCTTGAAGGGGTGGCCGCCTCGCCGCGCACCTGTTCGGGCGAGGCGTATTCGGGCGTCATCAGGCGCATGGCGGTCGCCGTCGGCGTGAGCGTGTCGGGCGACAGTTCCGGGTTTAAGAGTTTGGCGATGCCGAAGTCGAGAAGTTTCGGCGTGCCGTCGGCGCAGATGAGGATGTTCGACGGCTTGATGTCGCGGTGGACGACGAGGTTCTGGTGCGCGTAGGCGACGGCGTTGCAGAGTTGGACGAAGAGACGGAGGCGTTCGCTGATAGTCAGTTTCTCGCCGTCGCAGTAACGATAAAGCGGCTGCCCCTCGATGTACTCCATGACGAAGTAGGGCAAGCCCGTGTCGGTCGTGCCGCCGTCCAGGAGGCGCGCGATGTTGGTGTGGTCGAGCGAGGCGAGAATCTGTCGCTCGTTGCGGAAGCGGCGCAGGATGAAGTCCGTGTCCATGCCGCGCTTGACGAGTTTGATGGCGACGCGCTTTTGATACTCGCTGTCGGCGCGCACGGCCAGATAGACCGCGCCCATGCCGCCGCGCCCGATCTCGCGCACGATCTTGTAGGCGCCGACGCGCGCGCCCGCCATCGGGTCGTCCTCTAAATCGGAGGGTTGCGTGGTGCGAAAGGCTGCGCTGCCGGGGTTGAAGCCGCCCCCGGCAAAGGCGGGCGCTTCGATGAAATCCCCCGCCTCTTCATACTGCGCGACGAGAGCCTCCACCTGTTTGCGGAGCGCGTCGTCGGCCGCGCCCGCCTCGGCGATGAACCTGGGGCGTTCATCACGGGGCACATCAAGCGCGGCCTGAAACAGTTCTTCTACTTGCTTCCAACGTTCGGGGGTCATAAGAACCGTCAATCGTGAATCATGAATCGTGCGTTGCTGCCAATGGTCTCTATCTATTTACGAACCAGGTGGGATTCTCGGTTCAGGATTTATTAACTTGTCCGTAAAGCCATGCCTTCGCCATGCGCCACTGGCGTTTAACCGTGGGCGCGCTGACGCCGAGCACTTCGGCCGTCTCTTCGACCGACAGGCCGCCGAAGAAGCGTAGTTCGACGATGCGACTCTTCTGCTCGTCCAGGGCGGCGAGCGCGGTCAGGGCGTCGTCGAGCGCGATGAGGTCGGTCGCGCGTTCGTCCGTCACGTCAACGTTCTCGTCGAGCGAGAGTTTGTGAACTTCGCCGCCGCGTTTCTCGGCGTTGTGGCCGCGCGCGTGATCCACGAGGATGCGGCGCATCATCTGCGCGGCGACGCCGAAGAAGTGTGCCCGGTTTTGCCATCTCACCTGACTCTGATCGATGAGCCGGAGGTAGGCTTCGTGGACTAAGGCCGTGGGTTGCAGCGTGTGTGCGGAGCGTTCGCGGCGCAGATAGTTGGCCGCCAGACTGCGCAACTCGCCATAGACGAGCGGCAGCAGGTCGTCTAACACAGTCCGGTTGCCATCCGTCAACTGGATGAGCAAGCGGGTTACGTCATGGGGCGAGGATGTGCTCACAGGGGAATTTCCGACATCTCATCTCAACACTGGCAACTATCTTCCGGCGCGTCCAAAGTGTAAGTATAAACGACTGTTTGCACCATATCAACGCGCGCGACGCGCGAAAAACGAATCTTAGGTGATCCTTTTCGGGATTTCGTTTCGCGTAATAGAATAGGGACGGAAAAAGCGTGCGGCGAGAGTTGACGCATGCGCCCGTCCGTTAACATCAGTACAGCCCAAAGGAAATCGCCCATATGAACAATTTATTCCGACACGCCTGCCTCGCCCTCGTTTTATTCTGCGGCGCAGGCTTTATTACGGCCACGCACGCCGACGTGAAGATCAAAGCCAAAAACACTTCGGGCGGACAAGTGTCCGAGCAGACCACCTACATCAAAGGCAAGCGACAGCGCACCGAGCTGAGCGAAAATACGGTGACGATCACCCAGTGCGACCTGAGAAGAAGCCTCCAACTCGGCGTGCCGACGAAGACTTACGTCGTGACGCCGTTTGATCAGAAAGCGGACGGCGACGCGGCCGCGACCGCCGCCACCGGGCAGAAGACGCCCGCGAGCGCGACCCCGGCCCGGCGCGGCGGCCTCATCACCTCCACCTTCACCGCGACGGACACGGGCGAGCGCAAAAAAATGTTCGGCTACACGGCGCGTCGCATCAAGACGGGCATCGTCACCGAATCGTCGCCCGACGCCTGTCAGGTCAGCCGCAGCCGGATGGAGACGGACGGCTGGTACATCGACGCGGCCTTCGTGCTTGACTGCGACTACCGGAACGCCTCGGCCTACAACAACGCCGCGTCAGATGGCGGCTGCCGCGACGAATTCCGCGCGAAGTATCTGGGCGTGACGAAGCTCGGCTACCCCGTCTCGGTCAAGACGACGCTATTCGACGAACAGGGCAACGAGTCGTTCACCTTCACGCAGGAGGTGTTGGAAATTACGAACGCCGTCCTCGATAGCGCGCTCTTCGACGCCCCGGCCGACTACCGGCAGGTGAGCGACATGCGCGAGTTGTACGGCATGCCGGCGATGGCTTCGGCCGCGCGCGACGATGACAATGATGACAACTCCTCGGGCAGCGGCGGCGCGGCGAAAAGTTCGGCGACGGGCGCGAAAAGAGCCGGCGTGGTGCGCGTCGGAGTGGCGTTGACGAAGACGATAGCGGCGGCCGATTACGTTGACGCTTCGGCGTTGGCCGATGCGGTGCGCAATGTGCTGGTTAGTAATTTGAACGGTTCGGCCGTCGAAGTCGTCGCGCTCGAAGCGCGGCAGACGGAGGGCGTCGAGTCGGAAGCCAGACAGAAGGAGTGCGACTACGTTCTCTACAGCACGGTCTCGCACAAGAAGGGCGGCGGCGGTGGCTTCGGCGGTTTCCTCAAGAAGTCTGCCGAGATCGCGGCGGGCAGTGTCGTCGCTTCTTCCGCGAGCGGCGGGCGCGGCGGCGCGGCCGGTTCGTTGAAGGCCAGAGACGAGTTGACGCTTGAATACAAACTGCAACGCGGCACGGACGCCGTCGTCGCCAACACGCTCAAGGCCAAGGCGAAGTCGGATGGCGACGACATCATCTCGCAACTCGCGGGGCAAGCGGCCACGGCGGTGCGCGCCGCCGCGACCAGCAAGTAAAGCGGCGCCCCGGGAAGCGGCGCGGGCAACAAAGAAACTCTCCCCGGCACACGGCGAGAGACAAAAGTGACGGGGAGGAAACGACGGCCTCCCCGTCACTTTTTTGCGCGCCCTGAATGAAACGGTCGAAAGTGTCGCAAGCGCGCCGGTCCTTCGTCGTGGACGCCTCCCGAACTATTTGCTATAAAAATGATAAAGTAGAATTTCACGAACAGACCGCCCCGGAAATCTGTCGAGAATGAACAGATCGTTCTTGACACAGCCGGATAGGCAAACTGTTCATGCCCGGTCTTGAATTGCGTGTGCGCGAAAGCCTCGAAGAAATCGGAGTTAAACCCTCGAATGGCAAAAATATTGTTGGTTGAAGACGACCGCGACATACGCGATCTGATCCGCATGGTGTTGGAGATGGGCGGGCATGAACTTCACGAGGCGGTTAACGGCGAAGACGGACTCGCGCAGGCGAAGCGTCTGCGCCCCGATGCCATCCTGATGGACTTGAGTCTGGCGGGCGCGATAGACGGACTGGAGTCAACCCGGCGATTGCGCGCCGACGCGGCGTTCGACCGGACGCCCATCATCGCCCTCACCGCCCACGCCATGCGCGGCGACCGCGAACACTCGCTCCACGCCGGCTGCGACGAACATTGGACTAAGCCGATCACTGATCTCGACCTGTTCAAAGAGATGGTCGAACGCGTCGTCGCAGATGGACGCGGCGGCGGCGACGCGCAACCACACGCCGCGACAGAAGCCTAATAAGCCCCGTCAGGGCAGCCGAAGCGCAGCCCTGACGGGGCTTAAACTTCTCCCGTCCTTACCTGAACCTTCTTACTTAATCCGGCGAACCGGCGCCGGGCCGCACCGGCTTCATGCTCTATTAAGAGCGGCCGTGAATCATCCGGCGCATGCGGTCGGCAAAGAGCACATCGATCTTGTGCGGCTCGACGAGCGCCGTGACTTCGCCAAGGCCAAAAGACGGGTGCATCAACGTCTGTCCCGCGCGATACAAGCGCGCCGGATCGTAAGGCGCACCGGCCTGCGACGCCCGCCCGCCCGTCATCTTGACGCCGCTCTTGAACGAACTGCGCGTCTGGCAGATCGGGCACGTCACGCGCGACACCTGCCCGCGCTTCGTGACGGACGCGACGACGTGGCCGCGCTCGACTTCACATTTCGTGCAGAGCTTCTCCACGCGCTCGCCGACGACATACGTCCGCTTCTCGATTTTCCCGGCCGCCTCACCCGTCTCAATGTTCTCCGACATACACGCTTCCTTTCAAGCTACTTCAAGCGTCTCTCCGTCCGAACGGGAACGCGAGTCTGATTCAACGGATCGGGCGACCGCTTCGATGCGGCGGTCGTCCGGCCTGTAGAGTTATTGGGGCGAGGTTAAGACCGCGACCCGGCGGCAGACTTATCTGCCGCGTCGCGGGCGGAATGAGCGACGCCCGGCGCTCGCACCGGCGCGTTTGGCTCCGAAAGGCTTGGCCGCGCCCGGCGTCGCCGTCTTCACGCCGCCGAATCCCTGTAACAGGATGCGCTCGACGGCTTGCCCCGTCAGGCGTTCGATGGCACGCATGCTCAGTTCCTCGACCGGCGTGACCAGAGTGATGGCGCGCCCGCGGTTTCCGGCTCGGCCGGTGCGACCGATGCGATGCACGTAGTCTTCCGGCGCAGCGGGCACGTCGTAGTTGATGACGTGCGAGATCGAGTCAACGTCGATGCCGCGCGCGGCGATGTCGGTCGCAACCAGCACGCGCGTCTTCCCGTCCTTGAAGCCGCGCAGGGCGGCTTCGCGCTGCGGTTGCGTGCGGTCTGCGTGGATGCGATTCACTTTGTGCTCGCGCGCTTCGAGTATGTGCGAGAGGCGTTCCGCCCCGCGCCGCGTACGCGTAAAGACGAGCACGCGCTCGAAGCGTTCGCGCTCCAGCAGATCAAGAAGTAGTGCGGTCTTCGATTCCATCGCCACCGGGTAAGCGGTCTGTTCGACGGTCGTGGCGGCCGCGCCGCGCACGCTGACTTCGACGAGTTTCGGCTTGCGCATGTTCGAGCGCGCGATGGTTTCAATCGCGGGCGACATCGTGGCCGAGAAGAGAAGCGTCTGGCGTTCGACGGGCAGCGCGGCGAGCACGCGCCGGATGGCAGGCCAGAAACCCATGTCGAGCATGCGGTCGGCCTCGTCCAGGACAAGCGTTTCGATGTGCGCGAAATTAACCGCGCCGCGCTCCATGTGGTCGAGCAGGCGTCCGGGCGTCGCGATCACGACGCTCACGCCGCGCCGCAAAAGGTCGGTTTGTCGCGACATGCCCGCGCCGCCGATGAGCGTCACGCAGCGCGCCGCCGATTTTTTCGGAAGTAGCGAGCGGTAGCTGGCTTCGATTTGCGTCGCCAGTTCGCGCGTCGGTGCGAGGACGAGCAGGCGTATGCCGGGGCGCGACTGCTGCGCCATGCGTTGAATAATCGGCAGCAGGAACGCGGCCGTCTTGCCCGTCCCGGTTTCGGCGCAACCGATCAGGTCTGCGCCACTCAGGACAACAGGAATCGCCTGTTGTTGAATCGGTGTTGGTTCGGTATATCCGAGAGACTCGCACACGCGCACCAGCGCGTCTTCGAGTCCCAGTTCAGAAAAATTCATAAAATCCTTTGGCGCGGCTTCAACCATCGCTGGGAGCGCACCCGTGCTAAGTGAAAATTGGAAGCGCCTCCGGCGGCGTTTTTGGAACAATCGTCGGAGGCGCTTTGCTTGAAGTAGTCACCGGCCGAGTTCTCGCGAGAACTTACCAGCGCGGTTCGCGGTTGCCGCCGCCACCGCCGC
>DATCWB010000233.1:0-6682 GCA_036566625.1 Pyrinomonadaceae bacterium
CGTGCTCGGCGCGCGTGATCTGACCGTGACGGCGCGCGACGGCAAGCGGCGTCTCGACGGCGTCTCGTTCGACGTGCGCGCGGGCGAGATCGTCGGCATCGCCGGCGTCGAAGGCAACGGCCAGACGGAACTCATCGAAACCCTCGCCGGACTCGGCGCGACCGGGCGCACGGAGACGGGCACAGTTGAGTTCGGCGGGCGCGACATCACGCGGCTGGGTTCGCGCGCGCGCCGCGAACTCGGCATCGCGCACATCCCCGAAGACCGACACCGGCGCGGCCTCCTGCTCGACTTCGATCTCGCGGAGAATTCCATCCTCGGCGACCACTACCGCAAGCCCTCTGTCGGGGGACCCGGCAACGTGTTTCTGAACGACCGGGGCATCCGCGAGCGCGCCCTGCAAGTGATCAACGATTTCGACGTGCGCCCGGCCAATCCAGACCTTCCGGCGCGCGCTCTCTCCGGCGGCAACCAGCAGAAGCTCATCATCGGGCGCGAGTTTGAACTCAATCCGAAACTGCTGCTCGTCTCGCAGCCGACGCGCGGCGTGGACATCGGCGCAATTGAGTTCATCCACCGCAAACTCGTCGCCCTGCGCGACGGGGGCTGCGCCGTCCTGCTCGTCTCCGCCGAACTCGAAGAGGTGACGGCTCTGGCCGACCGCCTGCTCATCATGCGCGAGGGTCGCATCGTCGGCGAAGTCGATCCGAAGCAGGCCACCGTGGAAGAGATCGGTTTGTTGATGACCGGAGGAAAATAATTCCTTATGAAACTTCTTCGCGAACTGTTCTTCCCACTCGTCGCCGTACTCGCGGCCTTCATTATCGGCGGCGTCTTCGTCTGGATAATCGGCGACAACCCGTTCGAGACCTATCGCCTGCTCATCGGCAGCGCGTTCTCGTGGCCTGACGGCATCGGCTACACGCTCTTTTACGCGACGCCGCTGATATTTACGGGGCTGGCCGTCGCCGTCGCCTTCCGCTGCGGCCTCCTGAACATCGGCGCGGAGGGGCAACTCTACGTCGCGGCGTTTGCGACCGCGTGGGTCGGCATCAAGTTCGGCGGCACGGTGGTTGACGTGTTCGGCACGCCCGTCAATTATTCGTGGGCGACTCTGCCCGCCGTCCTGCTCGTCCCGCTCGCCATCGTGACGGCCATCGTCGCGGGCGCGGCGTGGGGCGCGATACCCGGCGTACTCAAGGCGCGCTTCGGCTCGCACGAAGTCATCAACACGATCATGTTGAACTTCATCGCCATCGCGCTTGTCAGCTACTTCACGCAATATCACTTCAAGCAGGCGGGCGACCCGATCCTCCAGACCGTGCCCGTCGGCGCGGGCGTGCACCTGCCCCGGCTCGGCAGCTTCATCCCCGGCCTGCCGACGCGCATCCCGCTGAACCTCGCGTTCCTGTTCGCCCTCGTCGCCTGCGTGCTCGTCTACATTTTCCTGTGGCGCACGAAGTGGGGCTATGCGATTCGCGCGACGGGTGCAAACCCGACCGCCGCCGAATACGGCGGCATCTCGACGGGCAAGCAGATCGTGCTGGCGATGGCCGTCTCCGGCGGACTCGCCGGGATGGTCGCCATCAACGAAGTGCTCGGCTACCGCTATCGCTACTACGACGGCTTCTCGGCCAACTACGGGTTCACAGGGATAGCCGTCGCGCTGCTCGGCCGCAATCACCCGGTCGGGGTGCTGCTCTCCGCGCTCCTGTTCGGCATGTTGATTCGCGGGGGCATCTTCGTGGACGCCTTCTCCGGTAAGGTCTCCAAGGATTTGGTCGAAGTGCTGCAAGCCATCGTCATTCTCTTCGTCGCCTGCGAAGCGTTGTTCCGCGGGTCGTTCGGCAGATTTGGTTTGTTGAAGAGATCGAAAGTCTAGGACAGGAGACGGAATACAGAAGTCAGAATACGGAAGTCGGGAGTTAAGAAGCGCAAGCGAATTAATCTGAATTCTGTCTCCTGTTTTCTGTCTCCTGACTTCTGACTTCTAAGAACCTATGAGTGAAATTTTCACCATCGCGCTCATCTTCTCGACGATACGGACGGCGACGCCGCTCCTGCTGGCCGCGCTCGGCGGGTTGTACTCGGAGCGCGCGGGCGTCATCAATATCGCGCTCGAAGGGTTGATGCTGGCGGGCGCGTTCACGGCCGCGGCGGTGACGCATTACGCGGGCAGCCCCTGGATCGGTCTCATCGCCGGAATCGGCGCGGGCGTCGCGGTCGCCGCCATCCACGCCGTCGCGTGCATCCGCTTCAACGCCGATCAGGTGGTGAGCGGCACGGCGATCAACATCCTGATGACGGGCATCCCCGCGATGCTCAGCGGCGCGCTGTTTCTCTCTTCCGGTTCGACGCCGCAGATTCCGAAAGATGATCTGATTCCGTGGACGCCGGTCGTGCTCGCGCTCCTGCTCGTGGGCGTGACGTGGTACGTGCTCTATCGCACGCCGTTCGGTCTGCGTCTGCGCGCGGTCGGCGAAAACCCTGAGGCGGCCGATGCGGCGGGCGTGAAGGTGAACGGCGTGCGTTATTCTGCGGTGCTGTTGTCGGGCGCGCTGGCGGCCATCGGCGGCGCATACCTGTCCATCGGCCAGTCGTCGCTCTTTACACGCAACATGACATCGGGGCGCGGCTTCATCGCGCTCGCCGCGCTCATCTTTGGCAAGTGGCGACCCGTGCAGACGATGCTCGCGTGTCTGCTGTTCGGATTCGCCGAGGCGGTCTCGATCCAGTTGCAGGGCAAGAAACTGATTTCGGGCGAGGAAATCCCCGTCCAGTTCATCAGCATCGTGCCTTACGTGCTGACGATCATCGTCCTCGCGGGGTTCATCGGCCTCTCACGCGCGCCGCGCGCGCTGGGCATCCCGTACCAGAAAGAGAAGTGAGGGGCAGGCAGTTTAAACTGTTCTCTGATTGCTCACTGCTTATTAAAAAGATATGGAAACTTCGAGCAAGGACACTTTGTATGAACGCGCCGAACACGCGGCGCGGACGATTCGCGCGCGGGGCGGAGAAGAGGCGCGCGTCGCGCTGGTGCTCGGCAGCGGCCTCGGCGCGTTCGCCGACGACCTCGAAGATGCGGTCGCCATTCCTTACGAAGAGATTCCGGGCTTCGCGCGTTCGACCGTGGAAGGGCATGCCGGGCGGCTCGTGCTCGGGAAGATCGCGGGCTTGCCGGTCATCGTGCAGCAGGGACGTTTTCACTTTTACGAAGGCTACGCGCTCGACGAGGTGACGTTCCCCATCCGCGTCATCGGACTGCTCGGCATCAAGTCGCTCGTCCTGACGAACGCGGCGGGCGGGTTGAACAACTCGTTCAAGCAGGGCGCGCTGATGCTGATCAGCGACCACCTGAACCTGATGGGCACGAACCCCCTGCTCGGAGCGAACGACCCGCGCTTCGGCGCGCGCTTCCCGGATATGTCGGACGTGTACGACCGCGAATTTCAAGAGGCCGCCGTCGGCGAGGCGCAGGAGATGGAGATCGAACTCAAGCGCGGCATCTACGCCGCCCTGACCGGCCCCAGCTACGAGACGCCCGCCGAAATACGGATGCTGCGCGCGCTCGGCGCAGACGCCGTCGGAATGAGCACCGTGCCCGAAGCCATCGTCGCGCGCCACATGGGCATCAGGGTGCTCGGCATCTCCTGCATCACGAACATGGCGGCGGGCGTCCTCGACCGTCCCATCGACCACGCCGAAGTGATGGAGACCGGCGAACAGGTGCGCGCCGTGTTTACGGAATTGCTGCGGCGGACGATTCCCAAACTACAGTGACGAGTGACGAGTGACAAGTGACAAGTGACAAGTAAAATCAAATGCTTGTCTCTGGCTCGTCACTTGTCACTCGTCACTCGTCACTCGGAGCGAAGCGACTGAATGATTATCGGTATCTGTGGAGGCACGGGGTCGGGGAAGACGACCGTGGCGAACAAGATTCTGCAATCGGTGAGCGCGAACGAGGTGGCGTTCATCCAGCAGGACTCTTATTATCGAGACCTCGACCAGATGCCGCTCGACTACCGGCAGAAGGTGAACTTCGATCACCCCGACGCGCTCGACAACGATCTCATGGTGGAGCACGTCCGCGCGCTCAGGGCGGGGCGGGCGGTCGAACTCCCGATCTACGATTTCAAGAATCACGCGCGGCGCAGGGAGACGCTCGGCATGGAGCCGAAGCTCATCACCATCATCGAGGGCATCCTCATCTTCAACGAGAAGCGGCTGCTGGAAGAGATGGACATCAAGGTTTTCGTGGACACGCCCGACGACATACGCTTCATCCGCCGCCTGCGTCGGGACATCGCCGAGCGCGGGCGCACGGTTGATTCCGTCATCGAACAATACCTCGCCACCGTCCGCCCGATGCACATGCAGTTCGTCGAGCCGTCGAAGCGTTATGCGGACGTGATCATCCCCGAAGGCGGGCACAACCTCGTGAGCATCGGCCTGCTCAGCGGGAAGATTCGCGAGCGTCTGGCCGACGAGCAAGAGCGGCGGCGCAGCGGCGGCGCAAACGCCGGGGTCGGTAATTGAGTGAGAATGAATGAGAAGAGGAGCATAAAGGGTTTTGACTACAACAGGAGTTGAGGAAGTGATCATCGAGGCGGCGACGGGCGCGCGCAATTGTGCCCTGGCGCAGTTCTCGAAGTTCTGCGTCGGCGCGGCGCTCGAAGCCGAAGACGGGACGATTTACACGGGCTGCAACATCGAGAGCGCGGCTTACGAGTTGACCATGTGCGCCGAGCGCGTGACGATCTGGAAGGCGCTCTCGGAGGGCGCGCGCAAATTCAAACGCATCGCGGTCGTAGCCGACACGGAACGCCTGACGCCGCCGTGCGGCGCGTGCCGACAGATCATCTGGGAATTTTGCGGCGACATCCCCGTAGTGCTCGCCAACCTGCGCGGCGCGACCGAGACGCTGCAAATGGCCTTCCTTTTGCCGCGCCCCTTCGACGCGAAGTTCCTCGACGAGATCAGCGAAGAAGGTTGAGACCGTCGAATAACCTCTCTTCCGTCTTCGTACGCATCCCTGCGCCTACCGCACGAAATTTAATCTCGCCAGGGCGCGAGGACGCGATGTAGGACGGGAAGCGGGCAACGGGCTGGGCGCTTTTGATAATGAAGTTGATGAGGACTGAAATAATTTACGTGATGAAACTATCTCGAACTCTTCGGCGACGCGTGTTGGTAAGTCTTCTGCTGTGCGTTTTCAACGTCGCACCGGCCGGGAACGTCTTAGCCTTCGCCCCGCGAACGGTTGATCTGGTGGTGCGCGGCGGGACGGTCGTGACGATGGATGCGCGCGGCAGCTTGATCGAGGACGGTGCGGTGGCCGTGCATCGTGGGCGTATCGTGGCCGTGGGGCGGCGCGCGGAAGTGGACCGGGATTTCGCCGGGCGCGAGACGATTGAGGCGCGCGGGCGCGTCGTCATGCCCGGCCTCATCAACGGCCACACGCACATCCCGATGACGTTGTTTCGCGGACTCGCAGACGATCTCGACCTGAACGAGTGGCTCACCAAATACATCTTCCCGGCCGAAGCGAAAAACGTGACGGAGGACTTCGTGCGCGTCGGCACGCGCCTCGGCCTCGCCGAGATGATTCGCGGCGGCACGACGACCTACTGCGACATGTACTACTTCGAGGACGCCATCGCCGACGAGACGGCGAAGGCCGGCGTGCGCGGCGTGCTCGGCGAGACGGTGATAGATTTCCCGGTGGCCGACAACAAGACCTTCGCGGAGGCGATAACCTACACGGAGAAGTTTATCGAGAAGTGGCGGGGGCACGCGCTTATCACGCCCGCGATTGCGCCGCACGCGCCTTACACCGTCTCGGAAGAGCACCTCAAGGCCGTGCGCGATCTGTCGAACCGCCTGCGCGCGACCATCGTGATTCACGTCGCGGAGACGCGGAAAGAGGTTGAAGACGTGACGCGCGATCACGCTGCTTCGCCCGTCGCTTATCTCGCCCGCATCGGGTTTTTGTACGACCGCGTCATCGCCGCGCACACGGTTCACCTGACGACGGAAGAGATCGAGTTGCTGAAGCGGCTGGGCGTCGGCGCGGTGCATAACCCGCAGTCGAACATGAAACTGGCGTCGGGTGTGGCGCGCGTGCCGGAGATGCTCAGGGCAGACTTGTCACTGGGGCTGGGGACGGACGGTGCGGCGTCGAACAACGACCTGAGCATGTGGGAGGAGATGGACACGGCGGCGAAGCTGCACAAGTTGACGGCGAACGATCCGCGCGTGGTGTCGGCGCGCGAGGTGTTGGAGATGGCGACGATTCGCGGCGCGCGCGCGCTGCATCTCGAACGCGACATCGGCTCTTTGGAACGCGGCAAGCGCGCCGACCTGATCGTCGTTGACATGGACGCGCTCCACCAGACGCCGTCGTATAACGTCTACTCGCATCTGGTTTACGCGACGAAGGCCAACGATGTGAGAACCGTCGTCATCGAAGGGCGTGTGGTGATGCGCGACCGTCGCCTGTTGACGCTCGACGAAGAGGCCATCAAGCGCGATGCGCGTGCGTACCGCGCGCGGATTTCCGAGAGCCTCGCCCCGGCCGCCGTCAGTCCGGCCGCGCCGCCGAAAGCGGGTGGCGGCGGCGGTGCGACGCGAACGCCGAAGCGGGAGCCCGCCACCCCGGCGCGTAAAAAACCCGCCCGGC
>DATCWB010000234.1:0-15586 GCA_036566625.1 Pyrinomonadaceae bacterium
TCACGCTGCTTTTCACGGTGCATTCAGGCTCTGCGTCGAGCGGTTGACCTATTCGTGCGCTGCTACAATGCACGGCAACTGAGGAAGCGCAAGCACCCGCGCTACCCTGCGCCTCTTGCTGCTTTGATTTAGACACTCCCCCAGAAATTATTCTGTTGACAAATGCGCGGCCCTCATTTTAATCTGCGTTCGCTCTCGAAGATGGTTCTGTGGCGACTGGCCTCCCTCTCGTCATTCTCATTAATAGCTCACACATCAGAATATTAAAGACGATGCAGTCTTCAAGGCTGCTTCAGTCTGCATCTCCTCGATTTGCGCTAGGATTCCAGTCTGTATTCTTGTCGAATCGGGTGAGCGCCGCCGACTCTCCAGTTCCCAAACGCCAAAGCATAAAGAGAATATGTAAGTTCAAGAGGTTTGATCCAATGAAAAGAAGTATCCCTGTCCTCACAGTCGGATCAGTCATGTTAACTCTCACCATGCCCGTTGCCCGCGTGACCGAACATGCATTTCTTATCGCACCAATCAGTGCCCTGCACGGCAGTTCAGATTGCGAAGGCACGCAAACTTTAAGACTCAGCAGTAATTCCTCATTACCGCCTCTTTCCGATTCACCCCCGAACACATAAACGTTAAGCGATCATTCGTGACGCGCAACGCGGGTGGTCTGCTATTCGTAGATGCGCCCCAGCGTGTACCCGTCCTGCCAGGAGGTCTTAATGTCGAAGAAGAGAATCCCTCATGTGAAGCCGCCGGAGAAGAAGTTACGGCCTCGAAGGACGAGGAAGACGGCGTTCATTGTCATCGCGCTCTGCATGGTGGCGGCGACGGGTGTCGCTCTCTCACGCTTCGAGCCGGCGCGGCGTACCCTCGGGTTATCGCCGTCTACCGCGCCCACGCAAGCGACGCCTGCCAATCCCACCCTGGCTAAAGAGTATATCTATGCCGACGGGCGACTGGTGGCGACGGAAGAACCGGCGGCCACTCCGGTGCCCACCCCGACGCCCTGCTCGCTTCCCGCCAACATCACGTTGATCATCAGCGAATTTCGTCTGCGCGGGCCGCAGGGAGCGGCGGATGAATTCATCGAGTTGTACAACAACTCAGATGCGCCTCTATCGGTCTGTTCCTCTGACGGCTCATCCGGCTGGGCGGCGGTCTCCGCCGACGGGGCGACTCGATTCATTATTCCGAACGGGACGCTCATTCCGCCCCGCGCCCATTACCTGGGCGCCAATGGCGGCGTCAGCGGGAGCGACAGCAGCTACAGCATGAGTTCGTACGCCTTACCGGATAACGACTTTATTGATGCGTCCGGGCCTGCTCCTCCCCAGCCGCCGGGCGACATTGAGCTTCCGGCCGGTCAGAGCGCCGTTTGGCAAAACCCTGACGATGTCGATGTGATTGATGCGAATAGTCAGGACATCACCGATAACACGGGGCTCGCGCTATTCAACACGTCCGATCCGGGCAACCGGACATTGTCGAACCGGCTGGATGCGGTCGGGTTCACTTCCACCGCCGACGGGCTGTACCGCGAAGGCAACGGGTTGACTTCCATCGCCGCCGTGGATGGGGAACACAGTTTCGTGCGCAAAGCGGTAGCGGCAACGGGCGCGCCGCAGGACAGCGGCAATAACGCCGCCGACTTTCTCCTCATCTCGACCGACGCGGGAGCCTACGGTCGCACGGGCGCGGTGGGAGACCCGGTCAACGGGCCTTCGATTCTGGGCGCGCCGGGGCCGGAAGGTCTCACCAGCCCCGTGCCGCGCTTCATCCCGGCGGCACTGGTTGACCCGGCCGTGTCCTCTGCGTATGCGCCGAATCGCGGACGCTGCGGTCCTTGCACGGGGCCGAATGCGGCCTACGGGACGATGACCATCCGGCGCAAGTTCACCAACCAGACGGGGCAGACCATCACACGGCTACGCTTCCGGGTCATCGACATCACGACGCTCAACAGCCCCGGCTATGCGCCGGGCGGGGCGCAAGCGGACCTGCGCGAGTTGGATTCGATAGACACGACGGTGACGTTGAGCGACGGGACGAGCGTGCCGGTCAAGGGGACGACGCTGGAAGGGCCGAGCCAGCCCAAGGGCGGAGGACTGAGCACGAGTTTACTGGTGACCTTACCCGCGAGCGGTTTGCCCGCCGGACAAAGCGTCAACGTGCAGTTCGTGCTCGGCGTGCAGCAGGGAGGCAATTTCCGCTTCATGGTCTTGATGGAGGCGATTCCGTAAGTCCTGCTCAGGCGAGAGCGAAGTGAAAGAAGCCCGTTACGCAGCCACTGCGACAGTAGTTCGGAGTCTTGTCATGATAAATTTTTCCGTCCTCAATCCGCGGGATAACCGTTCACGCCAGCGCAATTTGTCGGTTTCACTGACTCGCCGGTTTACCGCACTGGTGCTGGTCGGCTCGTTACTCGCCCCATCGGTGACGCTCGCCGGGGGGCGGAACGAAAGCGGCAGGTCGATTTCCGACACCACTTCTCCCATCGTTGCGGCGTTCAACATCATCGCGTCCTTCTTTGACGTAGCGCGTTGGGAGCAAGACAGGGGGATGGCGCCGCTGTCTCGTCCGGTGCAAACAAACCGGCCACAACGTCCGGCGACCAGAGAAGAGCGTGTCGCAAGGGTCAAAGGCCTGGCCGTCAACCCGCAGGGTGAGGTTGTGCTGGAGCCGGAACAGCCTCAACTCTTCACGGCGATTCCGGTAGACGCAGAGGGTCGCGCAATTCAAGGTCTCACCGCCGAGTGGGAGTCGAGTGACAATCGTATCGTTACCGTCAGTCCTCACGGGGAAGCGTTGGCGGTCAGGCCGGGCGCGGCGCGCTTAACGGCCAGGGCGGGGAACCAACGGGCGGTCGTCGGCGTCCTCGTAAGACGTGGAAGCGGCGAAAAATTCGGCGGTAAAAAACAGGGCCCGGTAAGAACCCCGCAGGCTCGCAGGCGGGAAACCTCTGCGCCGAATGCCAGCTTCATCCCGGCTTCGGGCACGCGCTCACGATTCTCGATAACTCGTGCCCGGTTTGAGCCTGCCGCGAAGGCTTCGAGCCTCGCAACGCCGCTTTTTCTTCGCGCACCGGAAGATGACCCGCTGCCGGACGGCGATACCGAGACGCTCTATCATCCGGCCAACGAGGTGGGAACCCCGCCGGGCAAAACCGAACCCGGCGCGGCCACGCCACCCGCCGCGGCGAGCGGCGCGGAGACGCCCGGCAGCGCCAACTTCTCCCTGAGCGTCCCCGTCGCTGGGCTTTCAGGGCGTGGGCTCGGCGTGTCGCTGGCACTGAATTACAACAGCCGCCTCTGGCATAAATCCGGCAGTAAATTGACCTATGACGTGGATTCGGGATGGCCCGCACCGGGTTTTCGGCTCGGGTACGGGCAGATGGAGGATCAGGGCAGTTCCGGGTTCACACTGACCGACCCGAACGGCACGCGCCACGAGATGGCGCGGACAGGTTCCGCTTCCTCGTCCGACTACGACTCGACGGACGGGACGTTTATTCATTTTCACGGCGGGCGCGGCTGGGGCACGGCCACCTATACCGACGGCACACGCATCGAGTACGGGGCGGCAGGTACCGGCTACCGCAGTTACCCTGTGAAGATCGTCGACCGCAACGGGAATTTCATCTCCGTCAGCTATGTCGACGGCATTGGCCCGCGCATCTCTTCGATAACGGACACACTGGGGCGCTACGTGCGCTTCTACTACGAGAACAACGAACTGGTGTCGGTCACGACCCCCAGATTAGCAGGCACGGCGGGCGAGGAGACCACGACCATCAGGCTGTACTACGGGACAATTGATTTAAGCGAGGTCACTCTTCAGAGTCTATTTGACACTTCTCTCGTCACGCCGCAGGCGCCGAGCACGGCGCGCGTCATACGCTATATCCACTTTCCGGGGAGCAGATCGGGATACCGCTACGACTACTCGCCCTACGGCATGATCCGTCAGGTCGTGCAGTTGCGCGAGATGCAGATTGCCAACTTCAATTTCGACCCCTTGACGGCGGTTAATAACGACGGACAGTGGGGGGCGTCAACCCTCTACTCTTACCCGAACAGCGCCGCCGCCTTGTCGGACGCTCCCACTTACGGGAGTCGCACCGACGACTGGGTGGGTCGGACTTCGGTGCTGCCCGTGCATCACTTCGAGGAGTCTGCCGGAATCTCACGCATCATCGCGCCGGACGGAAGTGTGAGCGAGACGAAGACCATTGTGGCGACGGGTATCGCGGACAGGGGGATGAACGGACTCGTCGAAGAGACGCTGCTCAAAGCCTCGCAGGCCGAGGGAGCGCCGGTGCTGTCGCACACGCGCATGAAATGGGAGCAGGGAGGAACGAATGGCATCCCGCGTCTGAAAAAGGTGTGGACAACCGACGAGACCGGCGAGACGCGCGCCGTCGTGTATGACCTGTACGACGATTATAACAACGTGCGTGTCATGACCACTCACGACTTCGCAGCCTATCCGGAGTTGGGCGCCGAGTTGCGGCGCACGGAGACGGTCTACGTCACCGACCAGCGTTGGACGAACCGGCGGCTGGTGCGTCTGCCCTTACATTCGAGCGTGTTGGCGAACGGCGCGACGGTGAGGCGCGTTGATTACGGGTACGACGAGACGCCCCTCGTCCGGCGCGGGGCAGACCCCGTCACAGGCCACGATCAGGCATTCAACCCCGATGCACCGGAAGAGTGGCGGTGTCGTCCCAGCCCGCAATGTGAGCCGGATGACTTCGATTGCGGGTGCCGGATAGAGACGCTCTATGACCCGGCGACCGATTACCGCGGCAACTTAACGAGCGTCAAGACTTACTCGGACGCGGCCACGCCCTCAGCCGGGACGACGGTCACGAACACAGCCGTCTATGACATTCTGGGCAATCTGACGGAGCAAACCGTGAACTGCTGCCGCAAGAAGACTTTTACTTATACCGACAGTTATAAATTCGCGTACCCGGAGACGGAGACGCGCGGCGAGCCGCCATTGCAGCTTTCGACGAAAGCCGTCTACGATTTCAACACCGGCCTCGTCACTTCCACCAAAGACGAAAATGATCAGGAGACAACCCTGTACTACAACGTCGAGACGTTGCGTCTCGCGCGCGTAGTGCGCCCGGCGGGCGGGGGGAGCACGGAGTACGTCCACGAGGAAGGGTTGGTGAACGGGCCGGGCAACACGCCCAGATACTCGCGCTCATCCACCAAGACCTATTTCGAGAGCGGGCGCGCGGTGGAGAGTTTACAATACTTCGACGGGCGCGGGGCGCAGGTGCGATCTTTGCACTCCTACACCAGCGCGCAAGGGTGGGTCACGGTGGATGTCGAGTACGATGTCATGGGGCGGGTTTTACGGACGAGCAATCCATACTACAGCGCGGGCGCTACGGCGGCGATCAACCCGACAGAGCTATGGACGACGAACAGCGTGATCGACAAGTTGGGGCGCGTCACGGAAATAACGCTGCCGGACGACACAAAGGTGACAAACCAGTTCGCGGGCAAGGTGACGACCATCGGGGATCAGGCCGGCCGGCAACGGCGTCGGATCAGTGATGCGCTGGGGCGCGTCATCGAACTGCACGAGCCGGACGCAAGCGGCAGCCTGGGCACGGTGGCGAGTCCTGCCCAAAAGACCGTCTACGAATATGACGCTCTGGATAATCTGACGAAGGTCTGGCAGGCGGGGGGATACCGCAATGAAGCGTCGGTGACGCAGGAGCGCGTGTTCAAATACGATTCGTTGTCGCGGCTGACGCACCAGCGACAGGTGGAGGAGACTGCGCGACTTAACGACGCAGGGGAAGTGGTAGAAGCGGGCGGGCAGTGGAGCCGGGTGACGAAGTATGACGCGTGGGGCAACATGACGGACGCATACGATGCGCGGGGCGTGCACACGCACATCGAGTATGACACGTTGAACCGCATAGATGCGATCACTTATTCGGACGGCACACCGGCGCTGGATTACACCTACGATGAGGCGCGGGCGGATGCCCAGGGGCAGCCTTACGCGAACCGTGGGCGGCTGACGAAGGTGGCGACGGCAGCGGTGGCGGATGGCGCACCGGCGACGGCGCAGGAGTACGACTACGACCGGCTGGGTCGAACCGAGGCGCAGCGACAGAAAGTCGGGGCGGACACTTATGCGCTCTCGTATAAATATAACCTGGCGGGGCAACTGACAGAGCAACTGTATCCGTCGGGGAGAATTGTCAAGCAGGCTTATGATGACGCGGGGCGGCTCTTGAGCGCAGGCAATGCGGACGGGACGCAGTTGTATACGTCGGGATTGAAGTATGCGGCGCACGGCGGGCTGGTGTCGGAAGCATCGGGCAACGGGACGGTGGCTGAGATGGACTACAACTCCCGCCTCCAACTCAAAGACCTCACCTTGAAGCGGAACAACACGCCGAGCGCGGAAGTCATCCAACGCTACGTTTACCAGTACGGTCAGGTGGATCAGGCGACGGGCGCGGTGGACGCGGCGAAGAACGCCGGCCAGATCGGGAAAGTTGAGAGTTACATTGGCGGGACGGTGGCGACTCCGACGAAGCAGTGGGAGCAACGCTTCAGCTACGACACCCTCAATCGGCTGGCGCAGGTCTCCGAGCGGCGCGCCGACAACGGGCAAGCGGCGTGGCAATCAACCTATGGCTACGACCGCTTCGGCAATCGTTACCAGCACCCCGCGGAGAATCAGAACTCACTGTTCTACACGCCGGTCGAAGAGGCGGACGTTGACCGCGCGACGAACCGCATAGTTACACCCACGCCGACCACGCCGGGAATGGAGTATGACCATGCCGGGCGCGTCACGAGAGACACGAAGTTCCGGCAGAAGCGCTACGCCTACGATGCCAACGGGCGGATGACGTGGGCGGCCAACCTCGATGACAGCGGGGCGACGACGGCGGTCTATGACGGTTTGGGGCAGCGCGTGCAGACGATGTACGCGGGGCAACCTCGCACCATGGTCTATGACATCTCAGGTAAGGTGGTGGCCGAGTACGGGGCGGCGGAAGCGGATGGCGGGGGCTTGCGCTACGTGTTTATGGATCAGCAGGGCTCGACCAGAGCGGTCTTGGACGCGCAGGGGCAGGTGAAAGCGCGGCGTGACTACGCGCCGTTCGGGGAGGACGTGGGAGCGGTGGGAACGCGCAGCGGCGTGCCGGGTTACAACGGCACGGATGAGACCCGGCAGCAGTACGCGCAGACGGAGAGGGATAAGGAGACGGGGCTGGATCATACGTGGTGGCGGAAGTACGACAATGCGGCGGGGAGGTGGACTTCCCCCGACCCGTCGAACGGGAGTATGAACATCTCAGAGCCGCAGTCATTCAACCGCTATGCTTACGTCGATAATGACCCGGTGAACTTCATAGACCCGAGCGGGTTGTTGAAGGCGGCACCTTACAACGGCGGGCATCTCGGTGACGTGACGGTGATCGGGCATTACGACGCTTCGATCTCGCTGACGGGTGGCTCGGTCTGGGATCGCCCCTACAGCGACCATTGGGGCACTGACCCGTTCGACACGCCAGACCCGTATGTGCCTGAAACTGACCCGGTTGATCCGGTTGATCCGCAGGAGCCTTCTAAGTCAAGTTTTACTGAACGGACGTGTGGCCCATTTGTTGTCCCACATGCCGCGACATTGGAAAATGCGCAATGTATTGGCACTGGTGATTGTGTCCCATTAGTCCAAAATCCTATAGAAATTTTGGGCAAACAATACCCGGGCTTACCTCACACATCTCATTGGAGGCAGGGAGATAGTGTTAGACACAGTAGAAGTCCTATAGAGCCGGGAACGGTCATAGCAACTTTCGACTCGAATACCGGCAAATACCCTACGACCAATAAAGCAGGTTATAAACATGCTGCCATTTACCTCGGTAAAGACAGCACTGGTATATGGGTGATAGAGCAATTCAAGCCATTGGAAAAAATTCAAAAGAGGCACATTGAGTACAATGATAAGAAGACTCCATCAAACAACGGGAATCAATTTTCAGTTGTTTTAACAAATTGTAAACCACGCACATGAGAAATTCTAAGGATGTACAATGTCAACGGACGCGGACATCGCTGGCACATACATGACTAAAAAAAGAGCAATCTGTTTTGTCATCCTGCTGGCACTGATGAGTACGACTTTATTCAATGTCATTGGCGTGCTTCGCAGTCGTAATGCTAGCCGCGACGAAACCGGTGGTGTAGCAAATTCAAAAGCCGTCCTCGACGAAGAAGTTGCTACTCGAAGAGTCCATGTACCTCCGCAAGCCCCTTCTTGTGTCAATGATGAAAAGACAATTGACGGGAGTAAATCGGTAACTTACGAGGGAGTAAACTTCGCCTACCATATCTTACTCGCTTCTGAAATAAAGTCTGAAATAAAATCAGCATCCCCTCTAACCGGCGAAACCGACAAGCCCGAGGGGGTCGTCCCGGCACATATATCCTTTACCTTGGTTGGCCCTTACGCTTCCCAACACACATCATCATATTTTGCGCCGGAGCTTAGCATCTATCCCATCCCTAAATACAAAGATGCTCTTGCGTTATCTAGAAATTATGTTGAGTCCTTAGAGAAGGACATACAATCTTTAAAGACGATGCTTGCGGAGAAGCCGGCTTCACCGGAAAAAGAAATACCATTTCTGCCTTTCGGCATAGACGCCACACAAGCTTTCCACTCGCACGTCAAGTACATCAATTTCAAGAACGGCCGGGGCATCATGTTCCTGACGCAATTTAATATTGAGCCTTCACTGGTCAACAATCAGGGCTTGGTTTATACCTTTCAGGGACTCACCGATGATGGTCTTAACTATGTGTCAGCCCGCTTTCCGGTCACTGTGCCATTCCTACCGCCGAGTTACGAACCTGGCACCTTCGATAATTACACGCTGCCGACGTACTTTTACGGCAAAGATAAAGTATCTAACGAAGAGAAATATAAAACTTACCTCAGCAAAATCACACGTAGGCTGGATGAGTTACCGTCGGACAAATTTGAGCCTCGTTTGACATTGCTTGAAAATCTAATCCTTTCGTTGTGCGTAGAGACGAAATAAACAAGCAGGAGTTCCGCAGAACTCTACGCCGCTACGAATGAACGACCATTCTCTCACCATTCCTTAATTACAACTGGGCAGGAAAACTCACCGCGCAGACCTATCCGCGGGCGGCGGAAGTGGATGGCGGCGGCTTGCGCTACGTGTTTATGGATCAGCAAGGCTCAACCAGAGCGGTCTTGGATGCGCAGGGGCAGGTCAAAGCGCGGCGTGACTACGCGCCGTTCGGGGAGGATGTGGGCGCGGCGGGGACGCGTGCGGGCGGGTAGTGTTGCAAAAAAATTCTAACCACACAAGATATTGAGATTAGAGATGACTCTCAACTACAACTAATTGCGGCCAAAATAATTTTTGCAACACTACCGGAATATGATAAACAACTCTCAAGCCCAACAGTCGCCACAGCGCATCGGCCCATTCAGAGTCGTAGAACAGATCTATTCCGGTAATTTCAGCGTAGTCTATCGGTGCATCGAAAACTCTCAAAGGCGTGAGGTTGCGATCAAGACAACTCGTATTGAAGGAGTGGATCGCAATGCGGCTCTGGAGCGGCTGCGACGCGAGGCGAGAGTACGCGCGCTGGCAGAACATGGCAACATCTTACCCCTCTACCGTGTCATACAGCCCCACTCGTTATACGGTCTCGTCGGGCCTTGGGTGAACGGCGGGACTCTGGCCGAACGTATCAACAAGGTCTTGAACCCGGAAGTTCTGCTCGCCGTTGCCGAGGGGATTGGAAGTGCGCTCGATACTCTCCATACCTCCGGTTGGACCCATGGAGATATCAACAATAGCAATATCCTCTTTGCGAGCGACGGCCGACCTGTGCTCATTGACTTCGCCTGTGCGCGACGCATCGGCGAACGTTGGCTCCAGCCCGACATGAATAATCAGTTGGAGCTAACGCCCCACTCCGTACCTCCCGAAGCCTGGCTTGGCCTTCCCGTGGACGGACGAGGCGACCTTTATGGGCTGGGCGTACTGCTATATCAGGCTTTAACCGGCGTGCCTCCATTCGAGGCTGATGAGCCGTTGCGGTTTGCCGAGCTTCATTGTGAGGCAACGGTTACGCCACCTTCGAAACAGGCCGGCTTCATCGGCCCGAATCTGGATACGTTTGTGCTGCGATGTCTGGCTAAGGAGCCTTTAGGGCGTTACCAGTCGGGCAGGGAGTTCTCCGAGGCGTTCGCTACGGCGCTACAAAGAGACGGGTTAGTTCCCCAACCCGTTACGGCACGTTCCGGAAAGAACATCTTCGCCGCTACCGGCCCGCCCCCTTCGGAATCGGCCGTGTCCGGCAGACCCGCATTAAGCGATGATCTGTTACACGCGGCGGGTGAGAGACTCAAGGAGTTCGCCGCGCGACTCAGTCCTAAAGAACAGATCATTCTTCAGTCTTTCCTTGACCGCGCAGAGGCAACATCTACCGGGGCTGTCGCGGAAGTGGAAAGCCTGACGATGAATCTATTTGGCCCTCCGGCGGCACTCCTGGCGCTTGAGGCCGTGGGCGTCGCCGACCTGCTTGCAAAAAGCGCCTCGTCCGCCGGCGAGGTTGCGTCTGCCTGCGGGCTTCCCGAACGAACGGTCGATATCTTGCTGAACGTAGTCTCCGCGGCCGGCCTCGTCGGGCGGAACGAAGCAAACTACTTCCTCCCTGTGCCGCTGGCAAACCTCTACAACAGCTACAGCCGGGTCGGCAGCAGTGCGCGACCCATGATGGAAGCGGCTAGATTCTGGAGCCATTTGACGACATGGGTAAGCAGTGAGGAGCCTTACCTGAATATGGATCAACAGGATGGTGTCTTGTACTCCCGGGTTGTAGAAACGCTGGGGAGTATTAGCGAAGACTTTGCCGATAGACTCGCTGGGCTGCTGCGAGCGTCCGACAGGATTTCGGTCGGCGCCGACATACTCGACGTCGGGGCCGGCTCCGGCGTATGGAGCTTGGCTCTCGCGTCTCCGGACCCCGGTGCAAAAGTAACGGCAATTGATAGACACGCAGTTCTGGAGAAGACCAGAGCGTACTTCGGGGCTGCGGGTAAATCAGCTCAATTGACTACAATCGCCGGGGACTGGAAAAGCGTGGCTCTGCCACCCACGTCCTTCGACGTGGTGATCCTAGCCAACGTCTGTCACCTCGAATCGGGCGAAGATGCGGCGATGATTGTGCAGCGTTTTCAGAAAGTGCTGCGCCCCGACGGAGTGCTTTTGATAATAGACACCTTCCCCGATCAAAAGAAGGGAGAGTCGTTACACGTGCAGTTAAGCAGGCTCCGCCTCGGCCTGCGAACTCTCAAAGGCGACCTCCATAACTTATCCAGCTACCGGCGCTGGATTCAGCAAGCGGGTCTGGTGGTCAGTGAAGTCGCCTCTCTGGACGCCTCAGACAATATCTCTGCGATAATCGCCACTCACGCGAAGCCGAACAGTGCTGCATCCGGGCAACGTCGCAGCAGTCGCAATGCGCGCACAAAGCCTGTGTAGTGTTCAATCCAAGCGACCTATTTAGGCTTAAGGCGATTAAGCTTGGTTACTGCTTTACTCGCAGCCGCAGTGCGGACAGCAGGGGTGGTCGTCAGATCAACTTCGTGAATACCTTTTCCGAAGCGATATTGCCAGCCTACTACGACCGTGACATCGGGGCCCTTAGCCGGCCCCAGCCCAACTGCGCGCGCAAGCTGTGACGCCGTCGGCGATCTAAACCCTTTAATATCAGGTGAGGCCAGCGAGGCGGCAGCCGCTATCTCGGCTGGTGGCGCGGCCTGCGCACGAGTCAGAATCCACCCCAGAACGTTCTGTTCTTGTTCGGGAAGCTCTTTAAGAAAGCCGTCGAGCTTCTCAGCCACACTCTGGATATCTTTCGAGGAGACTTTCGTTTTTGCATCCTTCTTTTTTGGCATATCTTAATTCTCCCTTTCGCAATGAATTAGCTTCACTACTGGCTTCCCTCACCCAGCCTTTCTGCAATCTCAGAGATCAGGGGAGCCAGACCGCAGCAACCCTGCTCGAAGCCGACGCCTCGCCGATTAGCGATATATCGGTCGTGAGGACAAGCCCCCTGGCAAACGTGAAACCAGGGACATTCCCGTAGAGTATCGACGGCAGCCCCGGTAGTGATTCGAGCCCCGTTTAACTGTTGAGAGTTTGACAAGTCCGACAGGTCCATCTTCAGGATGTTTCCAAATCGGTATGCTTCATCTCCCAGATACTTGTCGCAAGCCGACACGTCCCCCGATGGTTCGATAGTGAGAAATCCCCCCATGCAATCTCCGTCAAAGATGCATGTTTCAGCCTTCTGCCCTCGCACCTTGCCGATCAGATCAGAAAGCTCTCGAATCCAGATGCGATCTTTGTAGGCCGGCCACCACGTGCGAAATAAATTCCGCAGGAACCCGACATACCTCGACCACGCGATGTACCCACCTTTCAGAGACTCGCTCGCGGGCGTATTCTCCGGAATCACATTCAGCAGACCGACCCGCTCCACACCGATTTCGAGGAAGTAGTTCAACACTCGCTCAGCACCCTGAGCGACTACCTCGTCATCGACTACCATCAGCACACCGTAGTCCAGACCGTGAGCCTGTAGTTTGCCGATCCCCTCTCTGACTCTTTCCGATGTGGGTGCCCCGCCCGCATCAACTCTCCGGCGGTCGTTCACTTCCGGAGGCCCATCAAGGCTGACTCCGATCTCCACTTTGTACAGACGGCAAAACTCCAGCCATTCGTCGGTCAGGTTCGTGCCATTTGTCTGAAGCGAATTTGTAATTTTTTGCCCCGGCCTGCGAAACTGCTCCTGCAACCAGATCGCTTTACGGTAGTAGGTGATCGGCAACAGAGTTGTCTCGCCGCCGTGCCATACGAAATCCACGTTCTGCACCCCGGGCGCTCTCAGTACGTCACGAAGCGCACGCATCAGCACTTCCACCCCCATGACCTGATTCGGCCCCTCGCGCCAAAAATGGCAATAGGTACAACGAAGGTTGCACAGACGCGTCGCCTTCATAACGACAACCATCGTTCTGCGAAGGCCAGCCCCGCCTGAGGGCGGTTCCTGCTGTAAGCGGCGATAAAGCTCAATCTCGTTGGGTGTTAACAACGCCTCCGCCGGTTCCGTGGCTAAAGCGCTCAACGGATCATTCGCGGAGGCCAGATCGAGCAGTGCCGAAAGCGCCAGACGCTCGTGCTCTGTCAAGGTTTCCGTAAACCCTTCCAATCGGTTCGCCAGAGTAACCAATACCTCTTCGCGAAGAACGGGTAGCTCTAAAGACGACGACCCGCGCCGCGCTCTCTGGCGCGAGGCGGTCTTCGACGGGTGACTCTGGTTTTTAGCTTCGTTCCGCGACACAGCCGGACTTTCTGATCGTTCACTCACCAATTTGGATTCACCGGTAAAGCCAGGCTCAGAAAACTGCCGTCTTCTTCAAGCATGAGCCCAAGCTCACAGAATCGCTCAAGTACAGAGGCCACCTCGGCGGTCGTGGCGTTGTCACCGTCGGCCTCTCGCAGCTTCTTACGAATGATTTCCACCGAGTGATGCGTTTCACCGCAGAACTCGTAGATGAATGCCTCTCGGCGATCAAATGCATGCACTGCGGGCTGGTCGAGCCGCCTGTCAATCACCTGTATCCAATCAGGAGCGCGCTGATAGACCAGTACCGGGGCAGGAGGGCGATCCCAACGCGACTTCCACTCATAGACAACATCATTAAGTTCCTGATGTTGCTCGTCCAGGTTGGGTGCTTCGAATTCGTGATCGAAAAAGTATGCGATCTTCTTTAGATCAATCTTTGATGGCTGGTAAATGAACCTGTAGGCGGCCTTCGGCTTAAGGTTCTTTACCTGAAACGACGGGTCAAAAAAGTAAGGGCTGAATCGTTCGAGCCAGATTGGGCCGCAACCGGCCGGCGGAGGCAGATGAAATATCTGCTTCAGCACCCGAGCCTGTTCTTCATAATCTTCCGGCAACTCGCCGGGGAATCCGGTTAGGATGTTCCAACCAACTCGCATGCCGTAATAGTGTGCCCACTTTAAGAGCCGCACATTATTCAGCATATTAGTTCCTTTTCGCATGAGGCTTAGAACGTGCGAATTGAGGCTCTCGATTCCCGGTTGGATTGCCGTGATGCCTGCGCGCGCCATCTGACCCAATTGCGCCGGGGTGAGATTGGCTTTGACCTCGTAGAATATCTGATAGTCGGAACGCTGCTCGATTAATGGAGCGCACAGTTGATCCAGATAACTGAGGTCCATGATGTTATCAACGGCCTCGAAGTTGACAATCTTATAGCGCGCTGATAGCCGCTGTAGTTCATCCCGCACACGTAAGGGTGGCTTCGACCGAAATTGCATGCTGTTGGCATTCAGGCCACAGAAGGTGCAGTGGTGCTTCTCTCCCCACCAGCAGCCGCGAGCAGTTTCCAGCAGTAGCAGGGGGGGACGATCTCCGATAACACGCTCCCGGCCAAGCTGAAACAGCGTATCGAAGTATTCGTCATAATTCGGATCAGGCAGCCCGTCGAGGTTGCTGACAGAGGCGCTTGTCCCACTGCCAGCCGCTTCCCCGCCGACACGGCCAATAACTCCGGGCACGCCGAGGCCATCGGCTCCGCGAGCAATGTGAGCAACCAGTTGGGGAAAGGATGTATCTCCCTCGCCAACTACTACATAGTCTATGAAGGGTAGTGCTTTGAGGTACTCTTCGCCCATCCCGCCGTCAAAATTAGCGCCGCCGAAGACGATCACGATCTCCGGATGTTTTTCCTTGATCCGACGGGCTAGGGCAAAGGCGGGCGTGTTCTGTTCGAAAGTACATGTGAATCCAACCACTGTGTAATGATGCCAGGCGATCTTCTCCGCCCAGCGATCAATAAGTGAGGGGAAGACCTCATTGCGGAGTCGGCATAATTCGTCGAAGTCCCATCCAAGTTCCTGGCATGTGCTGGCTAGCGACGGACAGGCGGCGAAGTAATCGGACTCATCGGGGCGATATCCGAATGCCGCGACCGAGAAGAGCCATTCTCCCAGGAATTGATCTGCTCGCAACTGCGAGATGGTCTTGTAAGCTTCCGCCCCGATCTCGGCGGCGAGTTCCAGGTTTAGATAATGGACATCAACCTCATGTCCGACGCGAATCAGCCCCGCCTTCAGCAGCCCACACTGAATAGATGGGCGATCGGCCAGGGCAAAGGGCATGTTTACCAGCGCCACGCTGGTGAATACATTCTTTTCTCTTGATGAGGATCGGACCTGCGTGAGCGGCAGCATTTAACCTCCGGAGGCTCACCGTGCGTGCTCAGCCAAATACAGAGTTGGTCTTGAAATAGATTTTTGCAACACCACAGCGGTCGGGGAGTCTGAGGGGAAACTCCTTTAATGTTATGAGAAAGGCTGAGGTTAAACTTACCGCACGCGTGTTTGTTGTAAGCCGAAGCGAAAGGTGCGAGGCATGTTGGCTCTCAAGCCAACGCGCTATCTAACTTAAACGGCGAA
>DATCWB010000235.1:0-2680 GCA_036566625.1 Pyrinomonadaceae bacterium
GAGTTCGAGCGGGGGCGGCGATGAATGATGGCCGGGGCGTGTGCTAGAATCCGCCCGTCTGACTTAACCGACGCGCGCTCATCCGAAGTCTTCTCATCCGATGCAGACCAACACGCCCGCCGCCAGTCGTTTGTCGCTGTCACCTCTCGGCGCGGGCGATCTCATCGACCGCACGATCCGTCTCTATCGCCGCCATTTCCTGACGCTCATCCGCACGGCCGCGCCGCCGGTCGTCGGCTCGGCGGTCGGCTCCGTGCTGTGGACGGTGAGCATGCACGCCATCCCCGCCACAGGGAGCGGCGGGCTGCTCGTGCTCTATGTCGGCATGGCCGTGATCGGGTGGTTGCTGCTGATGACCGGAAGCTTCTTTTTCCTGCTCGTGATGGGCGGCGCGTCGCGCAACCTTGTGATGCACCTGCTCTGGGACGAACCGGTCGCCGCGCGCACGATCTACCGGAGCGTGCGCGCGCGTTTCTGGGGACTCGTCGGCGCGCTCTTTCTCATCGGCATTTTCGGTTGGATCATCGGCACGATCATTCTGGTCGTGTGGCTTATTACGGTGATGTTGGTGGTGGGCGGCGCGATGGCGATTGGCGGCGGCGTGATGTGGGTCGGCGGCCTACTCGGCGTTCTGCTCTTCATCATCGCCACGGCGGGCGCGCTCTTCCTCTTCTTCTCCATCGTCGGGCGCGCGGCTTACGTGCCGCAGGTGATGCTCGTCGAAGGGCGCGGCGTCTTCGATGCCATCGGCCGCAGCGTGACGCTCGCGCGCGGCAACGTCCGCCGCCTGACGGCGATGTTTCTCTTCACGACTTTCGCCACATACTCCGCTCTGATGCTCTTCATCATCCCGCTCGGCTGGTACGGCTACCTGCATGGCATCAACCCGTTCGCGCTGGACGAGGCGCAGTGGCCGATCTGGTATGCCATCGGCTATCAGGTGTTGACGCAGGCCAGTTCGATTTTGCTCGCGCCCGTGTGGATGCTCGGCCTGTCGCTCCTCTACGTGGACGAGCGTGTGCGCCACGAAGGCTACGACATCGAACTCATGGCCGTGCAGCGGCTCGGCGAGATGCCGCTTCTGCCCGGCGGTGGTCTCGCGCCGCTCGCGCCCGCCATCTCCGCAACGCCCTCCGCCGCGCCGCGCCCGCCGCGCGAAGGGCGCGAAGAGTCGTTTACCCCTCTTTCAAATATCACGACGCTCGGACTCTCGAAGAGGAATCCGCAATGACGCGGCGCGCCCGCCCCACTCCGCACCCTCCGCCGCGCGCGAAAGCCCTCGCGGCGTTTCTCTTCGCGTCGCTCTGCTGCTTCATCGCCGTCCCCGAACGCGCCTTCGCCGCCTCGCTCGAAGACTATCGCGCGCGCGTGCTATCGGCGACGGAGATGTTGGAGGGGTTGCAGCGTCCGTACGGCGAAACGGATGACGTGAGCGCGGAAGCGTTCGGCCGGCTTGAAGAGAGAGCTGTTCAGGGAGCGCGCGCCGCCCTTCCCGCACGAGAAAAGATCGAAGGCGCGGGCTTCGCCTTCGACGTTGACAACCGCTGGCTGCACGAAGAGCTGGACATCTACGCCGACATCGCGGCGGACAAGACGAACCAACGCGACGAACTGCTCTTACGCATCACGGAGCGTCTGCGCGCGCTCGACGCACGCCTCGCCGAAGCCGCGAACACGGCGCAGGTCGCGCGCGACAAGGAGGCCGAGAAGGGTCGCTTGAACGCCATCCTCCGACGCCGCGAATACAACGAACAGGCCGCGGAAGACACCGCGCTGGGGCGTGTCTGGAAAAATTTCAAGGAGTGGCTGCGCAGCCTGATGCCGGAGTCGAAACCGCTCGGCGAGGGGGCAGCCAATACGTTTTCCGTCGTCGCGCGCCTCTTCGTCTTCGCGCTGACGGCCGCCGTGATCATCTACGTGCTCTGGAAATACGGCGCGCAACTTCTGCCGCGCAATCGCGCCGGGAAGAAGAAGACCCGGAGCGAGGCGCGCGTCGTGCTCGGCGAACGCCTCGCGCCCGGCCAGACGCCGGCCGACTTGATCCAGCAGGCCGAAGCGCTCGCCCGCGCGGGCGACCTGCGCGGCGCGATCCGCAAAGCCTACATCGCCGTCCTCGTCGAACTCGGGGAACGCAGCGTGCTGCGCCTCGCCGCGCACAAAACCAATCGCGATTACCTGTCGGCCATCCGTCGAGAGCGCGCCGCCCTCTACGGCGACATGCAGCCGCTCACACACAACTACGAACGCCACTGGTACGGCTTTGCCCCCGCGACCGACGCCGACTGGCACGACTTCCGCTCCCGTTGCCAACAGGCACTGACTCAGTGATGAGTGATGAGTGATGAGTAATGAGTTAAAAACTCTGCTCACTCATCACTCATCACTCATCACTCATCACTTAAGAGATGCGTGGAAGATTCTCTATCATAGTTTTCGTCGGCGTGCTGCTGGTCTTGCTCGTCGCTTTGAACGCAGCGTCCTACGTGCGCGTCGAGCAGGAGGCCGAATTGGAGTTGCGGCCGGATCGTTCGACGCTGAACGCGGGCGCGTCGGGCACGCGCGCGTTGTATGAATTTTTGGAAGAGTCCGGGCAGCGTGTGACGCGCTGGCGCGAACCGCCCGCCGCGCTCGCGCGTGCGACGGAGGGCGCGCGGCCTTCGACGTTCGTGGTCGTAGGGCG
>DATCWB010000236.1:0-8114 GCA_036566625.1 Pyrinomonadaceae bacterium
AAGTCTCAGGTCTCAAGTCCCAAGTCGAATGAAAAGACTTGAGACTTGAGACTTGAGACCTGAGACTTGAGACTTATGAACGACCTGCCCGTAACCGAACAGGAGAACCCGCGCACGGCGGGGATCAGCGCGCTCGGCGCGGCCGAGATCGTGCGTCTGATGAACGAGGAGGACGCGCTGGTGGCGGAGGCCGTGGGGCGCGTCGGCGCGGCGGTGGCAGAGGCCGTGGAAGGCATCGTCGCGCGTCTGCGCGACGGCGGGCGGCTGTTCTACGTGGGCACGGGCACGTCGGGTCGGCTCGGCGTGCTCGACGCCGTGGAGTGTCCGCCGACGTTCGGCGTCTCGCCGGAGTTGGTGCAGGGGATCATCGCGGGCGGCTATGATGCCTGCCATCGCGCGGTGGAAGCCTCGGAGGATGACCGCGCGGCGGGCGCGCGCGATCTGGACGAGCGCGGCATAACGGGTAAGGACGCCGTCGTCGGCATCGCCGCATCGGGACGGACGCCCTACACCCTCGGCGCGGTCGAACACGCGCGCACGCGCGGCGCGTTTACGGCATGTGTCACCTGCGTCGCCGGGTCGCCGATTACGCGCGCGGTCGAGGTGGCGATCGTGCCCGTGGTCGGGCCGGAAGTGATCGCGGGTTCGACCAGGCTCAAGGCAGGCACGGCGCAGAAGATGGTGCTCAACATGCTCTCGACGGCAACCATGATCCGGCTCGGCTACGTGAGCGGCAACCGCATGACGAACGTGTCGGCGCGCAATGAAAAATTGCGCGCGCGTGCGCGTCGCATCTTTCAGGCGGAGACGGGGCTTGACGAAGCGGCGGCAAGCGCGGCCTTCGCGGCGGCGGGCGACAATCTGCCGACCGCGCTCGTGATGCAACGCACGGGGCGCACGCGCGCCGAGGCCGAAGCCGCGCTCGCCGCCGAGCGGGGCATCGTGAGCGGCGCCATCGAACAACTTTTACAAAGCGGCGAGCATTTGTCGTAGAATCGTTCTATCTTCCATCTCAGAGCGCAGACTCTTGAATGCCCCGGACGAAAAATTGAGACCTGACGAAGTTAACCTGCCCGCAAGCCGTGCGAAGGCGCACACCATTTTGCACCCTTCTCTCGTGGGCGTGCGCGCCGTGCTGTTCGATGTCGGCGGCACGCTGTTGCATCCCGATTGGGAGCGGCTGGCGCAGCTGGCCTCGCGGGGCGCGGGGCGCGAGTTCGTCCCGGCCGACTTGGGGCGCAAGTTCAAAGAGATGATGTGCGCGGTGGACGCAGCGATGCAGCGGGGCGAGCCCGTGCCGGAGGATTCCAAAAAACGCAACTGGGTCTTCCGCCGCGTCTACCGCGCGCTCGAAATTGACGATGCGACCTGCGAAACCCTGAGCGGGCAGATAGACGCGACGCACGCCGAGCGTCACCTGTGGAGCGCGCCCGACGGTGAAGCGGCGCGCGTGCTCGACGCGTTGAAAGAGGCGGGCTTGCGTCTCGCCGTCATCTCGAACACGGAAGACGGCAGGCTGGACGAACTGCTCGAACTGGTCGGACTCAAAACGCACTTCGATCTGTCTATCGACTCGCACGTCGTCGGCCAGCGCAAACCCGACCCCGGCATCTTTCACCTGACGCTCGCGCAACTCGGGCTGGAACCGCACGAGGCCGTCTTCATCGGCGATTCCTACGCGCACGACGCGCTGGCCGCGCTGGCCGTCGGCATGCGCGCCATTCTGCTCGACCCGCTCGATCTCTACCCCGACTGCGTCTGCCCGCGCATACGCACGCTCGGCGAGTTGATCAAGTAGCAGCGGCGCGCGTGCGCGTTTGCGAACGTCGCACTTTGATTTCTGAAATTGATTTCCGCATCAACCCGCCCCGCGCGTCGGACGCTCGCCGCGTTTGACTCGCAACGGAATTGGGCGTAGAAGCAAGAGCCAGCATCCTCTTCAACCGGAAAGTCGAGTAATAAGCCATGTCACTTCGTCGTGCTGTTTACAAGGTGTTTATGTCTCTGTGCGCTTGCATGTGCCTGTCGGCTGCCGCAGTTTTCGCCCAACCTTCGCAGAAGTCCCAAGAGACGAAGGGGGGCGCGCTCGGTAAAATTGATTTCCCCACTTCCGGCTCGCACGCCGCGCAGGAGCATTTCATTCGCGGCGTCGCGGCATTGCACTCGTTCTGGTACGAAGAGGCGTTGGAGGCGTTTCAGGCGGCGACGAAAGCCGAACCCGGCTTCGCGCTCGGCTACTGGGGCGAGGCGATGGCGCACAACCATCCGCTCTGGAACGAGCAGGATACGGAGGCCGCGCGCCGCGCGCTCGGAAAAATCCCCGGCACGGCGAAGTTGACCCCGCGCGAGTCGGCCTACGTCAATGCCGTCAAAGCCCTCTACGGCGAAGGCGACAGGCACGCGCGCAATCTCGCCTACGCCGCCGCGATGGAGAAACTCTACAAAGAGTACCCGGAAGATTTGGAAGCGGCCTCCTTCTACGCGCTCTCGCTGCTCGGCGCGGTGCGGCCGACGGATAAGGGCTATCGCTTGCAGGCGCAGGCCGGGGCTATCGCGCTCGACGTGTACGCGAAGAACCCGAATCATCCGGGCGCGGCGCACTACATCATCCACGCCTTCGACGACCCCGAACACGCCATCCTCGCCCTGCCCGCCGCCCGCCGTTACGCGGAGATCGCACCCGACGCGCACCACGCCCGCCACATGCCTTCGCACATCTTCATCCAACTCGGCATGTGGCCGGAAGCAGCCGCCTCGAACGAATCGTCGTGGGCGACTTCGGACGCGTGGGTCAGGCGCAAAAACTACTCCATCGAGCGGCGCGATTATCACAGTCTGAGTTGGCTCGAATACGTCTACTTGCAGCAGGGAAGAATTAAAGAGGCGGAAGCGCAACTCGCGCTCATGCAGAAATCCATGGCCGAACTCGGCGCGCCGATTCGCGGTGCGGCCTACATCTACGCGGTCTTCATCGCGGAGACGGAGCGTTGGGAGTTGATCGAAAAACTCTTCCCCCAACCCGCCGCAAAGTCGGCCTCGCTTCCGGCGCAGAAAGAGGTCGGCGCGGACGCGTGTCACGTCGCGGCCAAACCGGCGACGGCGAGCCGGATCACGCCCGCTTCGCTCACGGCGCAGCAGTCGCCGCGACCCACGGCCGGGCAGTTGTACGGCGCATACCTGCGCGGGCTGGCGGCAAAGACGACGGCGGATGCGGATAAGTACGTTGCCGACATGCGCGCGCTCGGCAAGGAGTTCGAGCGGGCGGGCATGTATGTCTTCAGCGCGGATATGATCGAGGTGATGGCGTTGGAAGTGGCCGCGCTGGCGCGTGCGGAGGCGGGCAAGTTTGACGAGGCCGTCGGACTCCTGCGCACCGCAACCGTGTTGGAAGAGTCGCTCAGGCCGCCGTCAGGGCCGCCCGACATGCTCAAGCCTTCGCACGAGTTGTTCGGCGAAGTGCTGCTGCGCGCGGGTCGCCCGGCGGAAGCGGCGCAGCAGTTCCAGACCGCGCTCCTGCGCCAGCCCAACCGCCCGCGCTCGCTGCTCGGACTCGCGCGCGCCGCCAAGAGCGCCGACACGAAACTCGCCGCGCGCGCCTACGCCGATTACCTACGCACGCAGGAGCGCGCCGACACGCAAGCCGCCGAACTCGCCGAAGCGCGCGACTACTTGAAGGGGGCGGGCGAGCGTTAACCTGTCGTGGAGACTTCGGCGCGCATTGCCTGACCCGGAAAGGAAACATGGGATGGCTCTCGCGTCGGAAAGAGCGCGGCTGCTTCGCAAGGGACGCCGTATGATTCGGACGCCGCGGCTCGAAGAGTCGGTCTTATCACTTAACTCTGGTAAAGGAGACAAGGTAAATGGGATTTTTCTCAAAGCTGAAGAAAGTTGTCGCGGGGGTTGATAAGGGGGCGGCTATCGCCAGCGCAACGCTCCCCGGCAAGTCCGGGAAGATCGCAGGTGAAGTAGCCCAGACGGCGGGCGTCGTCACGGCCGTCGTGCAGCAAATTCACTCGCAGCCCGAGTCGGATGTTGCTCCGGCCGAGGCGCAGAAACAGGCTACGCTCGCCACCGCCGTAGCCGTTGACGACCACGAGGAGCGCGTGCTGGAACTGGAGAAGACGGTGCAGGAACTTCAGGCGAAGCTGTCGAGCCAAAGCGGCGCGAAGCAGTAAGCGAGCGCCGGGACGATCATTCGATAGGAGAACATGAGAGCGCTCGACCTCTTTATCATCTTCGGCTACCTCGTCGGCATCACGGTGTTCGGCATCTGGTTCTCCGGCAAGCAGGAGACGACGCGCGACTACTTTCTCGGCGACCGCAATGTGCCGTGGTGGGCTATCGCCGCCTCCATCGTCGCCACCGAGACTTCGACCATCACGTTCATCTCCGTGCCCGGCGTGGTGTTCGCGCGCGGCGGCAATTTTCAGTTTCTCCAACTCGTCTTCGGCTACATGCTGGGGCGCATCGTCATCTCGCTTCTCTTCATCCCCTCCTACTTTCGCGGCGACCTGCTGACCGTCTACCAACTGCTCGAACGACGCTTCGGCCTCAAGATCAAGATGCTCGCCGCCGCGCTCTTCGTCATCATGCGCAACATCGCCGACGGCGTGCGGCTGCTCCTGACGGCCTTCGTGCTCGCCGCCGTCTACGTCGCCTTCCAGCCCGCCGCCAATCCCGAGGCGATCGCCGTCTATTCGATCATCCTGCTCGGCGTCGTGATGATCGTCTTCACCTACTTCGGCGGGATGGAGGCCGTCATCTGGGTCGAGGTGGTGCAACTCGGTATCTACATCACGGGCGCGCTCGCCGCCGCCTTTGTGCTCGCCTCGAACATCAACGGCGGCTTCGACGGCGCGCTCGCGCTCGGCAGCCAGTTCGGCAAGTTCGACGTGTTCGACTTCTCCTTCACGCTGACGAAGACCTACACCTTCTGGGCGGGGCTCATCGGCGGCTGCTTCCTGACCATGAGCACGCACGGCACGGATCAATACCTCGTGCAGCGTTACCTCTGCACGGATCGGCCGCGCCGCGCCGCCGCCGCGCTGTTGTCTAGCGGCGGCGTGGTGCTCGCGCAGTTCATCGGCTTCCTGTTCGTCGGCGCGCTGCTGTTCGCCTTCTACCAGCCGCAGAGCGATCCGCTCTACGCGAACTTCGCGGGGGCCTGCGCGCAGTTGCAGCCCGGCGCGGCCGCGCGCTGCGCGAGCGACCCGGCGTTCGCACAGTCGGCCAGCGCAAACTTCCCCTTCACGGGAGGCGACCGCGTCTTCCCCGATTTCATCACGAAGCACCTGCCTTCGGGGTTGTCGGGCCTGGTTGTCGCCGCCATCTTCGCGGCCGCGTTGTCTTCGTCGCTCAACTCGATTGCGGCCACGGCCGTCAACGATCTCTACAAGCCGTTCGCGCCGCGCCGCGACGACAGGCATTACCTGCGCGTCTCCCACTGGCTGACGCTCGCGTGGGGCGTCGTCCAGATCGCCGTCGCGCTCTTCTTTCTGAAGAAGAATCGCTCCGCGCTCGATCAAGCCTTGTCCGTGGCGGGACTCATCAACGGCCCCGTGCTCGGCATCTTTCTCGTCGGCACATTCCTCAGGCGCGTGAGCGAACCGCCCGCGCTCATAGGGATGCTGACGAGCATCTGTGTCATGCTCTACGTGCGTTTTATGACGCCGCTCGCGTGGACGTGGTATGTGCTTCTCGGCAGCACGATCACTTTCGTCGTGGCCTACGCGGTGAGTTTCGCCTTCGCGCCCGCCAGCCCTGAGCAGCGCGACGAACTCGCGCCCGGCGGCGCGGTCGAGAATGTTTAGTGTGTGTCGGAAGCGGAAAACGAGTTATTCAGATGAGTAAATTTCGCATCAATCAATTCACGCGCGCGCGTCAGTTCATGCGTGCGGCCTCGCGCTACGGCCTCGCGTTCATCACGATTTTTTCGCTGGCGTTCGTCCCGCCGTGGCGCGCGGGCGCACAGCCGCCCACGCTCTTGAAATCGCCGCCATCGAAAATCGCGCAGGCCGCGCCGGGCGAGGCACGGGCGGACGGGCAACTTCCGGTCTTCAAACCTTACACGCGGCGCGCTTCGCGCGAGGCTTTGAAGTGGGCTGACGCGGAGTTGCGGCGCATGACGCTCGAAGAGAAGATCGGGCAGTTGATCTCGGTCGGCGTTAACGCGACATTTTTGAGTCAGGAGAGCGAACCCTTCAAGCGTCTGCGCCGTCAGGTAGAGCAGAATCACATCGGCGGCATCATCCTGTTTCGCGGCGCGGTCTACGACTCGGTTCATCTCGTCAACCGCATGCAGCAACTCGCGCGGCGGCCTCTGCTCATCTCGGCCGATCTCGAAGCCGGGGCGGGGATGCGTTTCATAGACACGATCAACTTTCCCTGGAACATGGCCGTCGGCGCAACGGGCAACCCCGAGTACGCGCGGCGGATGGGCGAGGCGACGGCGCGCGAGGCGCGCGCGCTCGGCATTCAGCAAATTTTCGCGCCCGTCGTTGACGTGAACAACAACGCGGCGAACCCCGTCATCAACGTGCGCTCTTACGGCGAAGACCCGGCGGAGGTGGCGCGCATGGCCGCCGCCTTCACCGAGGGCGCGCAGCGCGGCGGCGTCATGGCGACGGCGAAACATTTCCCCGGCCACGGCGACACGGCCGTCGATTCGCATCGCGGCCTGCCCGTCATCAACGTGGGGCGCGCGCGGCTCGACGCGGTCGAACTAGTGCCGTTTCGCGCCGCGATTGCGGCCGGGGTCGGCTCGGTCATGATCGCGCACATCGGTCTGCCGCAACTCGACCCGACGAAGATCACGCCGCTCGCAGGCGTGGCCGAACGTCGGCCGCATTACGCCGACAGCGAAGTGATCGTCGAGAACGCGATGCTTCCGGCAACGCTCTCGCCCACGGTCGTCAACGGGATGTTGCGCCGCGACCTCGGGTTCGACGGCATCATCGTCACCGACGCGATGGACATGAGCGGACTGACGATCTACTTCACGCCGGGCGAGGCGGCCGTCCGGGCGACGCTGGCGGGCGCGGACATGATCCTGAAACCGGCCGACACGGATGCGGCCATCCGTGGCCTGCGTGAAGCGGTGGGCGCGGGTCGCCTGTCGGAGAAAAGGATCGAGGAATCGGCGCGTCGCCTGCTGGCGGCGAAGTACGATCTCGGCCTCGTGCGCCAGCGCGTCGCGCCGATTGAATACATCGACCGCATGGTCTCGACCGGCGCGGCGTTGAAGTTGTCGGACGAAATCGCGGAGCGCGCCATCACGCTCGTGCGCAACGACGCGGGCGTGCTGCCCGTGAGCAATCTGCCGGCGGGCGAACGCATCTTCGTTCTGGGCATTACGAATGAGGATAATCGCCTGTGGATCATGCAACCCTTTACGGGCGCGCTCGGCGGCAGGAAGTTTGACGGGGCGGTTCTCGACGACCGCTCGTCGGAGAAGGAAGTTGATTTTCAGCTTGACCGCGCGAAGGCGGCCAAGTTAATTATTGTTGCAATGTACGGTCGCGTGCGAAGCGGGCAGTCGAACAGCGGCGTGCTCCCCGAACCGGGCATGCGCGCGCTCAAAAAGTTGCTCGAACGCCGTGCCCCGGTCGCCGGTATCAGTTTCGGCAACCCGTACTCGTTGCAAAGTTTTCCCGAACTCAAAACTTACGTGGTGGCATACGGTGACATGCCGAGTTTGCAACGCGCCGCCGCCCGTGCCCTCTTCGGCGAGATCGACGTGAGCGGTAGACTCCCGATCAGCCTGCCCTCGCTCTATGCGCGCGGCACGGGAATTCAGTTGAAGGCGCAGGCGCGCGCAAAGCAAGTGGAAGGGGACGCGTCAGGCAGCAAATGAACATCGCACAAACGGTCGGACTCCGGCGCGCCGCGCTCGCAAAACATTTATCTAACTCGATGCCGTCCCAGCCTTCAAACAAACAAAATAGACTCATGTCTCGTCTGTCGTTCCGCCGCCTCAAGGCCTGCCTCCTGCTGTTCGTCTTCGCCTCGCAAACGTTGGGGAAGAATTTGCCCGTCGCGCTTCCGTCGAGCGTCGGGATGTCGGCCGAGCGGCTGGCGCGGATCGACGCGGCCGTCGCGGAATCAATCGCGCGCAA
>DATCWB010000237.1:0-10917 GCA_036566625.1 Pyrinomonadaceae bacterium
GGCGACGCGCTCGCCTTCGCGCCGCTCGAACAATTACTCGCGGGCGGGTGGACGCGCGAACAGGCGCGCTCACTATTGACCCGGCAACGCGGCGTGTTGTTGACCTCCGTTGCGCCGGGAACGCCCGCCGCGCACGCGGGGCTGCGCCCCGGCGACGTGATTGCGCGCATCGGGCAGCACGACGTGCGCAGCATCGAAGACATGTCCTCGATGATCAAGGAACTCGGCGGCAACACGCTCGCCAATTTCACCGTGCTGCGCGCCGAGAGCGCGCCGCTCAATCTCCCGGTTCGTCTGAGCGAATCGCCGAGTCCGGGTCTGGACACGGCGCGCGCCGAACTCCGCGCCGCAGAGGCGGAACTCCGCACGATACAAGTCGCCCTGCGAACCACGGAGCACGATGTCCGCCGGCACGAGACGGCTCTGCGTCAGATCGAAGAAGAGATCAGGCGAATTCCGCCCGGCGCAACTGCGGCCGCGCAGTCGGCGCGTTTGCAGGAAGACTTAAAGAGCGCGCAGTTACAGTTTCGTTTGATGCAGGAGCGGGTGCGAAAAATTTCTGCCGACAGCGAACTCATGCGCGCGCGCGTGGCCGAGGCCGCCGGGCGTTACCGCGCCGCGAGCGAGGCTTACGGCGGGTTGGCCGTCAAACCCCTGCTCGCTTTCGGGTTGGAAGCCGTGCGCATTTCGCCCACGGGCACGAAAATTTCGGGGGCGCATCAAAACGGCCTGCTCGTCATGTCGGTGCGGCCGGGCAGCGCGGGGGCGGCAAGTAAAATTCAGGCCGGGGACATCATCGAGTCAATCGGCGGCCAAATCTTTTCCGACGCCAACTGGAACTTCAACCTCCCCGCCGATTTCGACACCGAACTCTCGCTCGGCATCCGGCGCGACGGCGAAAAACTCTCTTTCACCCTGTCGCGCGGTAACAGCCCGCAGTAGGAAAGGGAAACGGGAGCAGGGTAAGGCGGAAGGGGAGGAGAAGTCGGGAGACATTCGATCCTCTTGCCTTTCTTTTCCCTTTACCCTTTACCCCTTTCCCTCTCCCCGTCCCCTTTTTACCTTTGCCTTCCCGTTTGTGCTACTCTAGCCGCACACTCGTTCGTGATCTAAAAATCGCTTTTGCAAATCTTCCCACGGAGGCGAAATGCTAGAGGAAGCTGTTGAGCACTATCATCAGTTGTTGGCGGATAATGATCTGGCCGAGGCGTCGCGCAAGATGCTGGACGAGGGGTTGGAACGCGCCAAACTGATCTTCGGCGGTCGTCGCCTATCGCCATACCTGCGCCCGCATTTCGTGACCGAAACCGACTTCGCACGCATCCAGACCATCTGCGAAATCGTCTGGAGCGCGATCCAGAAGGTGAAGGACGCGGCGGTCGGCAACGACGAGTTGCTCGACGAACTGGGCATCACGGAGTTGGAACGCGACCTGGTCGCCATCGATCCCGGCTACGCGGCCGTCTCCCCCACCGCCCGGCTCGATTCCTTTCTGACCGGAGACTCTTATAGCTTCGTCGAACTCAACGGCGAAAGCCCCGCGGGCATCGCTTACGTTGATGCCGCCTACACGATCTTCTCCGAGTTGCCCGTGATGAAACGCTTCGGCGAGCGTTACAACGTGCGCCCGCTCTATGGCCGCCATCTCATGCTCGAAGTCCTGCTGCGCGCTTACGCGGAATACCTGGGGCGCGAGCCGGAGCGCAAACCGCTCATCGCCATCGTCGATCTGAAAGACCTGCCGACGCAGAAAGAGTTTGAACTGTTTCAGGAATATTTCGAGAGCGAGGGTTATCGCGCAATCGTCTGCTCGCCGCAGGAGTTGGAATTCAGCGGCGGTCGCCTGCGCTGCGGAGCCGATGAGATAGACATCGTTTACAAGCGCCTGCTCGTGAACGAGTACATCCCGATCATGGCCGAGTTTCCCGCGCTGCTCGACGCCTACAGGGCGGGCGCGGTCTGCATGGTCAACAGTTTCCGCTCGAAGCTGATTCACAAAAAAGCACTCTTCGCCGTGCTCACCAACGAACGCTACGCGCACCTCTTCACCGAGGAGGAGCGCACGGCCATTCGCGCCCATGTGCCCTGGACGCGCATCGTGCGCGCCGAACGAACTGATCACTACGGCGAAGAAATAGACCTGCTCGAATTCGCCGCCAACTCGCGCGACCGTCTCGTCCTCAAGCCCAACGACGACTACGGCGGACACGGCATCTACATCGGCTGGAACACGGACGAGATCGGCTGGGACGAAGCCCTGCGCCACGCGCTCTCGAACGGCGACTACCTGTTGCAGGAACGCGTCAACACGGCGCGCGAACAATTTCCCGCGCTCCAGCCCGACGGCACGTTCGAGTTTGCGGAGCAACTCGTAGACCTCGACCCGCTCCTGTTCTTCGGCAAGGTCGGCTCGGCCTTCACGCGACTGTCTTTCACCGAACTCGCCAACGTCTCGTCGGGCGGCGGCATGGTTCCGACCTTCATCATCGGCGCGAAGGCTTGAGGCCGCCCGCTTCTAACGTTTGCGAGCGGCCGCGAGCGAGGCCGAGAACGAGCGACGCGCGCACGCGGCTTCGAGTAAGATAAACGGCGTTCGTCAACTGAACTCGTCCGGCACGGAGAGTAAGAGTATGAGCGAAGAGTTTGGCGCAGAAGCAGAAGAAGCGAATTTGCCCGCGGATGAACGTCGCCAGCATGACCGTTCGCGCCTGATCGTTGACGTGTACTTCGACGGCGCGGACGGCACGGCCATCGCCAGCACCAAAGACATCAGCCCCGGCGGCCTCTACATGAACACGCAGACGCCGCTGCCCGAAGGCGGCCTGCTCACGCTACGCCTGCCGTTCGCGGAGGGCGACGTGATCGTCAACGCCGAAGTGGTCTACAGCAACCCCGGCCTCGGCGTGGGCGTGAGTTTTCAGGGTCTGTCGGACAAAGACCGCGCGATCATGCAGCGCGCGCTCGGCGCCACCTGATGGGCGGGACGGACGACGCGAAGTTGCGTTGGGACGATCTGCCGGAATCGCTCAGCGACGAACTGAGTCGCAAACTTAAAGGCTTGTACGGCCACGCGGACGCCGCGAGCGCGTTCGACTCGCTCGCCGCAGACAAGCAGCAGGCGTTGCTGCTCTTCGCCGCACGCTTGCGCGACCTGAATTTGTGGCGCGAGGTGGAGAGCATCGAGAACGTTTACGGGGTCGGGGGGGTCGGGATGAGTTTCCGCGCGCGGCGCGGCCTCGCCGGCGCGCTCAACGCCCACGGCCGGTTCACCTCGCGCTTCGCCTCGCACGGCGACTGCGCGGGAGGTTTCCTGGAGAAGGGGCGCGCTCGCGCCGCGCTCCATTTCCTGCGCATGAAAGGCGACGCGCCGCGCTGGTCGATCCATTTCGACCTGCACGCGCCGGCGGCAACTCCGTTCAGCGCGCTCCGCCATTTTTGGAGCGAGAAGGTGCGCGGCAGGACGCCCGATTGGGAGGTGATCAAGTCCGCGCTCGTATAATTGATTGTCTGGGGTTTGCGCCGGTGGTGGCGGTGTTGCCTATCACGCGACGCGTTTGAAGTTTTCATTTTCTTCCCCGTTAGCTGAAACCCATGTCAGGTCTTGCAAGGAGAGCGAAAACTTATGTTCGAGCAATACACGCTTGGCATCGAAGAAGAATTTCAGATCGTTGACCCGAAGACGCGCGAGTTGCGTTCGCACGTCTCGGAGATGCTTGAGGAGGGGAAGATGCTCCTCGGCGAGAAGATCAAGCCGGAAATGATCCAGTCGATGATTGAGGTCGGCACGGGCATCTGTCACAACATACAGGAGGCGCGCACCGACATCACCAATCTGCGCGCCATCGTCTCCTCGCTCGCGCGCAAAAACGGCCTCGAAGTGGTCGCGGCCTCCACCCACCCGATCTCGCAGTGGCGCGAGCAGAAGATTTACGACGACCCGCACTACACGCTGCTGATCGAAGAACTCCAGATGGTGGCGCGCTCGCTTCTCATCTTCGGCCTGCACGTCCACGTCGGCATCAAAGACCGCGAGCGGCAGATTCACATCATGAACGCCGCGCGCTATTTCCTGCCGCACGTTCTGGCTCTGACCACCTCGTCGCCCTTCTGGCTCGGCATCAACACGGGGTTGAAGTCTTACCGCTCCGAGGTCTTCAAGAAGTTTCCGCGCACCGACATCCCCGACCATTTCGACTCCTACGCCTCGTTCCAGCGTTACGTCAAACTCCTGCTCGACACGAACTGCATCACGAACCCGCGAAAAATCTGGTGGGACGTGCGCCCGCACCCCGTTTTCGAGACGCTCGAATTCCGCGTCTGCGACATCCCGACGCGCGTTGACGACACCATCGCCATCGCCGCGCTCTTTCAGGCCATCGTCGCAAGGCTCGATAAATTGATCGAGAAAAATCTCGGCTTCCGTCTCTACCGCCGCGCTCTGATTCAGGAGAACAAGTGGCGCGCGGTGCGCTGGGGCTTGCAGGGCAAGATGATCGACTTCGGCAAGCAGAAGGAAGTGCCCGTGCGCGACCTCATCCTCGAACTGCTCGAATTCGTTGACGACGTGCTCGACGATCTGGGCTCACGCAAAGAGGTCGAACATATCCACACCATTCTCGAACGCGGCACGTCGGCCGACGAGCAGTTGCAGGTCTTCGCCGAAACGAACAATCTGGAATCGGTGGTTGACCGCTTGATTCAGCGTACGATGGAAAACGTGCCTACCCTTTAAAGCGGGCGCGTCTTCCGGAGCGCGGACGACAGACGGCGAAAGCCTCCGACCCGGCCGGGTCGGAGGCTTTCGCCGTTTCGTCTTCAGAGCCGGAAATTTAAGCGTTGTGTCTGAGCGATTCGCGCAGGAAATTCTCGAAGATGATGCGGCCGTCGCGCGATTCGTTCGGGTGCTCCCAGCGCGTCGCGCGCGTCTTGTCCCAGTCCTCGAAAGATTTTTCGAGGTGGAACTGCACGGTGTAGATCAGTTGCCCGTCCGCGCGCTTGACCATCATCTGGTTGCGGCAGAAGTAGGCCGTGGCGAGTAGTTTGAAACCTTCCGGCACATGATCGAGTTGCAGCCCGTGATTCTGCCAGACGCGCAGGATGCAGGCTTCGATGGTGTAGTCCTGCCAGATGCCCGAATCGCGGTCGCTCACGCCCTCGAAGATCGGGTCTGTGGGTTCGGTAATCCGTATGAAGCGATACTGGTACTCGAACGGGCGGCCTTCGCGCCGCTCGTGCTGTTCCATGTTGTCGAGCGTCACGACGCGCGCCCCGAACCCTAAGCCGACGAGTTGATGACCGCCGCAAATGCCGAGCACGGGAATTTTGGTGTTGCGGATAAATTGGCCGAAAGTGTCGAAGATGCTCGGATGATAGTAGTCGAAGTCGCGCAGCGTGCCGCTGAGGACTATCGCCTGCGGTTGAAACTCTGCGGCCGCCTCGGCTATTTCCGAGACGTGCGCGAAGTGCGTTTCGGGACGGCGCACGAGGCGAGAGATATTGTTGCGAATGTTGCCGAGGGCTAATCCCGCGATCTGGCGTTCGCGCTGGAGGTGCGACGAGGCGCGACGCCCCCACTCCCTGATGGCCGTCTCCGACAAGTCGCGCTCGTCGCGCAGCAGGTCGTCGATGACGAGCACGCGAATCTCTTCGATGCGCTTCTCAATCGGCTCGAAGCGGCAAAAGGTGCGTTGATTGAAAGGGAATGGAAGCGGTTCCTCTTGATCAATAGGCGTAATGGTCTCTTTAACTTCTTGCATCATCTCCAATAATTTACCAGTTCGGAGTTTGATGTTCAAACTCAGCGCCGCCGTTGTTTAGTATTCTGGTTGAATTGTGGAATAAGTGTGCCGGCCCCGGCCTCGGCGATCTCGCGGCGTACGCCGGCGACGAGAGCGTTGCGCAGGCGCGTGCGATAAGCCTTGTTCCGCGCGCCCGCCAGATGTTCGACGAGCAGCAGCATGCGCTGCCAGCCGGATTCGAGTTCATCTGCGAGCAGGGAAATGCGCGAGATGTCATAGGGGATCGCAACTTCGGTGCAAGCGGCGCGGGCGAAGGTCGCCAGGTAGCGGGCGGTCGCCAGATCGGGGCAGGTGATGCGGCGGCGACCGATCTTCAACTCGACGCCGAGCAGCGTGTGTTGCACGTTGACCTGTTCGGGCTTCGCGGCGGCAGCGGCCTGTAGTTGATGTGCGCGCGTGCGCAGGGGCAAAATCCGCTCGCGGTAATAGCGCGGCAACCATGCCTCGCCGAGCGTCTCTTTGATCTGTTCGGCCAGCGATTCGAGAGAGTCCGCCGCGCGCTCGCGGCCGGACGGCGTGACCTCCGGCGGTTCGGCCGCGATTTCCCGCTTACCAATCTTCGTCGCAGACGACATAAAAAGTGACGAGTGACGGGTGACTGGTGACAAGTTAGAAAAGCCGGGAATCGTGAATCGTGGATCGTGAATAGATAAGAACTGTTTTCTTCTATACACGATCTACGATTCACGATTCACTTTCTTCTCTTGTCACTTGTCACCCGTCACCCGTCACTTCAGTTGACTGACCACACGTTGCGGGGCGCGGAAGGCGTCGAGCACCTGTCCCGGAAAAATCCCCAGATAAAAAACTCCGAGCGCCGTGATGATGATCGCCAGCGCGACGCTGACGGGCACGGCGGGCGCGCTCCAGGCGGTCGAGCGTTCGCGGAAGAACATCACCACGATGAGGCGCAGGTAATAGTACACGGAAATCGCCGTGTTGAGCACCCCGATGACGACGAGGCCGACGAAACCCTGATCTAGCGCGGCGCGGAAGACCATCACCTTGCCCATGAACCCGGCGGTGAGCGGGATGCCGAGCAGGCTCAGGAGAAAGAGCGCGAGCGCGAAGGAGAGCGCGGGCGCGGTGAAGCCGATGCCGTTGTAGTCTTCGATCTCTGTGCGGCGGTCGCCGCTGCGCGCGATGAGCGTGACGACGGCGAACGCGCCGAGGTTCATCACGGCATAGGCCAGCAGGTAGAAGGCGACGGCGGCGATGGCGTCCGACTGCACGGTCTCGTCCGACGCCCTGCCCGCCGCGACGAAGCCGACGAGCGCGTAGCCCGCATGCGCGATGGACGAATAGGCGAGCATGCGCTTGACGTTATTTTGCACGAGGGCGGCGAGGTTGCCTACGGTCATCGTGAGTATGGCGAGCAACCACAACGCGTTGAGCCACGCGGAGTGCAGTTGCGCGGCGTTCGACGTGGCGGCGATGAAGGGGAAGCCGAAGAGGAAGACGCGCATGAAAGCTGCGAAGCCGGAAGCCTTCGGCCCGGCCGCCATAAAGGCCGTGACGGGTGTGGGCGCGCCCTCGTACACGTCCGGCGTCCAGACGTGGAAAGGGGCGGTTGCGATCTTGAAGCCGAAGCCGACGAGCATTAAGGCCGCGCCCGCGTAGAGCAGAGCGGGATAGGCCAGCGCGTTTTCCGCGCCCACTCTGAGCGCGAGTTCCTTGATGTTGGTCGTGCCCGCGCCGCCGTTCAAAAGTGACGTGCCGCCGTAGACGAGCGCGATACCGTAGAGCAGGAACGCCGACGAGAACGAGCCGAGGATGAAATACTTCATCGAGGATTCGTTCGAGCGAACATCGGTGCGACGGAATCCGGCCATCACATAAGTGGCGATGGAGAGCAGTTCGAGGCCGAGGAAGATGATCACGAGGTCGCCGCCCGAAGCCATCAACATCATACCGACGGTGGCGAACATCAGCAGCGCATGAAACTCGCCCGCGGGCAGATGTTCCCACTCCACCCAGATCATCGAGATGAGCACCGTGAGCGCCGAGACGATGAGAAAGACGAGCGTGAAGGAGAGCCGCATCCGGTCGAGCACGATCATGCCGTTGAAGGCTTCGCGTGCCACGGTCTGGTCATTCCACATAAGGACGCAGACGGCCGCCGCCGCGCCGAGTCCGAGGAATGAGAGCAGCCCCGTCACCCAACGCTGATTCGAGCGGCGCGTGAAGGCGTCAACGAGCATGACCAGCACGCCCGCGACAGAGACGATCAACTCCGGCATGATGAGCGAGAAGTTGATGTCGGGCGAAGGAGCCTGAGCGGTTTGAAGGGCGAGACAGAGGTTCATCTTTTTAACTCAGCGCAAATGACCGTCGAGTTCAAACGCCAAGGCGGCGACGGCAACAATGATTAATAATTAAGGCTGCGAGGGCGTCGCCCCCGCCTTCTCCGGCGCGCCGAGGAGCGCGTCCAGGCGCGCGCGAATGATTTTTTTGTAATCCTCGGCCTGCGAAGTCATGCCCGTGTGTTTGGGGGCGGCGAACTTTCCCTCGCGGTCAAAGAAGACGACCATCGGCAGACGGACGCGCTCGCTGAACTGCGCGAAGGCCGTCTTCTCCGGGTCGCGCAGCACCGGGATGGTCATCTTCAGAGACTTCGCATAGTCGCGCAGCAGTTCGTTGGAAATCTGGTCGTCTGACTCGATGCTCACCCAGAGAAACTTGACCCCGCGCCCCGCGTATTCCACCTTCAACGCCTCCAACGCTTCCAGTTCCCACGCGCAGGGCTTGCACCACGTCGCGCCGAACGAGACAAGCACCACCTCGCCGCGCATCGTCGCCACGTCGTAAGTCTTCCCGTCAACGCCTTTCAGCCTGATGCTGACCTGTTCCTTCGTCTCGGCGCGCGACGACCCCGCCAGCGGCAGCGCGCCGCAGAGCAGGACGAGCAGCGCGGCGAAATAGAACTTCTTAGTTGATTTCAACATACTTGCTTCGTCAAAAATGCGACTCAAAAATCTTCCGGCTCGAAGGTCTGTATTTCAAATCTGAAATTCCGAGATTTGAAATGTGAAATTACTACCGCTCAGCGATAACGCCGCCGCTCTCGGTCGCCACGACGCGCGAACGGACGAATTCGACCGCCGCGCGCGAGCGATTCAGGAACGGGCGAGGGTAGACGCCCATGTAGATCATCAGCGCGAGCAGCGGGAGGAGCAATCCGAGTTCGCGCCAGTTGAGGTCGGTCAAACGTTTGTTCTTCTCGTTGGTCACGCGCCCGAAGAGGACGCGCTGCAACATCCAGAGCATGTAGACGGCTGCCCAGATAACGCCCGTCGCGGCGAGCATCGTCGCCACGCGCGCCCACGTCTGCGAGAGAGCGGGCGAAGTCCACATGCCGAGCATGATCAGAAACTCGCCGATGAAACCGTTCAGAATCGGCAGGCCGACGGACGACAGCGACGCGAAGACGAACAGCGTCGCAAACCACGGCATCGGCCTCGCCAGTCCGCCGAACTCCGAGATCATGCGCGTGTGTCGCCGCTCGTAGATCATGCCGACGAGCAGAAAGAGCGCGCCGGTCGAGACGCCGTGATTCAACATCTGGTAGAGCGAACCCTGCATGCCCTGTTCGGTGAACGAGAACAGGCCGAGCACGACGAACCCCATGTGGCTGACCGACGAGTAGGCGACAAGTCGCTTCACATCCGGCTGCACCATCGCCACGAGCGCGCCGTAGATGATGCCGACGACGGCGAGCGCGATGAGGACGGGCGCGAAGTCGCGCGAGGCGTCGGGGAAGAGGGCGAGGTTGAAACGCATCAGGCCGTAAGTGCCCATCTTCAAAAGCACGCCCGCGAGGATGACCGACCCGGCCGTCGGCGCTTCCGTGTGCGCGTCGGGCAGCCAGGTGTGGAAAGGGAAGAGCGGCACTTTGATGGCGAAGGCAATGGCGAAGGCCAGAAAGAGCCAGAACTGCGCGTCCGCGCCGAGCGTCATCTGGTTGCTGCGCAGCGAGGCGAGCAGCGTCGTGTAGTCGAACGTCCCGAAGCCCGCCTGATTCTTGTGGATGTAGTAAAGCGCGATAATGCCGACGAGCATCAGCAGGCTGCCGATTGCCGTGAAGATGAAAAACTTCGCCGCCGCGTAGATGCGCCGCTCGCCGCCCCACACGCCGATGAGGAAAAACATCGGCACGAGAGACGCCTCGAAGAACAGGTAGAAGACCAGCAGGTCGAGCGAGACGAAGACGCCGATCATCGCGCTCTCCAAAAGCAGGATGAAGGCGTAGAAAGCGAGCGGGCGTTTCTCCACCGCGTGCCAACTCGAAACAATCGAGATGGGCACGAGCAGCGTCGTCAGCAGCACGAGCCACAGGCTGATGCCGTCCACGCCGACGTGATAACGCGCGCCGATAGCCCCGATCCAGGGCAGGTTTTGCTCGAAGCGAAACGCGGCCGAATCGCCGTAGCCGCCGCCCGTCAAAAGCAACAGCGAGAGGGCGAAGGTCGCCGCCGAGAAGATGAGCGCGATCCAACGGGACGCCGTCTCGCTCCGGCGCGCGGTCATGCCGTAGACGACCGCGACGAGCGCGCCCGCCACGGGCAGCAGTATCAAGACAGTTAAGAGCGAACGCTGGAGCATAAATTTTTCTACAGGTGCGACAGCACGCGTGTGAAGTTGAAGACGAAATAACCGATCACGAGCAGCGCGCCGAGCAGGATGACGGCCGCGTAGCCGCGCACGAACCCGGCCTGTAACCTGCGCGCGATGTCGCCCACGCCGCTCGTGGCGCGCGCCAGCCCGTTGACGAGGCCGTCAACGACTTTCACGTCGAAAATCTTCCACAGCCCCTCGCGCGAGCCGACCTTGATCGGGTTGATGACGGCCGCGTCATAGGCTTCGTCTACGTAATACTTGTTCTCTAACAGGCGCGGCATCACGCGCAACGGATTCTTCCTGAAAACCATCCATCCGATGCCTATGCCGGCAAAGGCGATAGCGACCGAGATGCCGCTGAAGATTCTCTCTGCGCGCACCTCGGCCGGATCGTGCGCGTGTTCGGCGGCTGGCGCGCCGCCGTGTTCGCCCTCGCCCAGCGAACGAGGCAGCGCGCCCCCGTTCCCGTGCGAAGGGGTTTCCGGCGCGTGCGACTCGGCCG
>DATCWB010000238.1:0-10952 GCA_036566625.1 Pyrinomonadaceae bacterium
CTCAAGTAGTTAGTGACAAAGGTGCGGTCGCGCCCGACGCGTTGAGCCACCGTCTCCTGAGTCAAATTGAAAGTCTCTATGAGGCGTTTGTAGGCGTAAGCCTCTTCGATAGCATTTAACTCTTGCCTCTGGATATTCTCGATTAGAGCCAGTTCCAACATTTTGTCGTCCGGCACATCGCGTATGACGGAAGGGATGCGTTGAAGCCCGGCGCGTTGGGCCGCTCGCCAGCGTCTCTCGCCCGCAACTATCTGGTAGCGACCTCCATTAGTTTTCCGCACCAGTATCGGCTGCACCACGCCGTTGGTCTTGATGGACTGTGCCAACTCTTCTAATTGAGTCTCATCAAAGCGCGTCCGGGGCTGCACGTTATTCGGCTCTATCAGGTCAATATCAACTTCTCTTAACTCTTCATTGGCCGCCGTCGCCGGCGTCTCCGACAGCAGCGCGCTCAAGCCCCGCCCCAGAACTTTTCTCGTCATGGCTGATTATCTCCTTCGCCAACTGAAGATAGCTTTCCGCCCCGCGTGAACGTATATCATAGAGAATAATAGGCTTACCGTAACTAGGGGCTTCTGCCAAGCGCACATTACGAGGAATAACAGTCTCCAAAACCTGTTGTCCGTAGAAACTCCGTAAATCTGCCGCAACAGCCGAAGACAAGTTTGTGCGGTCGTCGTACATCGTCAGCAACAAGCCCTCGATGGTTAAACCGGGATTAAGGGAACGTCTAATCCTGGCTAGGGTATCGAACAACTCGGTGACACCTTCGAGAGCATAGTATTCGCACTGAATAGGAACTAAAAGCGTGTCGGCGCTCGTCAGGGCATTGAGGGTTAGCAGACCGAGGGAGGGAGGGCAGTCAATGATAATAAAGTCGTACTCGTTCTGAACACTGCGTAACACATCCTGTAATTTGTATTCCCTGCGCTCTATCTCAACTAACTCGACTTCTGCTCCCGTCAGATTTCTATCTGCCGGTAAAACTTTCAAAAGCGGTAACTCTGTACTCTGGAGTATGTTTGCAAGTGGTTCATCGAGAATGAGCGCATGATAGAGACTGCGGCGGAAGCTACCACGTTGAATGCCTATGCCGGAGGTTGCGTTGGCCTGTGGGTCAGTATCAACGAGCAGGACGCGCATCTCAGAGGCCGCGAGCGAAGCGGCCAAATTTACTGATGTTGTGGTTTTCCCAACGCCGCCCTTTTGATTTGCGACCGCAATAATTTTAGCCATTTAGTCTACTCAGCGCAGGAATGACATGAAATTTCGCCTAAACTAACACAAACTCCCGCCACGTGCTACTTTTTTGTCGATAATCCTGACTCGGATGCTCAATTCATTACGTTTCACGTGCCACATCCTGTCGCGATGTGGCACGTGAAACATATGCTTTAAGCCGCTTGTTGTAGTTTAAGGCGAACTAAGAGGGTAGATAAAGCTGCGGGGGTCATGCCGGGAATGCGCCGCGCCTGCCCAAAAGTTTCGGGCTTCGCGCGCTCCAGACGCTCGACCATCTCGTTTGAGAGACCACTGACCGTACTGAAATTAAAGTTTAAAGGCAGCCGCAGACCATCGTTATGGAAGATGCGCTCGAAGCTATCTTTTTGCGACTGGACATAACCGCAATATAGAAGGTCGGCCAAAGCGGTTTCCAGTTCGGAATGTGAGGTCTGCTCTCGCAGGGAAAAGGGAAGCAAGCTGCGAATCGTTTCATGTGAAACGTTTTGACGTTGAGACAATTGAGATAAGGTTATGGAATCACCCAAGTCACCAAGAATTTCTGCAAGGTCTCGATAAGTGCTGTCGGTTCGCTTAAAGCGAGTTGTTTCTAACACGGTGCGCAAATGAGCCAGACGTTCGCGGCGCGCATTAAAAGATTCCCAAAGCGTATCACCCACGAGACCGAGGCTTTTGCCGTGCGGAGTGAGACGAGCATCAGCGGTGTCATAACGTAGTGCCAGACGGTGTTCTGCACGCGAAGTGAACATGCGATATGGCTCATCCACCCCGTGAGTGATCAGGTCATCCATCAAAACGCCGATATAAGACTCATCGCGTCTGAGGCGAAACCCCTCACGCTTCTGGAAAAAAAGAGCGGCATTAATACCAGCAAGCAATCCCTGGCACGCGGCCTCTTCATAACCGGTTGTACCATTAATTTGTCCGGCCAAAAACAGGCCGCCAACACGCGCGGTCTGCAAATAAGGCGTTAATTCCCGCGGATCAACGAAATCATATTCGATGGCGTAACCGGGTCGAATAATACGTGCTTCTTGTAAACCGGGAATTCTATGTACGAGTTCTTGCTGAAATTCAGCCGGCATGGAGGTTGAAAAGCCATTTAAATATACTTCGGAAGTATTGTGGCCTTCGGGCTCCAGAAAAAGTTGGTGACGTGTCTTGTCAGGGAATTTGACGACTTTGTCCTCAATGGAGGGACAATAGCGTGGGCCGACACCTTTTATCTGGCCGGAATAAAGAGGTGATTCGTGAATGTTTGCGCGGATTGAATTATGAACATCCTCGTTCGTATATCCTATAAAGCAGGTAATTTGAGGCTGTTCGATAGTTTCGGTAGAAAATGAGAAGGGAACCGGCCGTTCGTCTGCGAGTTGCGGCTCGAAATTATCCCAGTCAATAGTGCGCCCATCCAGACGAGGCGGCGTACCCGTCTTCAAACGCCCGACTGGAAAACCCAGACGTTTGAGACATTCAGCCAACTCAATAGAGGCTGGCTCACCCGCGCGGCCGGCGGTATAAGTGCGGCGACCGGTATGGACTAGGCCGTTGAGAAAAGTTCCGGTGGCGACGACGACCGCATCGGCACGTAAACGCCGCGTGTCCTGCATTTCGACGCCGCGAATTTGTCCGTCTTCTACGAGCAACTCGATAACGAGTCCCTGCCGCAGATGAAGATTCGGCGTCTCCTCAAGAACTTGACGCATCTCTGTGCGATAAAGCGCTCGATCAGCCTGTGCGCGCGGCGCCTGCACGGCCGGGCCACGAGAGCGATTCAAGAGGCGAAATTGAATGCCGGTTCGGTCAATGACGCGCCCCATGATGCCGCCGAGGGCATCTATCTCGCGTACGATGTGGCCTTTAGCAATTCCTCCGACGGCCGGATTGCAAGACATTTGGCCGATCAGGTCAAGATTGAGTGTGATCAGAGCCGTCTGCGCGCCGAGGCGAGCTGCGGCGGACGCAGCCTCGCAACCCGCGTGGCCTGCCCCAATGACGATCACGTCAAACTGTTCATCAAAACTCATAGCTACTTTCCTATGCAGAATGTGGCAAATATCTGCGAGAGAACGTCTTCCGGTGTTGTTTCCCCTGTTATCTCACCGAGATAACGGAGCGATTCATAGAGACCGACAAGCGTCAGGTCTTCGCTTATACCCTGCAACACAAGCGACTGTGACGAGCGAAGCGCATCTGCCGAACGACGCAACAAGTCGAAATGTCGTGCGTTAGTAATCAAAAATCTTGACTCGGTTGCGCTCCCAACTTCAAATGGTTCCATTATAGCAGCGCGTAGAGCATCTAGGCCCTCGCCGGTCTTCGCAGAGATCGCGACACGTTTAGAATTATCACCAATTCCGGCACAAATCAATTGGTCGAAACTTCCTAAGTCGCTTTTATTAAACACTATCACATATTTACTTTCAGCTATATTCGTAAATATCGCCTTATCCTCGTCCGTCAGCACTTGAGAACCATCGAGTACGAAAAGAACCAAATCGGCGTCAGCAATAGCGCGTCGTGTACGTTCGATTCCTAAATGCTCGACAGGGTCATGCGCCTCACGCATTCCGGCGGTGTCCGTTAGCAAAACAGGCACACCATCAATGTTTAACAACTCGCTCAAACTGTCGCGAGTCGTGCCCGGAATCTCGGTCACGATAGCTCTATCTGAGGCGAGCAACTTATTGAAAACACTGGATTTACCTACATTTGGCCGTCCTACCATCGCGACTTTGAGGCCGTCTTTGAGAAGGCGTCCGGCGCGAAAAGTGTTTGCTAACTCGTCCAGAGATTGGATGAGATTTGTGAGTTGAAGGCTGATTCTTTCGAGGGCTGGTTGTGGTAAATCGTCTTCGACAAATTCGAGCGAGGATTCGAGCGGGACGATGATTTCGAGCAGCGCATCTTTGGTCGGTTGAAGGCGCGCGGAGAGTTCCCCGCCGAGCTGGCGTGCGGCTTGTCGCAAGGCGGCCTGCGTTTGCGCATCAATCAGGTCGCGTACGGCTTCAGCCTGGCTGAGATTCAGGCGTTGATTGGCGAGCGCACGCAGAGTGAACTCGCCCGCATCCGCCGCGCGTGCGCCGAGAGCTAAAAGCGCATCCACGATGTGCAACAACAGCAACGGCGAACCATGACAACTCAGTTCCGCGATGTCTTCACCGGTAAAAGAGTGGGGCGCTTTGAAATAGGTGATGAGTGCGCGATCAAGGAGTTCACGGCTCTGCGGATCAAAAATTTTTCTAAGCGCGGCGCGATGGGATTCGGGCGAGAAATGAGCATCGTCGAGCAGCGAGCGAACATAGTCGAGCGAGCGTTCACCGCTAAGCCGTATGACGCCGATGCCGCTCCGGCCCGGCGGCGTTGAAAGTGCAACGATGGTGCCTTTGCTTGACACGGCAAAAAGAAAAGATCGTGTCGCGTTCGCACGCGCGACACGATCTTTGAAACGAATGTTATTACCTAGTCCGCGATTTTCAAAGTCACTTTGAGTCTGCGAGCGCTGCCCTCTCCGATTGATTCAGTGTGGAGGTCAGGCTCTTCTGAGAGCGACGTGTGGATGATGCGACGTTCATTTGAATTCATCGGCCCGAAGGTGAAAGCCGAGCGCGTCGTGCGGACGCGTTCGGCGGCATGACGCGCCATCGCGCGAAGTTCGGCCTCTCTGGTCGCGCGGAAGTTCTGCACGTCGCAGATGAACCGCTCGCCTTGCGGGAGCACGCGCCCGAATGCCTGGTTGACGAGATGCTCAAGCGCACTCAACAACTCGCCGCCTTCGCTGCGCAGCAGCGACGCGTCTTCGCCGTCTAACTCTAACAGACACCCCTCGGCAGACTCGGCCGCACGCGCGCTGAGGTCGAGTTGGCAACCGCCGAAGACATCATTCAGAAATGTTTGCGCTTGCTGGCAAGTTTCGTTCATAGGCTGCATTCACGGCGTTCAATTTTCTACGCGAATGATTCGTTATCAAAAGTAACCTACTTAAGCACTGCTCGCCCTTAAGAGACTCTAGCCTCGCGTAGTTTTTTAGACTGACCCGACTCGGCTTTCTTCTTCTCCGGCGGTTCTTCATCGTCTTCCGATTTGATGAGACGATTGATGACCATCTGTTGCGAGAAGCCGACGATGTTGCCGACGATCCAGTAGACGAGCAATCCGGCGGGCGCGCTCCACAGGATGTAGAGCATCATCGCGGGCATGACAATCGCCATCATCTTGCGTTGCAGCGGATCGGCCGACGGCGCGGGCGTAATGAACTGTAAGACGACCATCGAACCGGCCATCAAGATCGGAAGCAACTTATAAGGGTCTGCGGCGGAGAGATCGGGTAGCCAGAGAAACGTCGCCTGGCGGAAGTCTATCGAGATCGTGATCGCGCTGTAGAGCGCGATGAGAAACGGCATCTGGATCAGCAAAGGCAAACAACCGCCGAGGATGTTGCCTTCCTTCATCAGGCGCAGTTGCTCCATCTGCAATTCTTTCAAACGCGGGTCGTTCGGCTTGAGCGCCTTGATCTTTTCCTGCACCTCTTTCATGCGTGGTGCGAGCTTCTGCGCCTTCTTCATAGACTTTGAAGAACGCCATTTCAGGGGGAAAAACAGGGAATAAATGATGATCGTGAAAATTATGATGGCGAGGCCATAGCTGCCCGTCATCCTGTGCAGGTGCTTGATCGACCAGAGAATCGGGGCGGCGAGCGGTCGCGTGAAACTGCCCAGCCACCCGTAATTGATCAACCCTCCGAGGTCTATTTCGCGATTGATTGTTTTACCGATTTCGAGGCTCGCCTGATCGAGCAGATCATGATCCTTGGGGCCGACGTAGAGACGCGTGAGCGAACCGTCGGCAGGAACGTTGACATAAGCCGTCAGGAGAAAACGCTCTTCCTTATTGCCCTCTGCCTCGTGCTGATATTTAGCCGTGCGAAATTCCAACCCTTCGGTCGGCTTCGGAGGAATCGCGACCATCGCGAAGTAAGTGTCGCCGACGCCAGCCCAGTCAACCGTCCCGCCGACAACTTGACGATCCGGGCTTCCCTCGTTGCTGTTAATTGAAGTTCCATAAAACAGAGTGGAACTGCCATTAATTACAGCCACGCCTTCGGGCGCGACCGAATAGAAAGTGTAATAAGGAACGCCCTGATCACCGATGCTCGGCCCAATGGCGAGTTTTGCATTTGGTATCGCCTGACCGCCGCGCGCGAGTTTGAGTCCGAGATCGACGCTGTAGCTGTTCGCGTCGAAGCGCAGAGTCTTAATCACGTCGAGGCCGGTCGCCTCGTCGCGCATCGTGAAGTCGAGTTGCTTCGTCTCACCGCTTTTAATTTCAACGCGAGCCTCGTCACTGCCTACGCCTCCCACGTTGAAATTTTTCGACGCGAGCACGTTGTCAATGACAGCATCACCCGTCGTGAGCAGCAGCGGCGCGCCTGGCGACTTCTGCCGGAGACTCTCGGACGGAATGAGTTCGAGAAGTTGACGATTGTTTTTATCACCCGCCACGGAGTAGAGCGGGCGTCCCGTATCACGATTCTGCTTGACGATCCAACTCGTCGCGATTGCGCCCCTGCTGTCGAGTTCAACTCTGTAGAGCGGCGTTTCGACAACCACTTTTCGTTGCGGAACGTTATCCGGTATCGGAGACGCGGCAACATCGGAAGGAATCGGCGGCGCAGTGGGGGCGGTCGCTTGAGGTGTGGGAGAAGCGTTCGTTGAGTTATTGGAAGTTTCCGTTTGAGGGTTGGCTTTGTTCGGTTTGGGCGTAGTGCGGTCGATGAAATATGTCCATCCGAAAAGTATCGCCGCAGACAAGACGAAAGCCAGAAGTAAACGCTTTTGATCCATTAGTGTTTGCTGACAGGATAAATGCCGGGGGTCGAAAAATGATTCAGACCCGCGCTTAAAAATTACTTAACCGGATCGTAACCGCCCGGATGAAAAGGGTGACATCGCGCGATGCGCCGTATACCCATCCACCCGCCACGCACAACGCCGTAACGATCTACAGCCTGATAAGCGTATTCTGAACAGGTTGGAACAAAACGGCAAGCTGGCGGGAGCAGCGGCGAAACCACTGTCTTGTAGAATTTCAACGGCCACAACAGAACGTACTTCACGACTTTTTCTGCTCGCCCGAATTGCCCGCCTCACTACCCCTGCTGACGGCGGCGACGATCCTTTGAAAATCTTCCAACGAGTCGGCCAGCTTCACCTTCAACAGTGAACGCTTCGCGTTCAGCACCCAATCGTAATGCGGCTCGACACCTTGTAACGTCGCCTCGCTCAAGCGAAACATCTCGCGCAGCAACCTCTTCATGCGGTTGCGGTCAACGGCCAGTCGCGCGACGCGTTTGGAGGCGGTAATGCCCAGACGGTGTCGTCCGGCCTCGTTACGCCGGACGAAAGCTGTCATCAGACGGCCGTCGAAACGTTTCCCCGCTTCATAAACCGAGCGAAACTCCGCTGATTTACGCAGTTTTGGACGACCGGACGACACCCCGTTTCGACTTAGTAATGCGACGGCGTCAGCCTCTTGCGACCCTTGGCGCGGCGTCTTTTCAAGACCAGACGACCATTCTTGGTCGCCATGCGCGCGCGAAATCCGTGAGTTTTGGCGCGGCGTCGGTTGTTCGGTTGGAATGTGCGCTTTGGCATAGTGAATAATTTCCTCCTCCAGCGAAAACAGTAAGACTAACTTTCGGCGTCGTTTATGTCAAGAAATGCGCGGCTATATTTGGCTTCGGATGGGGTGGATGGTGATTTTTTTTATTTTCGAGACAAGAAATTTTTCCCCAAGATGCGCTCACGGGTAAATGTTCTGAAATGATTCAACTGCGGACTTCCTCATATTTTCTTCCAGACCGGAATTGCCGGTTTTTGGGCGTTTCCGACAGGCTAAAATTTTATTTTTTTGAGCTGTGGAATTCTCTTGCATTTCAGATTTCGCTATGCTAGTCTCGCGCCCGTTTCGCAACGGGAAAATCCCCGTAAGTACTTGATAAATAAATACTTAAAGCAACACTTTAAGTACCAAAAAGTTTTCCACAGGTTGTGGAAAACCTGTGGAAAACCTTCAAGTAAAGAGTCAGAAAAGAAGTTCAAAAGGGTGCTATTGCAACATTTTCCGTTGCTTGTTTCAAAGGAGTGCCTGAGCAGCTTGATAGTTGCGATTGCATTGTTTCGATTCAGTTGATATGCGCTCAATAAGTTAATCTTAGAGTGGAACGGGCAAAGCGATGAGCACAGCTATCGAAAATAGAGTTTGGAACAACCTCTTGCAGGCCGTCGAAAAACGGCTTAATCATCAAAGTTTCGAAACGTGGTTTCGCTCGATTCAGTTTGATGGATGCGACGAGACGGGGCAGGTTTTGCATCTGCGTGCGCCGAATCAGGTGGTGAAAGATTGGGTGAGTTCAAACTATTCGGATGTGATTGACGCCTCGCTGCAAGAGTTGAATCTTGCCACCTATCAGGTTGACTGGGTTGTTGATGATGCGCCGGCCAGCACGGCAGGATTGGCTATAAATAAAGATAATGATGAGGATGCTGCTTTCAGCGCGCCTTCCAAGAGCAACGAGAACGGCAGCAATAAAACCTCCAGCCTCTTTTCATTGCTGGAAGCGGCGGAATCTGACGGGCTGGCACCGAGCGCAACGAATTTCGTTGACATAGAGCCGCTGGAACTCTCCCTCAACCCGAAGTGTTCTTTTCAAACCTTCGTCGTCGGTTCGTGTAATCAGTTTGCACACGCCGCCTCGCTGGCGGTCGCGGAAGCTCCTGGTAAAACCTACAATCCGCTATATATATATGGCGGCGTGGGACTCGGTAAAACCCACTTGATGCATGCCGTCGGCCACTCCATTAAGCAGCGCAACAAATACCTGCGCCTGTCCTATATATCGGCCGAGAAGTTCATGAACGAACTGATCAACGCGATCCGTTACGACAAAACTCAGACGTTTCGCGAGAAGTATCGCTCGATCGACGTGCTTTTGATGGACGACATCCAGTTCATGGCGGGCAAAGAGCGTACGCAGGAGGAATTTTTTCACACTTTCAACGCGCTCTACGACGGCCAGAAACAGATCGTCATCACCTCCGACTGCCCGCCGCGCGAGATTCCGACGCTTGAAGAACGTCTGCACTCACGTTTCGAGTGGGGCTTGATCGCCGATATGGAACCGCCCGACCTCGAAACGAAAGTCGCCATACTGAAACGCAAGGCTGATCTGGACGGCGTCACTTTGCCTGATGACGTGGCCTTCTTCATCGCCGGAAAAGTTAAAAGCAACATACGCGAACTCGAAGGCTCGCTCGTGCGCCTCGTCGCCATCGCTTCCCTGCGCGGCCTGCCCATCTCGAAGATGCTGGCGCAGGACGCCATCCGCAACATCGCAGAAGATGACCAGCCCGTCGGCGTCACCATCGAGCAGATACAGCGCACGGTCGCCTCGCACTACCGTCTGCGGGTCGATGAATTGAAGTCCAAAAACAACGCCCGGCAGATCGCCGTGCCCCGGCAGGTGGCAATGTATTTGTGCAAGCGTCTGACCAAACATAGCTTCCCGGAGATCGGCCGGGAGTTCGGCGGCAAGCACCACACGACCGTAATTCACTCCGTTGACAAGATAGAAGCGCTCGTTTCAGGCGACCAAAATTTCCACAGGGTCGTGAGCGAGCTTATGGATAATCTTTGCAAGTAGTTAAGCGACTTTTGGGTCAAAAAGTTTTCCACAGTACGGATACACGATAAACCGTTTGTATGCTTATATTTGACTCTGAGTTTTCCACATTTCCACAGGCTCTGCAATATTAGGGGCTGTGGAAATGTGGAAAACTTTTGCTAGAATCGCTTTTTCCACAGTTCGACAAAGTTATCCACAGCATTTTCCACAGGGGCTGTGGAAAACAATCCCTGTGGATACAACAATAAAGTGACTTTTCCACATTTCCACAGGCCCTACTACTACTACTAGATATATAAACAAGGTATTAAATTAGTATAAGTAGGAAAAGGCGAGTTTTAGAAAAACGTTTGAGATAACAACTTTCACACAGCTATTTCTTAGAGGAGACGCGTAGATGGAATTCAGCATTAGTAAGAACGCTCTACAAAAAGAGCTTGGATTTGTGCAGGGCATTGTCGAGAAGAAGAACACGATTCCCGTACTGTCGAATATCCTGATCGAATCGGTCGGCGAAAACACGATTCGCCTCATTGGCACAGACCTCGACGCCACCCTGCGCTGCGAGACGGAAGCCGACATCAAGACTTCCGGCTCGATGTGCGTCAGCGCGCGCAAACTGTTCGACATCGCACGCGTGCTTCCGGACGCCCCTGTCAACTTTCGCAAGGACGAGAACAACTGGGCGAGTGTCAAATGCGAGCGTTCAACTTTCCGCGTGGCCGGCGTCGAACGTGACACGTTCCCCGAGATTCCGAATTTCCGCGCCTCCTCGATCAAATTGCCTGCCAGCGTTTTCAAAACCTTCATTGACCGCACCATCTTCGCCATCACACTCGAAGAGTCGCGCTACACGCTTTCAGGCGCGAAATTCATTCTCGATAAAACCGGCGGGCGCATGATCACGACCGACGGCCACCGCCTCGCCTACATCGAGCGTAAAGATTTGGGTGAAAATGTGGGAAAAGAGGGCTTGGATGCGTTGATTCCCCGCAAAACGCTCGGCGAGTTGACGAAACTGACCGCT
>DATCWB010000239.1:0-4474 GCA_036566625.1 Pyrinomonadaceae bacterium
CGAATTGCGGGGCGGGTTTGATCACGGGGGCGCAGTTTTGCGGATCGTGCGGGACGCGCATGACGCAGGAGGCGCAGCCAGCCCCTGCCTCTTATACGCCGGATGTTTCGAGCGGCGCGAGCGGGACGACGGCGAGCGGCGTCGCCGGTCACGGCATACACATTGACGAGGACGCGCGCGGGCAGGGGCGCGGCTATAGTTTCGAGATTTTGCACCAGCCGTCTTTCGCGCTCGCCGTGGTTAAGTTGCAGGCGGAGCAGTCGATTCTGGCCGAGGCGGGCGCGATGGTTTCGATGTCGGCCAACGTCGAGTTGCAGTCGCAGATGAAGGGCGGGTTGATGGGCGCTTTGAAGCGCGCGGTGGGCGGCGAGTCGGCCTTCGTCTCAACTTTCACGGCGCGCGGCGGCCCCGGTGAAGTCAGTTTCGCGCCGGGCGCGCCCGGAGACATCGCCGCCATCGAACTCAGCAATCAGATGTTCATGGTGCAGTCAAGTTCATATCTGGCGGGCGACGCCAACCTGACGGTTGACACGAAATGGGGCGGCGCGAAAACGTTCTTCGGCGGCGAGGGGTTGTTCGTCATGCAGGTGTCGGGCACAGGGTTGTTGTTGCTCACGTCCTTCGGCGCGATTCACCGCAAGCGTCTGAACGCGGGCGAACGATACGTGGTTGACACAGGCCACCTCGTCGCGTGGGAAGCCTCTCTGCAATACTCTCTGCGCAAGGCCGCTTCGGGTTTCTTCCGCACGATGGTAAGCGGCGAAGGGATCGTCGCGGAGTTCGCAGGCCCCGGCGAGTTGTTGATCCAGACGCGCAACCTCGCGGCCTTCGCCGGACTGTTGAAGCCTTTCTTCCCTTCGCAAGGGAGCGGCGGCAGCGGCTTCAACGTCAACCTCGGCGGGTGAGTCGGTCGCCCGACGCTTCGGAGAGTTATGTCAGCTTTAAGCGAACAGCCGAAATCTTCAATCATCAACATCCTGCCCGGCGAGGGGCGGCGCGTCAGCATCATCGGCGTGCCGCTCAGCTTCGGGGCGGGCACGGCCGGCGTTGACCTCGGGCCGGCGGCGATGCGCGTCGCGCGTCTCAACCAGCGACTCGCGTTGCTCGGCTACGAAGTGCGCGACCTCGGAGACATGCGCCTGGAGCGGCCGCAGACAATCGCGGCGGCGCAGGACAAGGCGAAGTACCTGCGCGAGATCAGCCTGGCGTGCGAGGAACTGGCGGCGGAAGTGCAGCGGGCGATGCGTGCCGGCGAGTTCCCGATCATTCTGGGCGGGGATCATTCCATCGCGGCCGGGTCGGTGGCGGGCGCGGCTTCAATCTCTCACGAGCGGCAGCAGCCAATCGGCATCATCTGGTTCGACGCGCACGCCGACATGAACACGCCGGATACGACTTTTTCCGGCAACGTTCACGGCATGCCGCTGGCCGCGTTGCTCGGCTACGGCGCGCCGGAACTGACGCACATCGCGGGCTTTGCCCCCAAACTCGACCCGCGCTACTGCGCGCACATCGGCGCGCGCGATCTCGATCCGGCCGAGCGCGAGTTGATCCGCAAACTCGGCATGCGCTTCTTCACCATGCGCGAGATTGACGAGCGCGGGATGAGCGCATGCGTCGATGATGCGATTGCGATTGCGAAACAAGCGCCCGGCGGTTACTTCGTCACGCTCGACGTTGACGCGCTCGATCCGGGCGACGCGCCGGGTTCGGGCACGGTCGTGCGCGGCGGCCTGACCTACCGCGAGTCGCATCTGGCGTTGGAGAAGATCGCCGAAGCCGGCGGCATGATCGCCTTCGAGGTAGTCGAGATCAACACCGCCCTCGACATGAACAACCGCACGGCGGAACTCGGCGTCGAACTCATCCTCTCGGCGATGGGGAAAACGATTCTTTAGAGTGACAAGTGACAGGTGACAGGTGACAAGTTAAAACAAAGAAATTGTCTTTAACTTGTCACCTGTCACCTGTCACTTGTCACTGCATTTAGGAGTTTGGATTGAAGAGAAAAATCAGGGTCGGGGTGATTTTCGGGGGGCGTTCGGGCGAGCATGAGGTGTCGTTGCGCTCGGGGCAGGCGGTGATCGAGGCAATTGACCATAAGAAGTATGAAGTGATCCCGATTGCCATTACGAAGGCGGGACGGTGGCTTTCGCCGGCCGGGGCGATGGAATTGTTGCCGCGCGAGGCTACCGGGTTGTTGTCGCGGGAGATGGGCGAGAACAGCGAAGCGTTGACCATTGTGGGCGACCCGTCGCGCTCCGGCCTCGTCCCCTTCGCGGCCGACGGCGGGCGTCCGGCGTCGCTTCCGGTTGACGTGATCTTCCCCGTGCTGCATGGACCTTACGGCGAGGATGGCACGATTCAAGGTTTGTTAGAGATGGCCGGCGTACCTTACGTTGGGTGCGGCGTGCTCGCGTCGTCGTGCGGTATGGATAAGGTGGCGATGAAGATGTTGTTCCGCGAGGCCGGACTGCCGATCTGCAAGCACCTCTGGTTTACGCGCGCCGAGTGGGAGCGCGAGCGCGCCGCCGTGCAGCGCCGCGTGGCGCGCGGACTCGGTTTTCCGTCCTTCGTCAAACCGGCGAATCTGGGTTCGTCCGTCGGCGTGTCGAAGGCTATTGACAGCCGCACGCTCGCCGACGCGATAGACCTCGCGGCGCGATACGACCGCAAGATAATCGTCGAGGAAGGACTGGACGCGCGCGAGATCGAGTGCGCCGTGATCGGCAACGACGAACCGGAAGCGAGCCAGCCGGGCGAGTACATCGTACATGATAAGCAGGGCGCGTTTCTCGATTACACGGAGAAGTACAGCAACACCGGCCACGTGGAATTTGTCGTGCCCGCCCCGGTCTCGAAGGCGGTGGCGGCGCGCATCCGCCGCATGTCCGTCGAGGCGTTCAAAGCCATCGACGGGTCAGGACTCGCGCGCGTGGACTTCTTCCTGCGGCGCGACACGGGCGAGTTACTCGTCAACGAACTCAACACCAGCCCCGGCCTCACCGAAGTCTCCGGCTACCCGAAACTCTGGGCGGCCTCCGGCCTCTCCTTTACCCAAGTCATAGACCGTCTCATCGGACTCGCCGTCGAACGACACCGGGATAAGGCGCGCAACGAAACGAGCCTGTGAAGAATTGGCTCATTGATTCATTGATTCATTGAAAAAATGGATCAATGAACCAATGAATCAATTCCTGTTCAGGCGTAGTGTGAATAGACGGTCTTAACTTTGTCGAGAAAATCGCGACGGTCGATGAGGAAATAAAGTTTCGCCGTGGCCGCGCCGCCCGTTAAGTTCTCGATCAATTGTTCCAGAACCTCGAACTGGTCGCGCTCGGTGATGCCCTGCGCTTCGAGTTGGCCCGTGTAGCGCAGGCGGCGGACGAGTTCGACGAGCGTGAGCCGCCCCTCTAAGGTGATGCCGCCGTGGGCTTGAGAGCGACTGACGAGATATTGGATCAAGAGCGCGTCGGCGTAGAGCGGCGGCGAGAGATAGAGGCGCGTGCCTTCGTGCTCCCAGCCTTCCGTGAGACGCTGCGAGCGGCGCACGACGCGCACGTTCGCGAAAATGTCCGCCCAGTTCGTCTTCGGTTCCTTGCGCTCCAGCATGTGGCGCGTAACCGTGATGAGCCACGCGTCGTCCGTGAAATCGAGTTCGTGGCCGAGCGCGTCCAGCCACGCGAAGAAGATGTCGCGCTTCGTGGAGCGCGATTCCAGCATGGTGAATTGTTCTTCCGGCCGGGGAAGCGATTTGACGAGGGCGCGGCGCGGGGCATCGGTGGCTTTGCCGCCTTCGATGCGAAAGGTATCGAGGCGCGCGTGCCAGCGTTTCGCGGCGTTGCAATAGGGGCAGCGCGGGTGTCGCTCGTCGCTGTCGAAGTAAGGACGCGCGGGCACACCCGCCGTCAACTCTTCGGCCGTCGGCGCGTGACGCTTGATCTCGGAGTAGGCCGTGCGCGGCGCGAGTCCGAGTTGTTGCGTGAAGAGATCGAAGATGCAGGCGAGGCACACGAGCCTCGTGTAAGCGTTGATTGTGCCGGGAGGGAAATCGCTGAAATCCAGTTCACGTTTTTTCTGAGCCGTTGCCATGAAGGTATCTTACAGCAGGGGAGAGATTTTTGCCGGGCGGGAAAGGGGGCGTGCGAGACAATAAAATGATTCTGAAAGATACCAGTGAGACGCGCGAACGCGCCGCCACACTTGTTCAGGCGGGCGGCCTCATCGCCTTTCGCACGGACACCTTCTACGGCCTCGGCGCAGACCCCTTCAACCCCGGCGCGCTGCAAAACCTGCTCGCGTTGAAGGGCAGGGAAGACGGCAAACCGATCCTCCTCGTCATCAGCGACGCTTCCGAAGTGGCGCGTTTCAACGCGAGCGGCTCGCAACTGTTCGACTCCATCAGCGCGCGTCATTGGCCGGGGGCGTTGACACTGGTGGTCAGCGCGCGCCCGGACATGCCGTGTGAATTGAC
>DATCWB010000240.1:0-10625 GCA_036566625.1 Pyrinomonadaceae bacterium
GACGGGCGGCCTCGACGCCCTCGGCGCGGAAGACAAGCGTGAAGTGCTCAGGGTGTTTCGCGAGAAGGCTTCGCCCGCGGCTGCGAAGGGAACGACCAGATAACGCGCGAGAGAAGAAGCCGGAAGTTACTTAATTTATTGTGTCCGGCTGCGTCTGAGTAAATGTTCGCGCTTCTCGTCCGGTCTTTAAATCATAAAACTTAATCGTCCTGTCGGCGCTGCCCGCTATCAAAAAACGATTGTCGGGCGTGAAGACGAGCGTGCCGACATCGAATTTTTGTCCTTCAAAAGTGAAAAGTTTCTCCCCGCTTGCCGCGTCCCAGACGTAAGTTCGGACGTACACAAACTGCCTCAGCTTTTCGTCGAATCCGGTAACGCTTGAAGCAATCAATCTTCCATTCGGACTAAAGGCAACCGTATGCGACTGCTCAAGCAAGCCTGCGGTCTTTTTCTCTCCGAATGTGCGTATCTCGCGCCGTGTCGCCGCATCCCACAACTTCACGTTCGCTTCGTTGTAACCGTTAGAAGCCAGCAGCCGATAATCAGGACTTAAAGCCAGAGCGATGATGGTGTCGCTGTGCGCCTTCGGGAAGTTTATCTCTCTGCCCGTCGCTGCATCCCACTCGCTGATCGTGCCGTCGCCGTTGCCGGCATAAATCTTTTTTCCGTCGCGGCTAAAGACGACTGAATAGATGGAGACATCCACATCGGTTGAATTGGAATGAACAAGCGATTGCAGTTCTTTTCCGCTTGCGACATCCCAGACCTTAAGCATCCCGTCATTACCGACTGCGGCCAGCCTTTTCCCGTCGGGGCTGAACGCAACCGATTTGACCGAGCAGTTAAAGCCGGTCAATTTATAAAGCTCATGCCCTGTGGCGAAATCCCAAATTCTCACCGTCGCATCACGACTCGCAGATGCGATCAGTTTTTCGTTCGGGCTAAATTCAGCTTTGTAAACAGAGTTTGTATGCCCCTTCAAAGTTCGTCGCACCTTCCCGGATGCCACATCCCAAACTCTGATGATGCCGTCCGTTCCGGCAGCGACGAGCGTCTTTCCGTCGCGGCTGAGACTCAAACCGATAACGCCGGGCTTCGGGTTCCCCGGCATCGGCCGCGATGGTCTGCAACGCGGAGTTGTCTGCGCCTGGCACGAAATAAAACTAGACAGCAGAAGGAGGCCGACGCAACTCGAAGTAAAACTTAGTCGTAGCATGAGAATTTCTCTTTCCCCATATACCCAACATAGAAGCTGTGAACTGCATTCCGCGCCTTATCGCCTGACTCAACTCCATCAACGAGCGCGAACGGCCGACAGAAGTGGCCTGACTTCTTAACAGAGCGGTTAAGTCCGACGCTTTATCTTTCAGACCGACATTCCGTCTCTGGCTTAGACACCTTCGCGCGTGTCGGGTTCCCAGCCTTCGGCGATGGCGGTGGCGAGGACGATTTCGGCGATGGTGAGGGTGCGCTCGGGATCGGGGTTGTCGCCGTGGCCTTCGCGCAGGGCGAGCGCGGGGATGGGTAAGTAATCGAGTCCGAGCAGGCCGCTCGCGGATACTTCGTTGCTCGCGAGCGGGCAGGGCTGCGGGACGCGGCTCGTCATATCGAGCGCGAAATATTCGTAGCCATTCTCCGACCAGTGGCGCAGGATGTGCCACGCGTTATCAAAACCTTCGACGATCATTTGCGAGTTCTCCCGACGCACGCGTGCGCGCGTCTGTCCTTAACTTAATCGAGGGAGGGAAGCGCCTCGCTCTCCTCTTCGAACTCCGCCCCGTCGGCATCGCCCGCGTCAACTTCTTGCAGGCAGGCGAGCAACCACTCGCGGAAAATTGCCGCCTCTTCGGACTTGCCGGTCCAGCGCGCGCGGTTGTACATCGTCAAGCCCATCATGTGCGCGTGGTGCTGGCCTGCGCGGTCGCCCGCAAACTCGAATTGGCGGTAGAGACGATCAATCAACTCAAGGCTCGCACGCGCCGTCTCTTCGTCTTTGAAGCCGAGCTTACCGGCGAAGAATTTGGAATAGACGTTCATCGCGTGCGAGGTCGAGGTGTAGAGGTCGAAGTAGCCGGGTTTGAGTCCGGCTTCCTGTAGGATCGAGCCGACGTAAGAGGGGCGCGAACCCGTGATCATGGCGAGGTCTTCGACTTCGCCGATGCCGGAAGTGAAGAGCGCGAGGATTTGATCCTTTTTGTTGACGCGCCGCGCGCGCCGCTGCTGCTGCTGCTGCTGTCGTTCGTCGCGCCCGCCTTCTTCCACACCCGGTCCTTTGGTCGCCATCACAAACCCTCCTTTGTTCGAGCAAGGTTGAAGTCCGCGCCAAACGGATTCGCCGCCGGGGCCAAGCCGCGGGCGCGCACACCGCTTCCGCAGACATTTTCCGCACACGAGTTTTGAACTTAAAGTTACGGCAAAATTACTACAACCGCCCGCGGCTCTACAAGAGTTTTTCGCGCCCGCGCGCTTCCCCGTATGTGTGGATGATTGCTAAACTGAGCGCAAAGGAAACCAATCCAAAAAGAGCGTGCGAGGGGCGGACACTTTCGCAGTGGGCGGCGGCGCACTTTTCGAGGGCGAGACTTGATGGCGAATTCAGCAACCACGGCGCTTGTCATTCATGGGCACTTCTACCAACCACCGCGCGAAAATCCCTGGACCGACCACATCGAACACCAGCCGGGCGCGCACCCTTTTCCCAACTGGAACGAACGCATCACGAGCGAATGCTACCGCCCGAACGCCTTCGCGCGCATCGTGGACAATTACGGCCGCATCGAGCGCATCGTCAACAACTACTCTCTGATCAATTTCAATTTCGGCCCGACGCTGCTGGCGTGGCTCGCGCGCTTTCACCCCGCGACCTACGCACGCATACTCGAAGCTGACCGCACGAGCGTCGGGCGGCGCGGCGGACACGGCAACGCCATCGCGCAAGGTTATCACCACTCGATCCTGCCGCTCTGCAACGAGCGCGACCGGCGCACGGAGATTCGCTGGGGGTTGGCCGATTTCCGCCGACGCTTCGGGCGAGAACCCGAATCCCTCTGGCTTCCCGAAACGGCCTGCAACAACCAGACGCTCGGCGCGCTCATAGATGAGAATTTGAAGTACGTCATCCTCTCGCCGTTTCAGGCAGAGCGCGTGCGTCCCGCCGGCAGCGAAACCTGGCTCTCGGTCATCGACGGCCAACTCGACACCACAGTCCCTTACCGCTACCTGCACCCGGACGGCTCGGGGCGTTCGCTCGCGATCTTTTTCTACGACGGCGGGCTTGCCAAGGCCATCGCCTTCGACGGCGCGCTCGCCTCTTCGCACATGCTGCTCGAACGCTTTGAGCGTAAGGCGCGCGAGAGCGGCGGCGGCACGACGGGCGGGCGCGTCATTCATGTCGCGACCGACGGCGAATCATACGGTCATCATTTCAAATTCGGCGACCGCTGCCTGGCTTACGGCTTGGAGGTAGAGGCGGCCGCGCGCGGCTTGCGCGTGACGAACTACGGGCAGTTTCTCGCAGAGAACGAGCCGCGTTGGGAAGTCCAGATCAAGGGCGGCGTAGATGAGGAAGGCACTGCCTGGAGTTGCGCGCACGGCGTCGGGCGTTGGACGCGTGATTGCAGTTGCCACGCGAGCGCGCCCGAAGGCTGGAATCAAAAGTGGCGCGCGCCTCTTCGCGACGCCTTGAACTATGTCCGCGACGAGGCCGCGCGCGCCTACGCGGAGCAGGGCGGCGAACTCTTCCGAGACCCGTGGCGCGCGCGCGACGCTTACATCGAGGTGCTCGTCGAGCCGGATCGCGCACGCCGCGCGGAGTTTTTAGCCAGACAGGCAAGACGCCCTTTGAGTGGGGCGGACGAGCGGCGCGCGCTCACGCTGCTCGAACTCCAGCGCAGTTCGCTTTTGATGTTCACGAGTTGCGGCTGGTTCTTCAACGACATCTCCGGCATCGAGACCGTGCAGGTGTTGAAGTATGCGGCGCGCGCCATGGATTTCATGTCCGAACTCGGACTGCCCGACCCGCGCGAGGGTTTTCTTAAGCGTCTGGCGGTAGCCGAGAGCAACTTGCGGAAGCACGGCAGCGGGGCGGACATCTTCCGCGAGTTGGTCGAAGCGACGCGGGTAGCACCGCTGCGCATCGCGGCCAGCCTCGCCATCTCAAGCCTCGTGGACAAGAGCGCGAAGGACGGCGAGATCGCGGGGCACGCTTTCACGCTCACGGATTTCCGGCAGGAACAGCACGGGCGGCTCGCGCTCGCCACGGGGCGCATCGTGTTGGAAACGTTTTCGACGGGCAAGCGACAGGATTTCGCCGTCGCGGCGATGCACGTGGGCGACGTGGATTTTTACTGCGTGTTGAAAGAGTATCCGTCGGATGCGTCGTTCCGCGAGGCGACGGAGAATCTCTGGTCGCAATTTCGCACCGGCTCCGTCCCTACGCTCCTGCGCCTGATGCAGGAAGAGTTCGGCCCGTCGGACTTCGGCCTCGAACATCTCCTGCCAGAAGGACGCCAGCGCATTTACGAGATCGTGTTCGGCCGGATGGTCGGGCGTTTCTCGGAGCAGTATGAATATCTCTACGAGGAGAACCGGCGCAACATCGAGATGTTGCAACAAGCGGGCTTTCACCTGCCGGAGGAACTGCGCGCCGCCGCCGAGTTCACCATCACCAGGCGGCTGGAACACGAGATGCAAAAGTTCGAGCAGCAGAACGACCCCGCGGCCTTCCGCGCGGCGTTGAAGATCGCGGGCGAGGTAGCGCGTCTCGGCTACCGGCTCGACCGCACGCGCATGCGCCGCAGGTTCGAGAAGTTAATCGTGGCGACGGTCGGCGCGGCCGTCGGCGACCCCGGCACGGAAAACTACGAAGCCGCGCTCGCCCTGATAGACCTCGCAGGCGAATTGAACCTGCACGCGAATCTGGAGCGCGCGCAGGAGATCGTCTACGAGGCTTTGCAAGACGCTCGCGCAAGCGGCAAAGATGTGGAAGGGTTGGCCTTGAAACTAGGTTTGGCTCCGAGCTTGTGGCACGAAGCCATGCCGCCCACGGCAGACAAGGCTGCCGACCCGGTCGCGGAATCCGTGTTGTCGTAAGTAACATGCCTGAGATTAACGAACCTACAATTCCGGCCGACGAGGCAGGGCGGCTGTTCACTTACGTGCATCCGGACCCGCACTCGCTGCTCGGCGCACACCCCACGCCGCACGGCGTTATCGTGCGCGCTTTCCGGCCGGAAGCGGCGAGTGTGGAATTGCTCGTCGGCGACGAACCGCCGCAACCCTTGAAATGCACGCACCCGGCTGGACTCTTCGAGATTTTAGTCGCAGACAAAACGCAGACCTTTCCTTATCGCCTGCGCGTCTCTTACCCGGACGGTAACGTCTACACGCAGCGCGACTCTTACCAGTTTCTTCCCACGCTCGGCAATTTTGACGAGCACCTTTTCGCCGAAGGGCGGCACTGGAATCTCTACGAAAAACTGGGCGCGCACGTCCGGCGGCTGGGCGACGTGCGCGGCGTCTCATTCGCCGTGTGGGCGCCGAACGCAGACGGCGTGAGCGTCGTCGGCGACTTCAACAATTGGGACGGCCGTCTCCATCAAATGCGGCGTCTCGGCGTCTCGGGCATCTGGGAGTTGTTCATCCCTGACCTCACGGCCGGCGCGCTCTACAAGTATGAGATGCATCATCGCGGCCGCCCGGCCTTTCTCAAGGCCGACCCTTACGCGCTGCAAACCGAAGTGCCGCCCGCCACCTCGTCCATCGTCTTCGAGCCGAACTATCAATTCACGGACGAGGCGTGGATCGCGCGTCGCGCACGGACGGATCACCTGCGGCAACCGCTCTCGATTTACGAGATGCATCTCGGCTCGTGGCGGCGCGTGCGCGAGGAAGGCAACCGCCCGCTCACCTACCGCGAGACCGCGCCCGCGCTCGCCGATTATTTGCAGGAGATGGGATTCACGCACGTCGAATTCCTGCCCCTCAAAGGTCATCCTTACGGAGGCTCTTGGGGTTATCAGGTGGCGAACTATTACGCGGCCACCTCGCGCTTCGGCACGCCCGACGATTTCCGCTACCTCGTGGATTACCTGCACGGGCGGAACCTGGGCGTCATCATGGACTGGGTTCCCGCACACTTCCCCAAAGACGCTTTCGCGCTCGGCCGCTTCGACGGCAGCGCGCTCTACGAGCACCTCGACCCGCGCCGGGGCGAACACCCCGACTGGGGCACTTACATCTTCAACTACGGGCGCAACGAGGTGCGAAATTTCCTGATCGCCAACGCCCTCTTCTGGATCAAGGAATGCCACATAGACGGCCTGCGCGTTGACGCCGTGGCCTCGATGCTCTATCTCGACTACAGCCGCGAAGACGGCCGCTGGCTGCCGAACAAGTATGGCGGGCGCGAAAATCTGGAAGCGATAGATTTTCTGCGGGAGTTGAACGAAACCGTTCACCGCGAGCATCCCGGCGTGATGATGATCGCGGAAGAGTCTACGTCCTGGCCGAAGGTCTGCCACCCGGTTGCGGAGGGCGGACTCGGTTTCGACTTCAAGTGGAACATGGGCTGGATGCACGACACGCTGCAATACTTCGGCAAGGATGCCCTCTATCGCCGCTTTCATCACAACAACCTGACGTTCGGCTTCATCTACGCGTGGAGCGAAAATTTTATCCTGCCCTTCTCGCACGACGAGGTGGTGCACCTGAAAGGTTCGATGCTCGGGAAGATGCAGGGCAGCCGCGAGCAGAAGTTCGCAAACCTGCGCGCCCTCTACGGCTACATGTGGGCGCACCCCGGCAAGAAACTCCTCTTCATGGGCGGCGAACTCGGACAGTGGCGCGAATGGAACAACGACCAGAGCCTCGACTGGCACTTGCTCGACGAACCCGCGCACAAAGGCGTGCAGACGCTGCTCGGCGATCTCAACCGGCTGTACCTGGAAGAACCCGCGCTGTGGGAGGCCGACGTTGAACCGGCGGGCTTCGAGTGGATCGACGCCAACAGCGCGGCCGAGAACATCGTCGCCTTTCTACGCAACGCCCCCGTGGCGAGGCGCCAAATCGTCTGCGTCTGCAATTTCTCCAACAGCACGCGCAAGGGCTATCGTCTCGCGCTGCCGCGTGCGGGAAGTTATCGCGTGATTTTGAACACGGACGCCGCCGTCTACGACGGAAGCGATTCCGTCGCGCTCGACTCAATCGAAGCGGAGGCCGTGCCTTTGCATCTGCGCCCCTACTCCGCGCTCGTTGATCTGCCGCCGCTCTCCACGATCTGGCTGGCAGTGCCGCGCACGGACGAGACGGTGGGCGCGTGAGACTGGAAAACTACCTATCCGCTGATTAACAAGGAGCAAGCTTACATTTAATGGACGCAGTGAAAACCATCGGCGTGTTGACGGGCGGCGGCGACGCGCCCGGTCTCAACCCCGCGATCAAGGGGCTGGTCTATCGCGCCTCGGAGCACGGCATCAAAGTGGTCGGCCTCTACGACGGCTGGCGCAGCCTGCTCAACCCGGCGAGCGATGTGCTCCCGCTCGACCGCAATGCCGTGCGTCGTTGGGACAGGGACGGCGGCACTAACCTCGGTTCCTCTCGCACCAACCCCTTCCGGACTCCGGCCGCGTCGGGCGAGCGCATTGACCGTTCGCCGGAGGTCGAAGAGAACATCGCGAGGCTCGGACTCGATGCCGTGGTCGCCTGCGGCGGCGAGGACACGCTCGGCGTCGCGGCGCGGCTGCACGAGCGCGGCGTGCGCGTCGTCGGTATCCCGAAGACGATTGATAAGGATTTGGCCGGGACGGATTACACGCTCGGGTTCGACACCGCGCTGCGCAACGTGACGGAAGTGATCGAGCGTTCGCGCACGCCCGCCGGTTCGCACGGCTGGGTGCAGGTGATCGAAGTGATGGGACGACACGCCGGGCATCTCGCGCTCTGGGCTGGCGTGGCGGGCGGCGCGGATTTGATCTTGATCCCCGAGCACCCGTTCCGCTACGAGAAAATTTACAGACACCTGCAAGCGCGTCTCGGCGACACGTCGGCTCCGCGCCGCGACCGCACGCAACCGCGTTACTCCGTCATCGTCGTGGCCGAAGGTGCACACCCGGCGGACGGCGAGATCGTGACGGTTGACGACCGGCACGATTCGTTCGGCCACGCGCGCCTCGGCGGGATCGGCGAAGTGCTCGCCCGGCGCATCATGGCCGAGACGCCCTACGACGCGCGCTCTGCCATGCTCGGCCACCCGCAGCGCGGCGGCGCGCCCTCGCCCATTGATCGCGTGATGGGCATGATGTTCGGCGCGCGCGCCGCAGACGCTCTGGCGGCCGGTGATCTCGGCATGATGGTGTCGGCGCGCGGCATCGCTCCCGCGTGCGAACTCTCGCTGGTCGAGATCACGTCGGTGCTCGGCAAGATCAACACCGTGGACATCGAACGCCACTACGACACCGAACGCTATCATCTGAAAAACATCGCCATGTGACGGGGTGCATGAGCATGAAAAACCAGACACGCGGGCGGGGAGTGAATTTCCGCATCGAAGGGTTAGGTCTCTCAACTGCAAGCCCCGGCAAGCATCAACGGGGTGGCAAAAATCATCTCAATTGTTACAATGGCGATCCACACTTCACCCGTCACAGTTGCCTTTGGAGGAATAATGAAGAAGTTTTTAGCTCTCGCACTGATCGCCGTGTCCGGCGCTTTCACGACAAACGCGCAGACGCGTCGCCCGACCCAGCCCAGACGCGCGACCCCGGCCAAACCCGCGCAGACGCAACCCACCCCACAGCCCAGGCCGCCCGGCCTCCCCTCCGCCGCCGCGCCGGCCGCAGGGGCGGCGATGTTGAACTGTGCCTGTGAAGGCGAGCCGCTGCCGGAAGTCGTCGCCGTGGTGAACGGCGTCAGGATCACGAGGCAGGAAGTTGATTCGCGCATCGCACCGCAGCTCGCCGAACTGCGAAAGACCGTCATCGAGGCGCGCGCGCGGGAACTCGATCTACAGATCAACTCCAAACTGCTCGACGCCGAAGCGAAGAAGCGCGGCAAGACGACGACCAAACTTCTGGAAGACGAGATCGTCTCCAAAGTGGCCGAGCCGACCGAGGCCGAGGCGCAAAAGTTCTACAACGAAAACAAGGCCAGAATTAACGTCGAATATAGCGCCGCCAAAGCTGACATCATCTCCTACCTGCGCGAATTGCGGCAGCGCGAGATGGCGAAACAGTTCGCAGACCGCCTGCGCGTCGCAGCCGTGGTCAAGGTTAACGCGCCGAGCGCGACGCCGCCCGCGAGCGCGGCCGAACGCGCTCGCGTCTTCGCTGTCGTCAACGGCGAGCAATTGACCTCAGCCCAGATCGAAGACTCGCTCAAACCTCTGATCTTCAGCGTGCAGCAACGCTTCTACCAATTGCGCAAGACCGAAGTTGACCTGCGCATCAACGACGTGCTGCTCGAACAGGAAGCGCAGAAGCGCAAGATCACGACGAAGGCTCTGCTCGACGCGGAGGTGCAAGCAAAAACCAGACCCATCACCGACGCCGAAGCGCAAACTTTTTACGAACAGAACAAGCAGCGCATCAACGGCGAGTTTGCGCAACTCAAGCCCGAACTCGTTCAATACCTGCAAGAGACGCAAAAGCGCGATCTGCAAGCCGCTTTCGCCGAGCAGTTGCGCAAGGCGGCGACGGTGCAAGTCAATTTGCCCGCGCCTGAATCGCCCGTCCTGCAAATTGCGACGGATGACCAGCCGATGAAGGGCAACCCGGCCGCGCCCGTGACGATAGTGGAATTCACGGATTTCCAGTGCCCGAGTTGCGCGGGGGCGCATCCCGTGCTTGAGAAACTGGTCGCGGAATACGGCGACCGCGTGCGTCTGGTCGTACGCGATTTCCCTTTGGAGATACACGAACATGCGGCCAAGGCAGCCGAGGCGGCCGAGGCGGCGCGCGCGCAAGGGAAGTATTGGGAGTACGCCGGCCTGTTGTTCGCGAATCAGAAGGCTCTGAGCGTTGATAAGTTGAAAGAGTACGCCACGCAGGTCGGCCTCGACCGGCAGAAGTTCGACGCCGCACTCGATTCGGGTCAGATGGCGGACAAGGTTCAGCGCGACTTGATGGACGGAATACGCCTTGGCGTCAGCGGCACACCCTCATTCTTCGTCAACGGCCGCGTCGCCAACGACCGCACTTACGAAGGACTCAAGGCCGCCATCGAGAAGGCTCTCAACGAACGAGGTAAGAAATAAGAATGTCCGGCACGGCGGGCGACTGAAAAAGCGAACGCCCGTAGAAGATGTCCTCACAGCACCTTCTACGGGCTTGTTCAATCTCCCGATGCGCCGGGCGGCGCGAACTCGGAAGCTGTTGTTCGCTTTGTGACCGTTGACGGTCGTGGCGAGTGGTGTCCTCACTACACCTCACGCCTTTTATTGCGCAGAGGCTAACACCAAATGGCAAAAGCGTCAATAAAATCTGCGAAATAGGGAGTGTCTAAATAAAAGTTGCAAGTGACGCAGGGTACTGCGGGTACTTGCGTTTACGAAGTTGACGTGCGTTGTAGCAACGGACGAACAAGTCTACGGCACGACGCAACGCGCGGATGCACCGACTGAAGCAGCGTGA
>DATCWB010000241.1:0-14668 GCA_036566625.1 Pyrinomonadaceae bacterium
GCCGCCGCCGACGCCGGGGCCGCCGGGCGGCGGGCAGTTGGACACCACCTTCGACGGCGACGGCCTGCTCGTCCCCGGCCCTTTCTCCGGCTACGACGTGATCTACGACATCGTCGCGCAGCCGGACGGAAAGTTCGTCGTGGTTGGGGAAGTCAACGGGGGCACCGAGTTTACCTTCCGTCCCTCACTGGCGCGCTACATGGCCGACGGCCAACTCGACCCCGGCTTCGGCACGGGGGGTCTGGTTACGATTGCGGCGACGACGAGGAGTTTTGATCGCATAGGGTCTGTCAGGAATGCGTACGACCAGCACGTCATACTTGCCTTACAGGCCGACGGGAAGTTAGTCCTCGGCGGGACGATTTCCGTCGCGAACGCCACAGATAAAGACTTCGCACTGTTCCGTTTCAACCCCGACGGCTCGCCCGACAACTCGTTCGACACGGACGGGTTGGTCCTCACCAACATCCCGGATTCCAACCCCAACACTAGAGACGACAACACACTGTTAGACATCGCCATCCAGCCGGACGGCAAAATTCTGGCCGTCGGCGGCGGCATGGCACGCTACAACGTGGACGGCAGTCTCGATCAGAGCTTCGGCTCCGGCGGCGTGATCAGTAGCTCAGGCGGGGCCGATGTCGCACTGCAAGCGGACGGCAAGTTCGTTGTGCCGTTCAGCACTTTTAACTTTCAAACCGACACCGGCCAGATGGCCGTCAGGCGTCACAACGCGGACGGCTCGGTTGACACCTCGTTCGGCACGAACGGCGTAGCCAGCTTCGTCTTCGCCAACGAGCGCGATGTCGCGACGCGCGACGTGCTTGTTCAGACCGACGGCAAAATCGTTGTAGCCGGGTCGGTCACAACGGTCAAGCTGGGCTTCGGCATAGACCGACACCATCTCGAAGGCGACTACATCTGCGCCATCGCACGCTTCAACCCTGACGGCTCGGTGGACGGCTCGTTCGACGGCGACGGCAAGCAGACGACCGACGCCGGCGGCCTCAACGAGATCACGCGCCTCGCCCAGGCGTCCGACGGCTCCATCATCGCTGCGGGCACGAACAACCGGCACACAGGCCGCGAAGACTTCATCCTCATGCGCTTCACCGCGGCCGGCGCGCTCGACCAGAACTTCAACGCGGGTCGCGTCGTCTCAACCGACTTCTTCGCGCGGCGCGATCAGGTGGGCGGTCTCGCCGTGCAAACGGACGGGCGGATCGTCGTCGCCGGCCTCGTGACCACCGCCGGGACGGGTCGCGACTTCGGGCTGGCGCGCTACATGGCCGACGGCCAGCTCGACTCCTCTTTCGGCACGGGCGGCCGAGCCACTAATGCCTTCCCCGGCAGCTTTTTCATCAGGGACGCCGTCGTCCAGCCCGACGGCCGTATCGTCGTTGGCGGTGGCGCGGGCGACTGCTTCCTCGTGGTGCGCTACAACCCGGACGGCTCACAAGACCAGTCGTTTGGCGCGGGCGGTGTTGTGACCACTGCATTCGACGATCAACTCGGCATCGTCAACAGGCAGGATGACCTGTTGCATAATGCCGACGTTCACTCGCTTGCGCTCACGCCCGACGGCAAGATAGTGGCGGGCGGTGACAACAACCCCGGCCAGTTCGATTGGCACGTGATGCTCGCGCGCTACAACCCTGACGGCTCGCCCGACCTCACGTTCAGCGGCGACGGGCAGTTCGCGGAACTGACCAACGGCAGCAACTTCTCCGACTTCCAGGAAGGCTTCCACGACATGACCCTGCGTGCGGACGGAGAGCTCCTCTACACGCACTCCACGCGGATCGGCAGTGATGGCTACGGTTCCTTCGTCAAGGGGGCGGCGGGCGCGTACCTTGACAACGCCTTGATCCGCTCGCTCGCCGCGCTACCCGACGGCAAGTTCGTCGTTGGCGCGGAAGACTATTTTTACGGGCCGGGAACCAGACGCCCTGGCTTCACCCTCGCGCGCTTCGACCGCACAGGCCAGCCGGACCCGACCTTCGGCACAAACGGTCAGGTTCAACATGATTTCGGCGGCGGCGGGCCTGGGGTAGGCGCGGGGAATAACGCCGCCCCGGTGAGTCTCAGACTGCAAACGGATCATAAGATCGTCGCCTATCTATACTCGGCGGGGGTCGCCACCCTGGCGCGCTTCAACCCCGACGGCTCGCTCGATCCCTCGTTCGGCTCCGGTGGCAAGGTGGAGACAGACCTCGGCTCGGACATCAGCGTCTTCCGCTTCAGCTCCGCGAAGCTGCTCGCACCGCTCTCTGACGGCAGGCTGCTCGCCGGTGGCGGCTTCGGAAACAACTACGTGGTCGAGCGTTTCTTCGCCGACGGGACGCTCGACACCTCCTTCGGCGACTCGGGCCGCGCCGTCGCCGACTTCGGCGGCAACGACATGCTCTCCAGCATCACCGTCCAGCCCGACGGGCGCATCATTGCGGTCGGCTCGTCCGGCATCGCGCGCTTCACCGGCCCGACCGCGCCCGCGCCCTCGCCCAGCCCCACTCCCGCGCCCGGCTTCTGCACCTACGCGCCGACGGTCGGCGCCGATTCCATCGCGCCCGGCGCGCAACTCGTCGCCGAAAGCCGTCGGTTCGAGAACCTGCGCCTCCAGCTTCCGTTCGCCTACGAGTTCTACGGGCAGGCGCACACCGAAGTCGTCGCCAGTCGTCACGGCACGCTCTCGTTCAACAACGACGGCAACGCCGCCCGCTCTTTCAACTCGTGCCTGCCCGCCCCAGACTTCAACAACACCATCTTCGCCTACTGGGACGATCTCGACTTAGGCGCCAGCGACAACGGCATCTACACCAGAGTATCGGGCACAGCCCCGAACCGCGTCTTCCACGTCGAGTGGCGCTTCGTGACCAGCTTCCTGTCCGGCAACCTCCGCGACCAGCCGGTCAACTTCGAGGTGCGGCTCTACGAGGGGCAACAGAAGTTCGACATCGTTTACAACAACAGCACCACGGCCAACGGCGTGAGCGCGACCATCGGCGCGCAGCAGGGCAACGGGCTGAACGGCGCGGCCTACACAGACTTCTCCTGCAACACGGGCGTCCTCGCCCCCGGCACAAAACTCTCCTTCGAGTTTGCCGGCTGCACGCCGACCCCGCTCCCCGCGCCCACCTGCCGCGCCGGCGGACTCGACCCGACTTTCAGCACGGACGGCCGCGTGACGACCGATTTCGGCACGAACACCGATCAGGCGTTCGCCGCCGTCGTCCAGCCGGACGGTAAGATCGTCGCCGCCGGTGTCGCTCGCACCGGAACCAGTGCAGCCGGCGACGACTTCGCGCTCGCACGCTACAACTCGGACGGCTCGCTCGACACCTCCTTCGATACCGACGGCCGCGTGACGACTGCCATCGGCACGTCCACGGACACGGCCTATGCCGTCGCCCTCCAGCCAGACGGCAAGATCGTCGTCGCCGGGAGCGCGTTCATCAGCGGCGCCGGTCTCGACTTCGCGCTGGCTCGCTACAACGCGGATGGGTCGCCCGACACTACCTTCGACACGGACGGCAAGGTGGTGACATCCTTCGGCACGTCCTCGGACGAAGCCTTCGGCGTCGCCGTGCAGCCGGACGGCAAGATCGTCGTCGCCGGACGCGCGCGCATCGGCAGCGCCGACAATTTCGCCCTGGCACGCTACAACTCGGACGGCTCGCTCGACACCTCCTTCGACGCCGACGGCAAGGTGACGACAAACTTCGGCGCGAGTAATAACGGCGCTTTCGCCGTCGCGCTACAAGCGGACGGCAAGATCGTCGCCGTCGGGCAGGCCACGGTCGGTAGCAATCTCGACTTCGCGCTCGCACGCTACAACGCGGACGGCTCGCTCGACACGACCTTCAGCACCGACGGCATTACCACTACGCGCTTCAGTGGCAGCCACGATGTCGCCCGCGCCGTCGCCATTCAATCTGACGGCCGCATCGTCGCCGCCGGAGATGCCAGCGACGGCTTCTCGCCCGACTTCGCGCTCGCACGCTATAACGCGGACGGCTCGCTCGACACCACCTTCGACACGGACGGCAAGGTGACGAAGCCGACTTTCGATGAGGATCAAGCCCGCGCCGTCGCCATCCAGGCGGACGGCCGCATCATCGCCGCCGGGGATACCAGGGGCGATGATCTCGACTTCATGTTGCTCCGCTACAACGCGGACGGCTCGCCCGACACCACCTTCGATTCGGACGGCCTCGTCTTAACTTCCTTCGGCGGCTTCAACGACAGCGCCTTCGCCGTCGTCATCCAGCCGGACGGCCGCGTCGTCGCCGCCGGTAATACCATCGTCCCCGCCGCGGGCGCCACGGTGGACTTCGGGCTGGCACGCTACAACACCAACTGCCCGACTTCGACCCCGACCCCGACTCCTACGCCCACAGCGACACCAACACCAACACCAACTCCGACACCGACACCAACACCAACACCAACTCCGACACCAACACCAACTCCGACGCCTACTCCGACGCCTACTCCAACAGCAACCCCGACGCCCACACCAACCCCGGCGCCTTCGCCGACGCCCGCCCTGGCCGTCGTGCAATTCGACCAGGCTACTTACACCGTCGTCGAGGGCCTGGAACGCGACACCGATCCGGCCTCGCTCACCGTCACCGTCACGCGCACCAACAACACCTCTGGCACTACCACCGTCGAATATCGCACCATTGATCTCTCCGCCGCCGTGCGTTGCGACACGGCAAATGGCACGGCCTATCACCGCTGCGACTACGCCTCCACGCTCGGCACGCTATCGTTCGCGGCCGGTGAGACCTCAAAGACCTTCTCCGTCTTCATCACCGACGACGCGCACGTCGAGGGCAACGAGACCTTCCAGATCACTCTCGCTCACGCGACCGGCAGCGACATCGGCACGCAGGGCACGACGACCGTGGCGATTCAGGACAACGACACGCAGGCGGCGGACGCCAACCCAATCGACACGTCAGAGTTCTTCCTCCGCCAGCACTACATTGATTTCCTGATGCGCGCGCCCGAAGCAATGGGCTTCGGGCAGTGGGTTGCGGCGCTTAACAACTGCCGTGCAGGGAGCGGTGACCGCGGTCGCGACCCGGCCTGCGACCGCCTGATGGTCTCGTCCGGCTTCTTCCGCTCGGATGAGTACCTGCACGTCAAAGGTTACTTCGCTTACCGCTTCTACGAGGTGGCGTTCGACCGCCGCCCGACCTACGTGGAGTTCACACGCGACCTGCAACGCCTGACCGGCGAGACCGTGCAGGACACACTGGCGCGGATGGCGGCCTACACGGTCGAGTTCGCGGAGCGGCAGGAGTTCCGCGACGCCTACTCGAACGAGTTGACCTTGAGCGCCTATGTTGATGCCCTCTTCACGAAGGCGGAGATCAGCAGCCGTCAATCAATCACACGGCAGGACGGGGCGACGCTCACGCGCGCGCAGTTGGCCGACGGCAGCTGGTCGCGTGCCGACATCCTGCGCGAGGTGGTGGAGAGCCGCGAGGTGGCGGCCATCTTCTACAACCGCGCGTTCGTCACGGCGCAATACTTCGGTTATTTGCGGCGCGACCCGGAAAGCCCCGGCTATGACATGTGGCTCGCTTACCTGAACGCGAACCCTGACGACTTCCGCACGATGGTCAACGGTTTCCTGAATTCGGTCGAATACCGTCTCAGGTTCGGCCGGCCGTAAATTGTAATAACTGCAAATAGAAGAGGGTGCCGCAGCATAGCTCTGGCACCCTCTTCTATCAAAACACACAGGCAGTCAGATGATCTTCATTATGTTGTAAAAGCTCCGAGAGCGCGGCTTGATACTCCGCTCAAAAAAAAGATTGACATGTCCAGACTTCGGGTGTAACGTCCGCGCGCTTCACCAATCTCGTTGCGTTCGCCAACAGCTCGCAAGGCTTCCGTCACAAGTCTCAAGCACCGTCACCGAACCTGTTTGAAACGCGTTGGATTTCGGCGCAAGTTCGTTCGTCCGACAATAGTCTGCGACACGCCCCTCTGTGAAACCGGGCGACTCGGCACTCACAAATTGTTTCCTGACGCGAAAGGAACCAGATGCAGCAAAGCACATTTCTCAAGGACGAGACCCCGGAAGTCACCCCGGAGAATCTCGGCGAGGCTCTACAGCAGGCGATTGACATCGAAATCTCCACCATCCCCGCCTACCTCTACACGTACTACTCGGTCAACCGCGTGCCCGTCCAGAACGCCATCCAGGGTCAACTGGTGCAGGAACTGATCGGCCGGGGGATGGACGTGATGCAGGCCGGCGGCGTCGCCCTCGGCCTCTCGGCGCAGGTCATGGTTTTCGCCAACAAGGTGGGCGCCACCATCATGAGCGTGGTGATGGAGGAGATGCTTCACCTGGCGCTCTCGTCCAATCTCAAGCAGGCGCTCGCAGGCCAGCCGCTGATGACGGGCAGGTCGCCGTCGAGCTACCCGGCGGAGCTTCCAGGCCACGTGCCGCCGCTCAAGATCAACCTCGCCCCGTTCTCCCTGAATCAGTTGAAGACCTTCCTCAGCATCGAAATGCCGCAGACCACGCCGGACGCCGAGATGCTGGCGCTGCCCATCCCGTTCCACACCATCGGCGAGTTTTACGGCATGATTCAGGAATGCATCGAGAAAAACGATCTGCCTTACGACACCGCGCGCCCGCAGCTCGTCCCCGGCAAGCGTTACTACTCGCCGAACTCGATAGACACCGTCTATTACGACATACAGCATAAGCCGCAGTACATGGACGCCGACGACTCGGGCGATCTGGTAGAGGTCCTCGACCGCGACTCGGCCAAGCAGGCGATCCACAACATCGTCACGCAGGGCGAAGGCAACACGGGCGCACCGATCTTCAACCCCGACGACCCCGCGAGCTGCGAGCACATAATGAACGCAGGCTTCGACGACCCGGCCAGGCAGGAGCCTTCGCACTACGAGAAGTTCGCGATGCTCTACTGCGAATATCAGGAACTCTCGAAGCAGTTCACCTCCCAGGGCTTCGACGCCGACATCGGGACATACTTCGTCTATAACGTCCCGACCAACCCCACGACGGCGGCGTACCCGGACGCCGGGGTGACGGGACTGGACGGGACGCGGTTCCCGGAGGGCACCCTGCCAGCAGTCTCGACGCTGCTCAACGCCGTCTACACGTACATCTTCCTGATGACCGAAGCCTGTTACCAGCAGGGGAACGGCAACACGCAGTTCGAGATATTCATGTTCGGCATCCACAAGTCGATGATCTTTATCCTCGACGCGCTCTGCGGCGAGATCAGATCCCTGACCTACGCCTCCGAGGGGCAGACCTACAACGCCGCTCCGACCTTCGAGAACTACTCCTTCGGCCCCAGGTCGAGCCCGAAGCAGCAGATAGTTGACCTCTACAACGCGGCGGTGAAACTGTCCCCCGGTCTCAATTACCTCGGGCAGAGAATCAACGACCTGCCGGACGTTTCATTGGCTTAGACTCTCTGACACAGGAAAAAAATCATGGACGAGAAAGAGTTTTCAGCGACGGAAAACCTCTGCGGCCAGAGCGGGGGCAAAAAGGAAAATCTCTGCGGCCACGGCGGCGGCCGACAGGAAAATCTCTGCAAAACCAACGCCGGCGTCCGCGGGGGAAATCTCGCCGCCGGCGGTTGTTCCCACCCTCCTCCCCCCACCCCGAAGACCGCTGCGGGAGGCGCCACCACGACCGCGCCCCTGGAGCTGCACGTCTGCATGGGGCTGAACGCCTGCAAGGGGCACGACCGCCTGGGCACGAACGCCTGTGCCGGCATGGGCATCTGCGCCACCGCGTCCGTGCATCACTGCCGCACGCTGAACGACTGCCGCGGGCAGGGCGGGTGCGGACTCTTCGGCACGGCCGAGGACGACGAGACGCCGGGCGCGAATGACTGTGCGTGGCAGGGCGCGTGCGCCGTCCCTGTCGAGGCGGAACGCTTCAGCACGCAGGGCGCCAACAAGGGGAAGAGCGTCTGGGTGCTCGCGCGCAGGCTGTTCGAGGAGCGGATGAAGAAGGCCAACCGCAACTTCGGCGACTCGCCCTTCGCGTGCGGGCCGCCGGCGGCCTGGCTCGTCCAATCGCTGGGTAGTTTCGACTCCTGCGGCAGCGCCGGTTCCAAGTCCTGCTCGTTCGGCTACAACGACCCGGCGGCGGACGCGCAGGAGCTTTGCAAGAACAGCAACCCCCACGTCCTGTGCGGCACGCCGAAGCAGGCGGAGGCCGCGCACTGCGGCGCGCCGGAGAAGGGGGCGGAGGCTCACTGCGGCTCGCCCGGAGGCGGCGGCGAAAAGAACTCCGGCGGAGAGGTCGAGGCCGGGCGCACGAACGCCACGGAAGAAGGCTAGACGATGTTCGAGAGAGTCTCCAGGGATAGCAACCCCGGCCTCGGGCTCGGGCTGAGGAGCAAGCACTTCAACCACATTCTGGAGAACAGCCCGGACTTAGACTGGTTCGAGGTCATCTCGGAAAACTTCATGGACTCCGGCGGGAGGCCGCGCCAGGTCCTGCGCCGCATCGCCGAGCGATACCCCGTGGTCATGCACGGGGTATCGCTCTCCATCGGCAGCACCGACCCGCTCGACACCGAGTACCTGCGGAAGCTGAAGAATCTGGTTGATGAGGTCAAGCCCCTCTGGATCAGCGACCATCTCTGCTGGACGGGAGTCAACGGGCTAAACACGCACGACCTGCTCCCCGTCCCGCTGACGGAAGAGTCTCTCAAACACATCTGTCGCCGCGTCAACCAGGTGCAGGACTTCCTCGGGCGGCCCTTCGTTTTTGAAAACCCGAGCACGTACCTGACCTTCAAACAGTCCACCATCGCCGAGTGGGACTTCCTGCGGTATATGACCGAGGAGACCGGCTGCCTGTTGCTGCTGGATGTCAATAACGTCTACGTCTCGGGCTTCAACAACGACTTCGACCCCGCGCATTACATCCGCGAGCTTCCGCACGACCGCGTCATCCAGATGCACCTCGCCGGACACCAGCACTGCGGCGACTACATCGTTGACACGCACGACCGCCAGGTGACGCGCGAGGTCTGGGAGCTTTTCGCGCTGGCGTGGCGACTCACGGGCGGCGCGGCTACCCTGCTCGAATGGGACGGCGCCATCCCCGATTTCGAGGACTGCCGCGCGGAACTGTTGAAGGCCAGAGATTATATGGACGACGCCTCCACGCCGCAGCCGCAGGAACAGGCCGCGCGACTCGTGTCCCCGGTCTCAAACCCACTGGATTTTCTGGTCGCGGATATGCAGTACGAGTTCCGCGAGTGAGATGAACCTCGCCATGTCAACCGCTAAGCAATTCAGCCTCGCACAGACTCAGCAGTGGATGCAGTCGGTGCTCGTCCGGCAGGAAGGGCGCTCGCACGCTGCCTTCGCCGAGCAACTCGTCAGCGATTCGAGCCGCCTCACGGCCGCGCGGCATCTGGACATCTATCGACACAGCTACGTGGCGCGCTTGCGCGAGTGCATGAAGAACCAGTTCAGCGCGTTGGCCTACGCGCTGGGCGAGGGGCTGTTCCAGATGTTCGCCGACCAGTACCTCGCCGCCCGCCCGTCCGATAGCTACACGCTGAACGAGCTGGGACGGAGGTTCCCCGACTTTCTGGAAGAGACGAGGCCGGACGCAGGGCAGGAGGTGAGGGAATCATGGATAGACTTCGTCATCCAGCTTGCGCGCTTCGAGTATGCGCTGTCGGAGATTTTCGACGCGCAAGCCGACGAGGAGGGCGAGCCCGCCTGTGAATCCACGCCCGACGAAAGGCTGCGCCTCGCCCCGCTCCTAAGCCTCTTCCACCACCCCTACCCCATCTGCCGTTACTACCTGGAAGTCACCAGAGAAAAGGAGCCCGAACTCCCGTTCGAGGAGGAGAGCCACTGCGTCGTCACGCGAAATAATTACCGCTTGGGACTGCTGGAAATAAAACCCGCCCAGTACTATCTCCTCGACGCCCTCGTCCGAGGCCACACGGTCGCGTGGGCGAAGGAACATCTCGTCAGTCGCCACGGCTTCGACGCGCAGAGACTCGACAACGCCTGGTCGGGCTGGAGAAAAACCTTCATCGCGGCGGGCTTCTTCCGCACATCAGATTAAAAAAAGGTGGTGTTGCAAACTTTCCGGCTATACCGGATATTGTATTCACATAGTGATCTATCCGCTTCTAATAATCGTGGCCGAAATATTTTGTTGCAACACTACCAATCAGAATATCAGTGACTGCAAGACCACCATTTACAGAACAAAATAGTCGCGTCCACTCGTTTATAATTGTCAGGAGGTAGCGCAAAATGTATTGCCCACAATGTGCCACTCAAAATACTGACAATGCGAAATTCTGCCGTACCTGTGGCACAGACCAGGAGGCTGTGGCTTTGGTCTTGACCAATAAAGTTCCCCTGCCCGGAGCCTGGCTTGAAAAGTACGCTGAGAGCAAGCATAAAATTATTATGGGGGCGATGCTCCTCGGAGCCGCACTGTTGATTGGCGGCGTCCCGGCATTATTTATTGGAGTGAGTTTCCCATTGGTGATGCTCTGGACGGTTTTTTTCGGCTGGATGGCTTGCTGGGGGATTGTTTCGTTAGCCTCCGGCGTCGGCGAGATGGTTAAGTCTAAGACGATGCTGCGTCAGACGAAGCAATTCGATGGTGGACTAACTACAACCGAACTCTCAGAGCTATCTGCTACGGCTCACGCACCGCGAATGCTTGACGACGTGACAAGGGCTAAACCATATCCACCGTTAAGTGTGGCGGAACACACAACAGAACTATTAGGTGAACCGCCCCCCGGTTGAAGAGGTATATCAGGCAAAGCTGAGCGTTGCCTTATTCCACCCGACGAGGCCGAACAACTCATTTCAACCCGATGCCTCGATAGCAATCTTTTCGTCATCCTTCCTTCGCTGAAAATTGAAAGCTGTTCGCTCGGCGCGAGTTAACCAGAGCGTTATGCGGCTTCCTCAGATCACGCCCTGCGCTTTCAGCTTGCCAAGCAGACCCTCGTCATCCTCAGCAACCCGGCGACCCTACAATATACGCACCCCTTCATTCGTCTACAGACGCAGGTGAAGGGCACGGCGAGACTGGTGCGATGACACTCGAACAAGACGAGCGAATCTCCGAAGTGGTCGAGCGGGAGCAGTCCCGGCTGCGCAATTTCATTCGCCGGCGCGTGCCCGACCCGCGCGACGCTGAGGACATTTTGCAGGATGTCTTCTACAAGCTGGTGGAAGCGAACCGCATGCTGATGCCGATTGATCACGTCGCCGGCTGGCTGTTTCGCGTGGCGCGCAATCAAATCATCGACCTCTTCCGCCGGAAGAAGCCGGAGAGCTTCGGCGACATCACCGTCGCGGACGAGGAGGGCGAATTGCTGCGGCTGGAAGACCTGCTGCCTTCACCCGACGACGGGCCGGAGGCGCTCTACGCCCGCACCGTGCTTTTAGAGGAACTGGAACTGGCGTTCGACGAGCTGCCGGACGAGCAGCGCAGGGTGTTTGTCGCGCACGAGTTGGAGGGTCGCAGCTTCAGGGAGATCGCCGCCGAAACCGGAGTGAGCGTGAACACGTTGCTCTCGCGCAAACGCTATGCGGTGCTGCATCTGCGCCGGCGGTTGCAAGACATTTACGACGAATTTACGAAAGCGTGAGGGACTAAACATGAGGCCGAGATTGAGGAGATTGATTTGGATTGCTCCGCTGGCGATCCTGGGGATACTGGTATTCATCCTTATCGGCGCTGAAATAGTTAAGCACCTTTGGAACTGGCTGCTGCCGTCTCTCTTCGGCTGGCCCCGGATCGGCTTCTGGCAAGCGCTCGGACTTCTGGCGCTGTGCCGCATCCTCTTCGGCGGGGGATTCCACGGTTCAGGTCGCTCCAACTTCCGCCGTCGCATGGAAGATCGTTACGAGAACATGACCCCCGAAGAGCGCGAACGTTTCCGGCAACGGATGCGCGAACGTTCCGGCTTCGATCCATCCACCGTCGAGAGCAAAGAGCAATGAAGCCGTCTCGACAGCGCACAGAGCAACGCCGTCGGGGAACCGGACTTTATGATTAGTCTCGCCTGAAGCCGCTCCTGTAGCTCGCCGAGAGGCACAGGCAAATCTAACAAGGAGAATATCAATTGAAACACAACGTTATGTTAACCGTCGCGTCTCTGCTCTCGATCCTCTTCATCTCGTTGCACCATGCGGACGATGTCGTGCGCGGGATGGCACCGGGAAAGCTCTCGAACCTCGTTCCGGTGCTCTTCCTGCTCGTCTGGCTGTACGGAACGCTGGCGCTCGCCGGACGGCGAACAGGGTACGTCATCATCCTCGTCTCGTCTCTGCTCGCGTCGGGCATCCCCGTCCTTCACATGACGGGGTCGGGACTTGTCGGGGGCAAGATCAACGCCGGCGGAGACTTCGGAGAATTCTTCTTCGTCTGGACGCTCATCGCGCTCGGCGTGACTGCGTTCTTCTCCGTCATCCTCTCGGCGCACGGACTGTGGAGCCTGCGACGGGGCCAGCCCCGGTAGGCCGACAACCCGAACATAATCACCTCATCCCTGCGTACTTCAAAGCCGAGCCTCTTGACGTATTTTCATTCTGCTGAAACGTCAAGGGGCGGACAGAAAACGCGACTCGAAAATGAGTTTAAACTTCAAATATAAAAATCCCGGTCAGTGCCTTATACTTGATTAAAAATGCGACGAATTTCTACTTTTCAATGGCTTTTGATCCTGGCGACGGGCGCTTTTGTCGTCTATCTGTTGAGCGCGGCTTCTCTCTATTTCAGATTAAATGAGCCGGAAGATGTGTCGGAAAATATCACCGAACTTGCTCCGTTCTGGATGTTTTGGGCAATTCACGCTCCGATAGTTCTCATCCTGTCGCGCCATTTCTCTTTTGATCGCACGCGTCTGGTTAAGAGCTTGCTGTTCTACTTATCGGTGGGAACCGCCTGGGCGATGCTCGTGCAGGGATTGCCGCTGCTTCTTCTACCAGTTCTGAAAGATTCGACAAGTTATAACATCGAGCAATTTTACCGACCGGATCAGCATGATTGGGTCTCAATCATCATATCTAACATGCTGGTTTACTGGGTAATTCTTTCAAGCAGCTTGGTTTTCTTATACTACCAGCAGTACCAGAACGAAAGTTTAAAGGCTTCAAAGCTTGACGCACAGCTATCGAATGCCCGGCTTCAGGCGCTGAAGATGCAACTGCACCCGCACTTTTTATTCAACACGCTGCACTCGATTACGGCTCTGGTTCTAAAGAATGAAAATCGGGACGCGGTTAAAATGATCAACCGCCTCAGCGAACTTCTGCGCTTGACGCTTGATAATATAGAGACGCAGGTTTTGACGCTCGAAGACGAGATTGAATTTACGCGGCGTTACATGGAGATCGAACGCATCCGCTTTCATGACCGGCTTGCCGTCGAGTGGGAGATTGATCCGCAAGCGCTCGAAGCCCGGGTGCCGAATTTAATATTGCAGCCGCTCGTCGAAAACGCCATGCGCCATGCCGTGGATTCTAATTCGGGAAGCAGCCGGATACAGATCGTAGCCCGCCTGCAAAACGATCAAGTTCTGATGGAAGTGCGCGATGACGGAAAAGACGCGAAGAAAATCGGCGGGCAAAACGGCGCCGCCGGCCTGGGGTTAAAAAACACACGGGCGCGTCTCTCGGAGCTTTATGGCGAGGATTATAGTTTCAGCCTGAGCCGTAGGGAAAACGGATGGACGATAGCGCAAATCGTGATCCCATTCCTCGCCGCTCAGGAACAAACGAAAGCAGGGCTGCTTTGAATCGGAAAATCCGCGCCCTTGTCGTCGATGATGAAACACTCGCCCGCGAGGCGTTGCTGGTGATGCTGGGCGACGACCCCGACATCGAAGTAATTGGCGAGTGCCGCAACGGACGAGAGGCGGTGACGGTAATCCGCGAGCAGTCTCCGGACGTTGTTTTTCTTGACATCCAGATGCCGGAAATGGATGGGTTTCAGGTGATCGAAGAAGTCGGGGCAGAGCGGATGCCCCTGACCGTTTTCGTTACCGCATATGATAAACACGCCCTTCGCGCCTTCGAGGCACACGCGCTCGACTATTTGCTCAAGCCTTTCGATCACGACCGCTTCAACGCCGCTTTGCAAAGAGCCAAGACCTTTGTCCGGCAACAAAAACTCGGCGAAATCAGCGAGAGTCTGTTCGCCATGCTGCAAGACATGAAATTAAAGACCGGCGGCGAGTCATCGACGGACGCGGATCACAGAAAACCGGAAAGGGCGGCTCAGAAAGAACCGATTGATCGCGTCGTCATTAAATCAGGCGGGCGCATCTATTTTCTGAAGATCGAAGAAATTGATTGGGTCGAAGGCGCGGGTGATAATTTAAGTCTGCACAGCGGCAGCCAGACCCATTTGATTCGCGAGACGATGGGAAACTTTCACGCCAAATTGGATTCACAAAAATTCCTCAGAATTCACCGTTCGACCATAGTTAATATCGAGCGCATCAAAGACATCCGACCTCTTTTTAAAGGTGAGTACGTCATCACTTTGACCAGCGGCAAACGTCTCAAAGCAAGCCGCGGTTATCGCCGTGAGCTTCAGCAACTACTGGATGAAGCCCGATAGCACTGCTCCAATCCGCCTCGT
>DATCWB010000242.1:0-11124 GCA_036566625.1 Pyrinomonadaceae bacterium
GAGCCCTTCCCCATCCATCTCGGCGATCCAGGCATCGATGTTCCGCTTGGCACGGCGGCGACGTGCACGGACTGATCGGAAATCTCCACTACTTCCGCCAACTCGGCGTCACCGCCCTCTGGCTCACCCCCTGGTACGACAACTACGACGGCGTTAAATCCTGCGACCGGCCGTGGTGTCCGTACACCTATTACCACGGCTACCACGCCACGGATTATTATGCCGTCGAGAACCGCTTCGCGGACAATATCGGTTGGGTGACGGAGTTCATCGAGAAGGCGCATGCCAACGGCATCAAGGTCATACAGGATCAGGTCGCCAATCACGTCGGCTCGCAGCACCCGTGGGTGAGTGACCCGCCGCTCGACAACTGGTTTCACGGCACGCTCGCGCGCCACCTGCAAAACCCTTTCCGCTCAGACCTCCTGCTCTCGCCGCACGCGTCGGCGGAGGCGCGTCGTCCCACGCTCGACGGCTGGTTCTCCGACGATCTGCCGGACATGAATCAGGACGAGCCGGAGGTCGCGCGTTACCTGATTCAGAACGCCCTGTGGTGGGCGGAGAAGACGGGCATCGACGGCATCCGGCAGGACACGATCCAGTACATGCCGCGCCCCTTCATACGCGACCTGAGCCGCGCCCTGCGCCGCCAGTATCCGAAGCTCTGGATGGTCGGCGAGGTCTTCGACCGCGACCCGGCGCATACGAGTTTCTTCCTCGGCGGGCGCACCGGCTGGGACGGCATAGACACGGAACTCGACGCGGTCTTCGACTTTCCCGTCTGGCAGGCATCGCTCGACGCCTTCACGGGCAAGAAGCCTTTGCGTCACCTGCGCGACACGCTCAAGTACGACGCGCTCTACGCGGACGCCTCGCGCCTCGTCACGCTGACGAACAACCACGACGTGAAGCGTTTCATGTCGCTCGAAGGGGCGACGCTCGAAGGGGCGATGCTGCACATGGCCTTCACCCTCTCCATTCGCGGGACGCCGCAGATCTACTACGGCGAAGAACTGGCGATGGAAGGCGGCGACGACCCCGACAACCGGCGCGACTTTCCCGGCGGCTTCCCCGGCGACCCGCGCGACGCCATCAATCCGGAGAAGCACACGCCGCGCCAACGGCGCATGTTCGAGTGGACGCGCGACTGGCTGAAACTCCGGCGCGAGAACGCGCCCCTGCGCCGTGGCCGCCAGATCGATCTCGCGTTCGACGAAGACACCTACGCCTTCGCGCGTCAGCTCGCCGACGAGACGATCATCGTCGCCTTCAACCGCGCCGCCGCGCCGAAGCAGATCGCCGCGCCCGCCGCCTTCGCCGGTCTCGCCGACGGCGCGGAACTCTCTCCGCTCATGGTGGCGAAAAGAAGCGAGAGGATCGCGGGCGGCGAGATCAAGTTTGAAGTACCGGCGCGCACGGCGGTCGCCTATCGAGTCTTGCGGCGCGTCGCTCCTTAGAAGATTCTCGCGGGGCGAGCGGCTTGATGATAGGCGGCCTCTGTTGTAAAAGTAGTCGCAAGCGAGATACAAGCAATTAGCTCTGTTCAACTCTACCAGTGAGGGGTTCGTCTGTGAGTTTTTCACGTTCGAGCGGCGTCCTGTTGCATCCGACCAGCCTGCCGGGGCGTTACGGCGTCGGCGATTTGGGCGCAGAGGCTTACCGCTTCATAGATTTTCTCGCCGCGAGCGGGCAGACGCTCTGGCAAGTCCTCCCGCTCGGCCCCACGGGCTATGGCGATTCGCCTTATCAATCCTTCTCGGCCTTCGCGGGCAACACCCTGCTCGTCAGCCCCGAACGCCTCTTGGCCGAAGGCTTGCTGGACAGACGCGACCTCGACGGCGCGCCCTCTCTCCCGCCCGACCGGGTAGACTTCGGCCCGGCCATCGAGTTCAAGAACAAACTGCTGCGGCGCGCGTTTGAAAAGTTTAGCCACACGACCGACACGTCCCTGCGCGGCGCGTTCGAGACATTCAGCCAGCGCGAATCCGCGTGGCTGGACGATTACGCCCTCTATCGCGCGATGAAAGATGCGCGCGGCGGTGTGGCGTGGAACAAGTGGGAGCCGCCGATGACGAGGCGCGAGCCGGGTGCGCTCGCCGCCGCCCGCGAAGGCTTGCGCGAACAGGTGAGCGCGCAGAAGTTCTATCAATTCCTCTTCTTCAAACAGTGGCACGCGCTCAAGCGTTACGCCAACGAGCGGGGCGTCTCCGTCATCGGCGACATCCCGATCTTCGTCGCGCACGATTCGGCCGACGTGTGGACGAACCCGCACCTCTTCAAGTTGAACGAAGACGGCAGCCCGCGCGTCGTGGCCGGAGTGCCGCCCGATTACTTCAGCGCGACCGGCCAACTCTGGGGCAATCCGCTCTACGACTGGGAGCGCCTGCGCGCCGATGATTTCCGCTGGTGGATCGCGCGCGTCAGCGCGATGCTGCGCACGGTGGACATCCTGCGCATAGATCACTTCCGGGGTTTCGCCGCGAGTTGGGAGATACCGGGTGGCGACACGACCGCCGAGCGCGGCCGTTGGGTAAACGCGCCGGGGCGCGAACTCTTCGAGGCCATCAAACGCGCCCTCGGCACGCTCCCCATCCTCGCCGAAGACCTCGGCGTCATCACGCCCGACGTAGAAGCTTTGCGCGACGACTTCGGCTTTCCCGGCATGCGCATACTCCAGTTCGCCTTCGGCGGCGACAGCAAGAACATAGACCTGCCGCACAACTACCACCGCGACATCGCCGTCTACACCGGCACGCATGACAACGACACGACCGTCGGCTGGTTCAAATCCGAGGCGGGCGCAGGCTCGACCCGCACGCCCGCCGAGATCGAACGAGAGCGCAAGTTCTGTCTCGACTATCTCAACTCGGACGGCCGCGAGATTCACTGGGACTTCATCCGCGCCGTCCTCGCCTCGGTCGGCAACATCGCGATCATCCCGCTGCAAGACATCCTCGGCCTCGGCAACGAGGCGCGCATGAATCTGCCCAACAGCACCGACGGCAACTGGTCTTGGCGCTACGCGGCGGGCGCGCTCACAAACGATCTGCGCGACCGTCTCAAGGCATTGACCGAACTCTACGGCCGCAACTTGAAGACGGAAGTAAGCGACCTCAAATCGGATGAACATTAAACCGGGCAGGCATCAGACCGGGCGAGCATCATCCCGGGGAAGTTTTTAAGTCCCGTAGGGACCGCTGACAATAGCCCGGCGATTTATCGCCGGGTTGAGAAGCCAAAAAAACATTTCGAGTCCCGTAGGGACGATTGAAACTACGATGCCGCATTCTTACCTGAGTAATCTGATGCACTGCGTCTTCAGCACAAAGGAACGGCACAAATTCATTACGCCGGAACTGCAACAACGTCTCTGGCCTTTCATCGGCGGCATCGCAAAGGAGAACGGCATGAAGGCACTTGCTATCGGCGGCGTTGCCGATCACATTCATGTGCTTCTCTCGTTGCCTGCAACCATGCCGGTCGCGAAAGCGATGCAATTGATCAAGGGCGGCTCGTCGAAGTTTGTCCATGAGACTTTTCCCGATATGCGTAGCTTTGCGTGGCAGGAAGGTTACGGGGCGTTTAGCGTCAGCCTCTCACACGTCGAACAGACAATTGCTTACATTCGGAGGCAGGCCGAGCATCATCGGCAGAGAACTTTTGAAGAAGAGTTTCGCGCGTTTCTGCAAAAGCACGGGATCGAATACGACGAGCGACATGTGTGGGGATGATTTCAATCGTCCCTACGGGACTCATTTTATATTTGGACGCGTAATCCCGGCGATAAATCGCCGGGCTATTTTCAAACGCCCCTGGCGGGGCTGATAAAACCGTTGCCTTAACCCTATAACCCTTCGCCTTGATTCGCCGAACGAGACTTCATAAACATGATCACTAAGAGCAACAAATTTCCGCGTCTCTTCGTTCTCGTCGTCCTCTATCTTTCCGCCGTCTCATTTGCCTCCGCGCAGGGCGCGCCGGAAGTGGTGAAGGTCGAGCCGCCGAGTTGGTGGGCGGGCAGCACTCAGAACCCTGTGCGTGTCATGCTGCGGGGAAGGAACTTGACGGGCGCGCGTGTGGAGACAGTCGGCGCGGGCGTCGAGACGGGGCTCACGCGCGTTAACGCACGGGGCACGTATCTCTTCGTTGACGTGGTGATTGATCCGCAGGCCGCGCCCGGCGTGCGTCGCTTGCGCGTCACGACTCCGGCGGGCGTCGTCGAGGCGCGCTTCGAGATACTTCCCCCACTCAATCGTACCGGCCGCTTTCAGGGGTTCTCGCCCGACGATCTGATTTACATGCTGATGATCGACCGCTTCGCGGACGGCGACCCCTCGAACAACGACCCGGCGCAGTCGCGCGGCATCTACGACCGTAACAACAAGTTCTACTATCACGGCGGCGACCTGCAAGGCGTCATCAACCGTCTGCCTTATTTGAAAGACCTCGGCGTCACCGCCCTCTGGCTCAGCCCGTGGTACGACAACTACGACCGCCCGAACGAGATCGAGTTGAAGGAGGGACGCCCAAGCACGGGATTTCACGGCTACAACGCGCAGGATTTCTACGCGGTCGAAGAGCACTTCGGCACGCACGCCAGGTTGCGCGAACTCGTCGAGGAGGCGCACAAGGCAGGCATCAAGATCATTCAGGACAGCGTCGTCAATCACACCGGCCCGTATCACCCGTGGGTCGCGGATCAGCCGACGCCGACGTGGTTCAACGGCACGCGCGAGCGTCACCTCGCCAACGTCTTCGAGACGTGGGCGCTGCACGACCCGCGCGCCGACCCGCAAATCAAGCGCGCCACGATGGAGGGCTGGTTTCTCGATTTCCTGCCGGACTTCAATCAGGACGACGAGGAGACGAAGCGTTACCTCATCCAGAACACGCTCTGGTGGATCGGCACGACCGGACTCGACGCCATCCGCGAGGACACCTGGCAGTACGTGCCCAATAGTTTCTGGCGCGACTGGACGGCGGCGATCAAGCGCGAGTTCCCGCAGGTGCGCGTCTTCGGCGAGGTCAAGGACGGCGATCCGGTGCACGTCTCCTTCTTTCAGGGCGGGCGCGTGCGTTTCGACGGCGTCGATTCCGGCCTCGATTCGCTGCTCGATTTCCCGCTCTTCTACCCCGCGCGCCACGCCTTTGCGAGCGGCAAGCCCCTCAAAGATGTGGCGCGGCTGCTGGCGAAGGACGCGCTCTACACGAACCCCGATCTGCTCGTGACGCTCGTCGGCAGCCACGACGACGGGCGTTTCATGAGCGAGCCGGGGGCGACCGTCGCGGGGCTGAAACTGGCGCACACGTTTCTGCTCACGACGCGCGGCGTGCCGCAGATTTACTACGGCGACGAGATCGCCATGACCGGCGCGGACGAACCGACGACCAGACAGGATTTCCCCGGCGGCTTTCCCGGCGACCGCCGCAACGCCTTCACGCGCGCGGGACGCACTTCGCTAGAGCAGGACATCTTCGAGCACACGCGGCGGGTCGCACGCCTGCGCGCCGGACTCGAACCGCTCCGTCGCGGCGCGCTCGTCACCCTGCGCGCCGCCGAGCAGCAGTACGCCTACGCGCGCGTGTCGGAACGCGGCGCGGTCGTCGTCGTCTTCAACAACGACACGAAGCCCGCCACCTTGGAGTTCAGCCTCGCGCCCGCGCGCCTCGCGCACCTCATGATGAGCGACGTGCCCTTTGAGGATCATCTCGGCACGCTCAAGAGCGCGCGTGCCCGGGACGGTGTATTGAAACTCACGCTGCCCGCGCGCTCGGCGAGTATTTTGACGAACGTTCCGCTACTTTGACACGACGACTTAATCGAAGCCGCGTGGGCGCGAAAGCTACGGGTAAAACATGCCCCTTCGCAACAAACCTTTGACCGAACAGGTCGCGCTCATCACGGGCGGCGGCAGTGGGATCGGGCGCGCGTTCGCCGGAGTGCTGGCGGAGTCGGGCGTGCGAGCCGTCGTCATCGCGTCGCGGCGCGAGGATGTGCTTCGGGCGACGGCCGACGAGTTGAACGCGCGGATGGGAGCGGAGCGCGTCCATCCTTACGCCTTCGACATACGCGATCTCGCGCAGACGGACGCGCTCGTTAATCACGTCGCCGCGCGCTTCGGCGCGATTGACGTGCTCGTCAACAATTCGGGGCTGGCCGTCGCAGAGTCGGTCGAGAGCATCACGGAAGCGGGCTGGGACAAGGTGTTGGAGACGAATCTGCGCGGCGCGATGTGGCTCGTGCGCGCCGCGCTCCCCTACATGCTGCGCGAAGACTTCGGCGACGTGGTGAACATCTCTTCGCAGGCGGGCAAGCACGGCTATGCGGACGTGCCTTCCTACTGCGCCTCGAAGTTCGGCCTGCTCGGTTACGCGGAGAGTTTGCGCGACCACGCGCGCAAAACCGGCGCGAACATACGAGTCTTCAACTTCTGCCCCGGCCTCGTTGACGTTGACCACACGGGCGCGGATGTTGAACCGCGCGCGGGCGCGATCCACGTCCGCAACATGGCGCGCGCACTCCTGTTCGCGCTCTCGCTCGACCGCGAGGTCATACTCGAAGACATCAATTTGTACGCGAGATAGCCGTCAGCCCTCAGCCGTCAGCGGCAGGCCGAACAGGTTGCGCCGGCTGAAAGCTGACGGCCGATAGCTTGTTAAAGGAGCAACAGAGATGACGCAGCAAAAGCCACGTTTGAGCTTCTGGCAAATCTGGAACATGAGTTTCGGATTCCTCGGCATCCAGTTCGGCTGGGGCTTGCAGATCGCCAACATGAGTCCGATCTACAAGTACCTCGGGGCGGAGGAGAGCACGCTGCCGTATCTCTGGTTGGCCGGGCCGGTCACGGGACTGCTCGTGCAGCCGATCATCGGCTCAATGAGCGACCGCACGTGGAACCGCCTCGGCCGCCGCCGCCCCTACTTCCTCGTCGGTGCGATCATCGCCAGCATCACCCTCTTCTTCATGCCCAACTCGTCTTCGGTCTGGATGGCGGCGGGCTTGCTCTGGATACTTGACGCCAGCATCAATATCACGATGGAGCCTTTTCGTGCCTTCGTCGCCGACAAACTGCCGGAAGAACAACGCACCACCGGCTTCGTGACGCAGAGTTTCTTCATCGGCATCGGGCAGACGCTCGCCAACGCGCTGCCCTACATCTTCACGGCCGCCGGCATCGTCGGCGTGATGGCGAGCGGCATCCCCGTCTCGGTGGATTACGCCTTCAAAATCGGCGCGGCCGTCTTCCTGCTCGCCGTGCTGTGGACGGTCTTCACGGCCACGGAGTACCCGCCCGAAGACATCGAGGCGTTCATGCGCATGAAGCGCGAGCGGCGGGGCGTGCTCGCGGGCTTCGCGGAAATCTTCCATTCGGTGCGCGACATGCCGAAGACGATGAAGCAATTGGCCGTCGTGCAATTCTTCACGTGGTTCGCGCTGCCCTGCATGTGGCAGTTCTTCGGCATCGCCATCGCCCGCCACGTCTTCCAAGCGCCGGATCAGAACTCGCCGCGCTTCGCCGAAGGCACGGAATGGGGCGGCCTCTGCTTCGCCGTCTACAACATCGTCTGCTTCCTCGTGGCGTTCCTGCTGCCGGGGCTTGCGCGCGCCACCAACCGCAAGACCGTGCACGCGCTTGCGCTCGCCTGCGGCGGCCTCGGGCTGGTGTCGGTCTTCTTCGTGCAGAATAAGTGGATGCTGTTTGCGAGCATGGCGGGCGTGGGCATCGCCTGGGCGTCGATCCTGTCGATGCCCTACGTGATCTTGTCCACGGCCATCCCGCCCGCGCGCATGGGCGTCTACATGGGCGTCTTCAATCTGTTCATCGTCATCCCGCAGGTCGTGATGTCGTTCGTCGTGCCGCCGATCTTCAACAGCCTGCTCGGCGGCGACCCCGTCAAGGCCGTTGTCCTCGGCGGCATCAGCATGCTCGTCGCGGCCGTGAGCGTGCTGATCGTCGAGGACGTGTCCGAGCGACGTGGCGTGCCCGTCGGCGACGTGCTGCGCGGCGATGAACGCGAACTGCTCACCGTGCAGCAATCCGCGCAGCCCGTGCCGAGCACCGGCCTGATCGACGAGCCGACGCAACGTTCTTGAAACATAAGTGTTCTAAGTGTTCGCGGATGATTGTGGTCAGGAGTAACAGCGATGAAGTCTCGACATTTTTCAACCCTGCTCGCGGTCTTTGCTTTGACCATCGCGCTCGCCGGGCGCGCCGAAGCCTTCTGTCCATTCTCTGATTACGCGCCGCCGTGCCAGGCGTATTGGAGCGCGCAGGCGGTCTTCGTCGGCACGGTGAAGGAGGAGGTCTACTCCGACATCTACCAGCGGGGCGAAGGCGACCTCCGCTGGAATTATCGTCGCCGCATTACGCGCTTTTCCGTCGAGACGGCCTATAAGGGCGTGAAGGGCAAGCTGGCCGAAGTGGTCAACGAGGAGATCATGCCGACCCCCGTCGTCCTCCCCAACGGAGAGCAGGAGATGAGGGCGGTAGGTGGTTATACGGACTGCGATTACAGCTTCAACGTGGGCGAGACCTATTTCATCTACGCGAATTTCGGCGAGGAGAATGACGGGACGCTGACCGTTTCCAGGAACCGCACGGGCAAGCTGGAAGACGCCGCCGCGGACTTGAAGTACGTCAACGAACTGCCGCGCGCCGCCCCGACCGCCAGAATCTTCGGGCGCATCGTGCGCACCGACCTGAGTGTGGGGAAAGACAAGGGAGGGCTGTTGCCGCTCGCGGGCATCAAGGTCACGGCTCGCAGCGGCAACCGAACATTCGAGGCGTTGACCGACGCGCGCGGCAAGTATGAGTTGAAGGATTTACCGCCCGGCAATTATCGAGTGACGCCCGCCTACCCGGCGCATCTCTCCGCAGACGACGGTTCCGCACGGGTGAGCGCGCGCGGCTGCGCCCAACTCGATTTCCACACCCAGTCGAACGTGCGCCTCAAAGGCCGCGTGCTCGATGCGCAGGGGCGTCCGCTGCCGTCACTCGAAGTCAATCTGATCGCGGCCGACGGCGCGGAAACAACTTCCAAAGGCAACTACACTTTCACGAATCAGGAAGGGGATTACGTGTTGACAGGCATCCCGACCGGCCGCTACCTGCTCTTCTTTAGTTTGTCCCGCAATCTCGGCGAGCACACTTCCCGCCCGCGCACTTACTATCCCGGCGTCTGGAGCGAGGCGCAGGCGACGGTGATTACCGTCGTCGAGGGTGAGAACCTGCCCGCGTATGATCTGCAACTGTTGCCGACTCCCGCCGACCGCGCCGTCGAGATCGTCGTGACGTGGCCGGACGGCCGCCCCGTGGGCGATGCTTTTCTGTACCTGGAAGACTTTGACTACGAGTGGGATGCCAGTCCGCCCCGCGTTAAAAAAGTTGACGGGCAGGAAGGGCACTATCAGGTGACGGGCTTCGACGGCCTGACCTACTGGGCGCGTGCCCACGCCAACAATTTCGAGGGCATGCAGATGCACGCCGAGCCGGTGAAGTTCACCCTGACGGAAGGCGCGGGGCCGATCAAACTGGTCATCACGTCGCCCGGCGGCCATTGCCCGCATTACCGTCGCAAGTAGACAACGCCAACGATATGAAAACTTCATCGTGCAACTTTGCAGCGAAAGCTTCGTCGTGCAAATTCGCCCTTTCGCTGCTCTTGATCATTATGTCCTCGTTACCTGACCCCAACCTCGCGCGCGCGCAGGCGTCGCAAACGCCGCGCGACTTCTCGAAAGAGACGGCGCGTTCTGTGCCCGCGTGGGTGCAGGACGGCGTGGTCTATGAAATCTTCCCGCGCAACTTTTCCGCGCGCGGAAACTTCGCGGGCATCACCGCCGAACTCGACCGTCTGAAACAACTCGGCGTCAACATCCTCTGGCTGATGCCGATTCACCCTACGGGGCGCGAGCGCGCGAAGGGCACGCTCGGCAGCCCCTACGCCGTGCGCGATTACTACGCCGTCAACCCGGACTACGGCACGCCCGCAGACCTCAAGCGGCTCGTCTCGGAGGCGCACCGGCGCGGCCTGAAAGTGATCATAGACGTGGTGGCGAATCACACCTCCTGGGACAACGCGCTGACGGCGAAGCCCGATTTCCACACGCGCGACCGCGCGGGCAAGATCATCCCGCCCGTCGCCGATTGGGCTGATGTGGCCGACCTCAACTACGACACCCCCGCGCTTCGCGCCTACATGATCGACATGCTCAAGTTCTGGCTGCGCGAATACGACCTCGACGGCTTTCGCTGCGACGTGGCCGGGATGGTTCCCACGGATTTCTGGGAACAGGCGCGCGCCGAACTCGAACGCGTCAAGCCGGACATCCTGATGCTCGCCGAATGGCACGAGCCGGAGTTGTTGATTAAAGCCTTCGACGTGGACTACTCGTGGCCGCTGCACCATGCGATGTCGGACGTGCTCATGGGCGCTCACCCCGCGACGCGCGTGCGCGCGGCGTGGGAAGAGGAGCACGCGAAGTGGCCGCGCAATGCTCTGCACCTGCGCTTCTCCGACAACCACGACGAACGGCGCGCCATCGCGCGCTTCGGCGAACGCGCGGCGCTGGCCGCCTCCGCCCTGATGTTCACTTTGGACGGCGTGCCGCTCATCTACAACGGCATGGAAGTGGGCGACACGACCGAGTCGGGCGCGCCCGCGTTGTTCGAGCGGCTGCCGGTCTTCTGGAAGATCGCCGAGCGGCGGCCGGAGTTTCCGCGCTTCTACAAACAGATCATCGAACTCAGGCGCGCCAGCCCCGCGCTCCGGCGCGGCTCGGTCGAGTGGCTGCGCAATTCCGACGAGACGCGCATCGTCACCTACCTGCGCCGCGCGGGCGACGAAGAGATGCTCGTCTCGATCAACCTATCGAGCCGCCCGTTCGCGGGCACGATTGAATCGCCGGGGGGCGCAATGTTCGTGGACGTGACGCCCGATGTCGCGCCGCCGCTGCCGCCCGACGCGCCCGCGCCCGAACACAAACCGCGCGCGCGCACCGTCGGCCTCCCCGCGCTCGCACTCGACGCGTGGGGCTATCGCATCTTCCGACGCGCGGGCAAGTGAAGGGGAGAACAATTTTGGACGGGGCGGGAAGATGCGATAGCCCCACGCGTCGGAAGA
>DATCWB010000243.1:0-10523 GCA_036566625.1 Pyrinomonadaceae bacterium
TGATTCTGCTCTGCCATAAATCCTCTCAAGGGTTTCAAGTTTCGGGTTTCAAGGGTCAGGTTAAAGACCGAAGAGCTTTTCAGTCTTGAAGCCTGAAACCTGCAACTTGAAACTTAAAGTTCTTCGACCTGCTTGCCGCGCAGGCGCGCTAGTTCCAACGGGTCTTTCATGTTCAGCAGCCCGTCGAAGGTGGCGCGCACGACGTTGTGCGGGTTCGTGGAGCCGAGTACCTTGGTGCGCACGTCGTGCACGCCCACGGCCTGCATGATGGCGCGCACCGCGCCGCCCGCGATCACGCCCGTGCCTTCCGAGGCCGGTTTCATCATCACGCGCCCCGCGCCGTACTTGCCGATCAACTGGTGCGGCAGCGTCTTGTTGATGAGCGGCACGCGGATCAAATTCTTCTTCGCCGACTCGATGGCCTTCTTGATGGCGAGCGGCACTTCGCGCGCCTTGCCGCTGCCGAAGCCGACGTGCCCCGATTCGTCGCCGATGACGACGAGCGCGGCGAAGCTCAAGTTCTTGCCGCCCTTGACCACCTTGGTCACGCGGTTGATGCTGATCACCTGATCCTTCAGATCAAGTCCCTGCGCTGAAATTCTCTGTCTCGGTTGTCGCATTACTGCTCCTGTCCTGCTGCTGCTTCGGCGGCTTGCTCCTGCTGTGCCTGTGCCGCCGCCTCGTTCTTATTCAACCCGGCCTCGCGCGCGGCGTCGGCCAGAGCCTTCACGCGCCCGTGATAACGATACCCGCCGCGATCAAAAACGACGCTTTCGACGCCGTTCGACAGGGCGCGCTCGGCAATCGCACGGCCGACGCGCACGGCGGCGTCGATGTTTCCGCCCGTCGCGCCGCGCAGGTCTTTCTCGGTCGTCGAGGCGGCGGCGATGGTGCGCCCCTGCTCGTCGTCGATGATCTGCGCATAGATGTGGTTCAGGCTGCGGTAGATCGTCAGGCGCGGCCGCTCAGCGCTCCCCGACACCTTGCGGCGGATGCGCTTATGCACCGCCCTGCGAACTTCTGCTCTATCTTTCTGTGCCATCTCTTAACCTCAGTGACGAGTGACGAGTGACGAGTGACGAGCCAGAGACAAGCATCTATTTTTACTTGTCACTCGTCACCTGTCACCTGACACTGTTATTTACCCGTCTTGCCGGGGCGCAGTTTCAGCACCACGTCGGCGTAGCGCACGCCCTTGCCCTTGTAAGGGTCGGGCTTGCGCAGGCTGTGCATCTCGGCGGCGACCTGCCCGAGTTTCTGCTTATCGATGCCGGAGAGCGTCAGCGTCAACTGGTACTGTTGAATCGAAGTCTTCGCCGGGACGCGCTCGCCGCGCACTTCGATGCCTTCGGGCAGCGGAAACTCGATAGGGTGCGAATAGCCGAGCGAGAAGACGATCTTCTTCGCCTGCACGTCGGCCTTGTAACCGACGCCGACCACGTCCATCTGTTTCGAGAAACCTGTGGTGACGCCGACGATGGCGTTGTTCGCCAGCGCGCGAGCCAGCCCGTGCTGCGCCGCGAGATCGTCGGAGGCACGCACCGCCTGCAACTGGTCGCCCTCCAACTCGAAGGTGATGCCTTCGGGCACGGGCGTCTTCAAAGTGCCCTTCGGCCCCTTGACCGTCAACTCGCGCGGGGTAATCGTAACGGTCACGCCCGCGGGCACGGTGATAACTTTCTTTCCAATACGTGACATAACAACCTCTAAGTGACAGGTGACAAGTGACAGGTGACAGGAAAGAACAGGTTTTAATCCAGTCACCTGTCACTTATCACCTGTCACGCCTAATAGATTTGTGCCAGAACTTCGCCGCCGACATTTTCGCGGCGCGCGCGCTTGCCGCTCATCAGGCCGCGCGAAGTCGAAACGATGTTGACCCCGTAGCCGCCGAGCACCTTCGGAATTTCGCCCGAACCCATGTAGACGCGTCGGCCGGGGCGCGACACGCGCGAGAGGTGCGAGATGGACGAAGTGCCGCGCGCATCGTAGCGCAGGAAGATGCGGATCGAACGCTTGACGCCCTCGCCCTTCACGACGAAGTTGTTGATGTAGCCCTCTTCCTTGAGAATGCGGGCGATCTCCAGTTTCAATTTCGATACCGGGATGTCCACGCGCGAGTGCTTCGCTGAAATGGCGTTGCGCATCCGCGCCAGCATATCGGCAATAGGATCAGTCATTACTCTACAGCTCCAGTTTACGCCGTCAGGTTTCAGCGCGCGTGCACGCGTCTCTGGCGGGCGCGCGTGCTGACTGCTGACGGTCAATTTCCAATAATTACCAACTCGATTTGACGACGCCGGGAATCTGACCCTGCAGCGCGAGTTCGCGGAAACAGATGCGGCACAGTTGGAACTTGCGCAAGTAGCCGCGCGGACGGCCGCAACGCTTGCAGCGCGTGTAAGCGCGCGACGAGAATTTCGGTGTCCGGTTCGACTTCGCGATTAAAGATTTCTTTGCCATATGACCTCAGTGACGAGTGACGAGTGACAAGTGACGAGTTGAAGACAAGTTCTTTTGTTTTAACCTGTCACCTGTCACTTGTCACTCGTCACTGCTTTATTGTCTGAACGGCATGCCGAGCGCCTTGAGGAGCGCGCGCGCCTGCTCGTCGTTTTTCGCCGTGGTGACGATTGAGATGTTCATCCCGCGCGTCTTGTCCACTTTGTTGAAATCAATTTCGGGGAAGATCAACTGGTCGCGGATGCCGAGCGTGTAGTTGCCGCGCCCGTCGAACGCTTTCGGCGAGACGCCGCGAAAGTCGCGCACGCGCGGCAGGGCGACCGAGACGAAGCGGTCTAAAAACTCGTACATGCGGTCGCCGCGCAGAGTGACCATCGAACCGATGGGCATGCCCTCGCGCAGTTTGAACGATGCGATGGACTTCTTGGCCTTGGTCGTCACGGGCTTCTGCCCCGAGATGGACGAGAGTTCGTCTGCCGCCGTGTCGATGATCTTGGAGTTGCCGATGGCCTCTCCGAGTCCCATGTTGATGACGATCTTTTCCAGCCGCGGCGTCGCCATCGGGTTCTCGATGTTGAACTCCTTGGCGAGCGCGGGTGCGATCTCTTTCTGGTAACGCTCTTTCAGTCTTGCAGCCATTGTCTTCTACCTCTCGCGTCTGGGTCTCGCCCGCGTGACCGGCGTTTCCAGACTCTAGCGATCCTCGTCTTACGTCCGTAACTACTTCTCGATGACACGCCCGCTCTTCGTCGCGATGCGCTGGCGCGCGCCTTCGCTCGACTCGCCCGCGCGCACGCGCGTCGGCTTGCCCGATTCCGGGTCGATCAACTGGACGTTCGAGATGTCGATCCATGCTTCCTGGTCGATGATGCCGCCGCCGCGATTGTTGGCCGGGTTGGCCTTCTGGTGCTTCTTGACGATGCCCGCGCCCTCGACCTTAACTTTGCCCTTCACGGGGGAGACTTCGAGCACACGGCCGCGCACGGGCGCGCGCTCGCCGCCTTTAAACGTCGCCCAGCCGCGACCCGCGATCACCTGCACGATGTCGCCCTTCTTGATTTTGGTGCGCTTCCTTGTTCCTGCCATGGTCTTAAATCACCTCCGGCGCGAGCGAAACGATCTTCATAAAATTGAGGTCGCGCAATTCACGTGCGACGGGGCCGAAGACGCGCGTGCCGATGGGCGTGTTGTCGTCTTTGATGAGCACCGCCGCATTCTGGTCGAAGCGGATGTAGGTGCCGTCCTTGCGGCGCACCTCTTTGCGCGTGCGCACGATCACGGCGTTGTGCACCGTGCCCTTTTTGACCGCGCCGTCGGGCGCGGCCTCTTTGACGGTCACTTTGATCTTGTCGCCGAGGACGGCATGCCGCCCCGTCGAACCGCCGATGCTCATAATCATCTCGACCCGCCGCGCGCCGGAATTGTCCGCCACATCCAGCGATGTCTGCATTTGAATAGCCATTTGCTCACTCCGTTCGCAGTGACGGGTGACGAGTGACAAGGGACGAGATTAAAACCTGTACTGACTTGTCACTCGTCACCTGTCACTTGTCACTATTTCTCAGCCTTCTGCACGATCTCTACGACGCGCCAGCGTTTCCTGGCCGACAGCGGGCGCGTCTCGACGATGCGCACCTTGTCGCCGATGGTCGCGCCCGTCTCGTCGTGCGCCATGAATTTCGACGTGCGGCGCACGTAGCGGCGATACTTCGGGTGCTTGATCAGGCGGTCAACGCGCACCACGATGGTCTTCTCCATCTTGTCCGAGGCGACGATGCCGACCTTCTCCGCGCGGCGTCCGCGCTTGCCCGCTTCCGTGCCCGAGGCGTTTCCGGCCTGCGAATCCACGTTCGGCGCAACCTCGTGCGCGAGCGCCTCGCCCGACTCGGTCGTCTCGGCCGCGCGCACTTCGTCGGTCGCGCTCGCACGCTCTTCCTTCGGCGCATCCCCACCGGCTGCCTGTTCCTGATTTTCTTCTGCCATCACAAATCCTCGTGAACCGTGAATCGTGAATCGTCAATAGAGAAATCGGTTTTATCTATTCACGATTGACGATTCACGATTTACTAATCTATCTACCTTCAAGCGGCCTGCTCGTTCTGCCGCTCGCTGATGAGCGTCTGCAAACGCGCCAGCGTCCGCTTCTCCTGCCGCAGACGCTTCACCGCGTCCGTCTCGCCGAGCGCGAGTTTAAAGTTCAGACGGAACAGCGACTCTTTGATGCGCGCGGCCTCTTCGCGCAAATCCTCTTCCGACATGCCGCGCAATTTTTCCAACTCTTCGCGTTTCTTCATGATTAAACTGCGCCCCCTTCCTGTTCGGCGCGCGTGACAAATTTCGTCTTGATCGGCAGCTTCTGCGCGGCCAGGCGCATCGCCTCGCGTGCCGTCGGCTCGTCCACGCCCTCGATCTCGTACAGGATGCGTCCCGGTTTCACCACGGCCACCCAGTATTCCGGCGCGCCCTTGCCCTTGCCCATGCGCGTTTCCGCCGGCTTCTTCGTGACGGGTTTATCAGGGAACATGCGAATCCAGATTTTGCCGCCGCGCTTGATGTGGCGCGTCATCGCAATACGGGCCGCCTCGATCTGCCTGTCCGTGATCCACGCCGGCTCCAGACATTTCAAGCCGTACTCGCCGAAGCTGATCTCCGCGCCGCGCGTGGCCGTGCCCGTCATGCGCCCGCGCATCTGCTTTCGGTGCTTAACTTTTTTCGGCATCAACATGATGTTTTCACTCCGCTCAACTTGGTGACAGGTAAACGGTGACAGGTGACAGGATAATACCTGTCTTCATCTTGTCACCTGTCACCTGTCACTTATCACTTTCTTATGCCCTGTCGCCGCGCGGACGACCACGGTCTCCACGGTCGCCGCGATTATCGCCGCCTTCACGTTCGCGGCGCGTGCGCGGCCGACGCTCGCGCTCGCCGCGTTCGCCGCGCGGTTCGTTGATCGGGTCGGTCGCAGTGCCGCGCGCCATCGCCGCTTTCGGGTCGAGAATCTCGCCGCGGTAAATCCACACTTTGACGCCGATGACGCCGAAAGTCGTGTGCGCTTCGGCAAAGCCGTAGTCGATGTCCGCGCGCAGCGTGTGCAGCGGCAGCCGACCCTGCAAGTACCACTCGCTGCGGGCGATCTCCGCGCCGTTCAGACGGCCGCCGACTTTGACCTTGATACCCTGCCCGCCGAACCTGAGCGTCTCTTCCACGGTCTTGCGCATGGCGCGTCGGAAGGCGATGCGCTTCTCCAGTTGCACGGCGATCTTCTCGGCCTGCAACTGCGCGTTGAGTTCCGGCTTGTGAATCTCCTGAATCGAGACGAGCACTTCGCGCCCCGTTCGTGAGGCGATGTCGGCCTTGAGCTTATCGATCTCCGCCCCTTTGCGCCCGATGATGATGCCGGGGCGCGAGGTGTAGATGATGATCTTCAAGCGGTTGGCAGCGCGCTCCACGTCAACGTGCGAGACGCCCGCGCCGTTGAAGCGCGCCTTGAGCGTCGCCTTCAGCTTGAGGTCTTCCAAAAGGAACTCGCCGTACTGTTTCTTGGCGAACCAGTGCGAGTGCCAGTCTTTGTTATAGCCGAGGCGGAAGCCGTATGGATGAACTTTCTGACCCATTTATTCTCCGTTCACACTTAACTATTCTTCGGTTGCCGTTTCAGTCGCGGGCGTTGTGGGGGCGGCGGCGTTCGTCTCGCTCGTGCCCGTGTCCGCCGACTTCGTCGCGGCGCGTTTCGCCGACGCTTTCGGCGCGCCGGCTTTGGCCGCCAGCTTCTTGCCCGGTTTGGTCGTCTGCGGCTTGCCCGCCTTCGACGGACGCTTGCCCTTCGCCAGAGCCGCGGCCTCGTCGCTCGACAAGAGCACGGTCACATGATGAAAATGACGCCGCTCCTTGTAGGCGCGGCCTTGCGGCGCGGGGCGCATGCGGCGTCGATTCTTCGTCGGCCCCATGTCGATGAAACACGCCTTGACCCACAAATCATCCGGGTCGATGGCGATGTTCGCCTTTTCCGCCGCCTCGGTGGCGTTCGCCACGGCCGAACGCACACACTTCTCGATGCCGTCCGCCGCGCGCTTGTTCGTGTACTGCAACACGGCCAACGCCTCGTTGACGTTCTTGCCGCGAATCATGTCAACGACCAGACGCGCCTTTTGCGCCGACCCGCGCAGATACTTTGCACTCGCTCTCGCTTCCATCGCTTAACCTCAGTGACGAGTGACGAGTGACGGGTGACGAGTTTGAAGACAAGTTCTTCGGTTTAACTTGTCACTCGTCATTTGTCACTTGTCACTGTTCTATCTAGCTACTTTTCCGCCCTTCTCGGCCTTCGTCCCCGAATGGCCTTTGAAAGTGCGCGTCGGCGCGAACTCGCCGAGTTTGTGTCCGACCATGTTCTCCGTGACATACACGGGCAGGTGGCGTTTCCCGTTGTGTACGGCGAAGGTCAGGCCGACGAAGTCCGGCGTGATCGTCGAACGGCGCGACCAGGTCTTGATTGCGGGCGGCCGCGCGCCGCTCTCACGAATCCGCTCTACCGTCTTCAACAAGTGGCCGTCAATGAACGGGCCTTTTTTAACTGAACGTGCCATGAGTTTTCTCGCTTCGCTCGAAAGATTGTTTCATTTCTTCATTGATTCGATGAGTCAATGAAACAATGCATCAATTACTTCACTCTTCTATCGCGCACGATCATCTTCTGCGTGCGCTTGTTGGAACGCGTCTTGTAGCCGCGCGTCGGCTGTCCCCAAGGGGTGACGGGGTGGCGTCCGCCGGAGGTCTTACCCTCGCCGCCGCCGTGCGGGTGATCCACAGGGTTCATCGCCACGCCGCGCACGTGCGGGCGAATGCCCTTCCAGCGCGAACGCCCGGCCTTGCCGAACGAGACGTTTTCGTGCTCGACGTTGCCCACCTGTCCCACGGTCGCCATGCACACGACGGGCACGCGCCGCACCTCGCCCGAAGGCATACGCAGTTGCGCGTAGTCGCCCTCTTTGGCGACGAGTTGCGCGAACGCTCCGGCCGAGCGCGCCATCTGGCCGCCTTTGCCGGGGCGCAGTTCGATGTTGTGAATCTGCGTGCCGAGCGGAATGTTACGCAAAGGGAGGGCGTTGCCCGCCAGAATGTCCGCCTCAGGGCCGCTCATGATCGTCTTGCCCACTTCGATCCCGGCGGGCGCAAGGATGTAACGCTTTTCGCCGTCGAGATAGGTGATGAGCGCGATGTGCGCCGAGCGGTTCGGGTCGTACTCAAGCTGCGTGACGCGTCCGGGCACGCCCGTCTTGTCGCGTTTGAAATCGATGATGCGATAGAAACGCTTCGCGCCGCCGCCGCGACGACGCACGGTGATGTGCCCGTCGTTGTTGCGTCCCGAGATGCGCGTCTTCTTTTCCAGCAAAGACTTCTCAGGCTCCGCGCCCTTCGTCAACTCATCGCGCGTCAAATAAGTCTGGTAGCGACGCGCCGGTGATGTCGGTGTAAGTTTCTTGATGCCCATAATCTTTTAAGTGACGAGTGACGAGTGACGAGTGACAAGCAGAAGACAAGTTTTTAACTCGTCACTTGTCACCTGCAACTTGTCACTGCGGTTAAATCGCTTCGCCGTAATCGAGCGGCTTTTCGCCTTCTTTGAGCGTGACGTAGGCTTTCTTCCAGGAAGGCTTGCGCCCCTCGAAGCGGCCGCGCCGCGCCTTCTTGCCCATGTAATTCATCGTGCGCACCGTGGCGACTTTCACGTCGAAAATTCGCTCGATGGCCGACTTGATCTCAGGCTTCGTGGCGTTCTTATCGACGCGGAAGGTCAAGAGTTGCTTGCCGTCCTGCGTCTCTTCCTTCGCGACGAGCGCCTTCTCCGTGATCACGGGCGACTTGATGATGTCCCAAACTGTTCGCATCTTTTACGCCGCCTCCTCTGTCGTATTCTCTTCCGCCGCCGCGGTGGCGACGCCGTTATCGTCCGCGTCGTCGTGCGCGCCCGTTCGTCGTTTCGGGTCGAGCATGTCGTTCAACTCTTCCGCCGCCGTGCGCGAGAGCACGAGCTTTTCGTGGTAGAGCAGATCGTAGATGTTCAGGCTGCGGCTCGTCGTGATCTTCGCGCGCTTGACGTTGCGCGAGGCGAGCAGCAGATTGTCGTTGTCGTGCGAATCGACGATCAGGGTCTTGCCTTCGAGGCCGAGCGTGCCGAGCGCGCCGACGAAATCTTTGGTCTTCGCCGCGCCGAGCGTGAACTCGTCGAGCACGATGACGTTGCCCTCGCGCAGACGCTCCGACAAGGCCGAGCGCAGCGCGCCGCGCCGCATCTTCTTCGGCAAATTGTGCGACCAGTCTTTAGCCTGCGGTCCGTGGACGTTGCCGCCGCCTTTCCACAGGGGCGAACGGATGCTGGCGATACGCGCGCGCCCCGTGCCCTTCTGCTTCCAGAGTTTCTTGCCCGAACCCGACACGTCGCCGCGCGTCTTCGTGCCGACCGTGCCCGCGCGCGCCTTCGCCAGATAAGCCTTGACGGCCGAGTGCACCAGCCCCTCGTTAAACGCCGCGCCGAACACGGCGTCGGACAGTTCGAGGTCGGCGACCTCTTCGTTCTTCAAATTGCGCACCTTCACGGTAGGCATATCGTTTACTCCGTAAACCGATTGATCCATTTCTTCATTGAATCAATGGATCAATGAACCGATGAATCAATCCGGTTATTTCTTCTTCTGTCTGACAGACTTTTTGACGATCACGACCGTGCCGTTTGCGCCGGGAACCGCGCCGCGAATCATCAGTAAATTGTTTTCGGCGTCAACGCGCGCCACCGTCAAGCCCTTCACGGTGATGCGCACATCGCCCATGTGACCCGACGAACGCGTGCCCTTGATGACGCGCGAAGGATAGGCCGACTGGCCGATTGAACCCGGCGCGCGGACGTTCATCGAGCCGTGCGATTCGGGGCCGCGGCTGAAGTTGTGACGCTTCACCGTGCCCGCGAACCCGCGACCCTTGCTCTTGCCGATCACTTCAATCGTGTCGCCGTCGGCGAACTGATCGGCGACGAGAACCTGATCGCCCACGCTCACGCCCGCGTCGCCGTCGAGCCGAAACTCTTTCAGAACGCGCGTCGGCGGTGTGCCCGCGCCCGTCTTCTCGAAGTGGCCGCGCATCGGCTTGTTGACGTTCTTCAACTTCACGGGGCGATCTTCGACGAGGCCGATCTGCACGGCGTCGTAGCCATCCTTACCCGCCGCCGATTTGGTCTGCACCACGACGCAGGGCCCCGCCTTGATGACCGTCACCGGAGTGACCGTGCCATCGTCTGCGAACAACTGCGTCATGCCGACTTTCTTACCGATGATTCCGTTAATCATCACAATACCTCAGTGACGAGTGACGAGTGGCGAGTGACGAGCAAGAACAAGTTTTTGGTTTTCAACTTGTCACTCGTCACCTGTCACTTGTCACTGTTCTATCTGTCTCTGCCAAACGCTTTGATCTCCACGTCCACGCCCGCGGGCAGGTCGAGTTTCATCAGCGCATCCACGGTCTGCGGGGTCGGGTCGAGAATGTCCATCAGACGCTTGTGCGTCCTGATCTCGAACTGCTCGCGCGACTTCTTATCCACGTGCGGCGAACGCAAGACCGTCCACTTGTTCTTGGAAGTGGGGAGCGGGATCGGCCCGGCCACGCGCGCGCCCGTGCGCTTGGCGGTCTCCACGATCTCGGAGGTGGATTGATCCAGCACCCTGTGATCGTAGGCCTTGAGTCTGATTCTGATCTTTTCGTTCAGCATAGTTTAATGTCCGTCGTCAGTCGTCCGCCGCCCTTGCGCGCGGACAAAGAAACAGCTACTCGATGATATCCGTGATAGTGCCGGCGCCGACCGTTCTGCCGCCCTCCCGGATGGCGAACCGCAACCCCTTCTCCATCGCTATCGGCGTAATGAGCGTGATCTCCATCGCCACGTTGTCGCCAGGCATCACCATCTCCACGCCCTCCGGCAAATTAGCCACCCCCGTCACATCCGTCGTCCGAAAGTAGAACTGCGGCCGGTATCCCGTAAAAAACGGCGTGTGGCGTCCGCCCTC
>DATCWB010000244.1:0-8917 GCA_036566625.1 Pyrinomonadaceae bacterium
GCCTTCTCCGTGATGATCTTGATGCTCTCGACGACGCCGGGCACGACGACGTGCTCGATGCCCGAATAGAGGTCTTCCGTGTTCTCGCGCACGACGACGAGGTCGAGTTCCGGGTAGCGCGAAGGCACGTTCGGCAGGGCGCGCACGGGTCGCAGGTTGGCGTAGAGGTCGAGCGCCTTGCGCAGTCCGACGTTGACCGAGGTGAAGCCCTTGCCGACGGGCGTCGTGATCGGCCCTTTGAGCGCGACCTTGTTGCGCTGGATGGATTCGAGGAGGTCTGCGGGCAGCGTCTCGCCGAACTTTTCCAGCGCCTGCGCGCCCGCGTAGTGCGTCTCCCAGACGACTTCGACGCCCGCCGCTTCGATGATGCGCACGACCGCCGCCGTGACTTCCGGCCCGATGCCGTCGCCGGGAATGAGTGTGATAGTATGTTTCATAGTTCAGGGCACAGAATACAGGAGTCAGAATTCAGCATTAAGAAGTCTTCATCCAGAATTCGGAAGCGCGTCGCGAGAGCGTAAATCCCAGACTCCTGTTTTCTGTATTCTGACTTCTGCTTTAAGTTTTCGTCATCATACCAGCAACTCTAATTCAATGCGAAACGTAGGCGAGTTACCGGAGCGGGCGGACGCAGTTGTCGTCGGTGGCGGCGTGATCGGTTTGGCCGTGGCGCGCGAGTTGGCGCGCGGGGGCGCGGAAGTGATTTTGATCGAGCGCGGCGAGACGGGCGCGGAGGCTTCGTGGGCTGCCGCCGGGATGCTCGCGCCGCAGGTGGAGGCCGATTGCGCCGACGAATTTTTCAAGTTGGCCGCGGCCAGCCGCGACGCCTATCCCGCGTTCGCCCGCGAACTTGAAGAAGAGTCGGGCGTCTCAATCGAACTCGACCGGACGGGCACGCTCTACCTGGCTTTCACCGAAGAGGACGAGGAAGAGTGCGAGCGACGCTTCCGCTGGCAGACGCGCGCCGGGTTGCAAATCGAACGCCTGACGGCCGGTGAGGTGCGCGCGCTTGAGCCGCAGGTGTCGGCGCGCGTGCGCTCGGCGCTGAGATTTCCGCTCGACGGGCAGGTGGAAAATCGTCGCCTTGCGAGCGCGCTCGCGAAGGCTTGCACTGCGCGCGGCGTGCGTGTCGTCACACAGACCGAAGTCACGGCGATCAGAGTTGAAGACGGCCGTGCCGTGAGCGTCGAAACTTCGCGCGGCGCGACGAGCGCATCGGCTGTCGTGGTCGCGTGCGGGGCGTGGTCTTCTCTGTTGCGTGCGGAGGTTTCCGGCGCGCGCGGCGGCAACGAAGCGACGCGACCGCGCATCGAACCCGTGCGCGGGCAGATGCTCTGTTTCGCGCCCGCCGCGCAGACGCCGCTCGTCCGCCACGTCGTCTACAGCCCGCGCGGCTATCTCGTCCCGCGCCGCGACGGGCGTCTGCTTGCGGGCACGACGACGGAACGCGCCGGGTTCGACAAGTCTCTGACCGCGTCCGGGCGCGAGGCGATTGAACTTCACGCGCGCGAGATCGCGCCCGCCGTCGAAGGGTTGATACTGTCGGACGCGTGGGCGGGCCTGCGCCCGCACGCACCAGACGATTGGCCTGTGATCGGCGCGCCGGATGATGTGCCGAACCTTTTTTACGCCACCGGCCATTACCGCAACGGCATCCTGCTCGCGCCGCTGACGGGCGCGCTCGTCGCCGGGATGATCCTGCGGCGCGGCGCGACTCCCCCCATGCTCGCCGCTTTCACCCCCGAACGCTTTCGCCGCGCGTCTTCCTGCGCCGTGCGGTGAATTAAAGAGATGAGCTTTACGAACAAAGACATGAAACTCACGCAAAGGCGCGAAGGCGCAAAGAAGTACGACGCGTCAACGCTCGACGCGCGCCGCTCTTTCGTCCGTTCTTTAACTCTCCGCCCGGCCACGTTTTTACTTTGCGCCTTCGCGCCTTTTCGGCGTGAGACTTTCCGCCCCGTCCTCTTCGCGTCGCTCGCGCTCTTCGCGCTCTCGTCGCCCGCGCCGACTTTCGCGCAGAAGAGCACGGCGTCAATCGCCGCGCCGTCGCCCGATGCGACGGCAAGCGTCGCGGCGTTGTACGCGGAGGCCGAAGGCTACGCGCGTAAGAAATATGAGGCGTTCGAACGTGAGGGTCTCGGTTACGACGAGAAGCTGGTCGCACAAGTCGAGCGCGAGCAGCGCACGCTCGCGGCGCGTTACGCCGCCGAAGTCGCGGCGCGCGGCGCGCTCGATGCGCGTGAAGTTTTCCAACTCGGCCAACTCTACAACGTGGCGGAAGATTCGGAGCGAGCCGTGCGGACGATGCGCCGCTTCCTCGCCGAGAACCCGCGCGCCGCGCCCGACGAGCGACAGGCCGCGCTCTACGTCATCGCGTTGCAGACGGCTAAGAGCGCGCCGTCGGACGAAGCCGAAGCCGCGCTCGCGGAGTATTTGAAAGCCGCCTCGCCCGCCGCGCACGAGGCGCGTTATCGCGTGGAGAGCGCGCTGGCGGCGACGTATCGCGCTCGCAAGCAGCCGGAGCAAGCGCTCGCGCACGCTCGCGCGGCCTTCGCGGCGGTGAAGGAATTGCACGCCGCGAAGCCTCTGGATGCGGCCACGCGCGACGCAGTGTTCTACCGCACGCTCTCCTTCATCCACGACGCCGCGCTCGACTTGAAGCGGACGGACGAGGCCATCGCCGCGTTGCAGGAACTCAGACGCTTCAGCGTCAGTTTCCCGTCGGCCGATCTTTACCGGCGCGCGACCGTGCTGCTCGGTCGCATCGTGCCGGCCGTGGCTTACGTCTCGCGGCCGGATGATCCGCTGTTTCGCGCGGGCGCGGGCGGCGCGGCGCGGCTCGCGCCGGAGATCGAGGTCAAAGACTGGATCGATCAAAAGCCCGCGACGCTTGAATCTCTGCGCGGGCGCGTCGTGCTGCTCGATTTCTGGGCGTTGTGGTGTACGCCGTGCCACGCCGCGCTGCCACACATCGCCGAGTGGCAGGAGAAATATGAGAAGCGCGGTTTGAGCGTCGTCGCGCTCACCGAATATCGCAACACGGTGAACGGTCGCCGCGTGCGGACGTCGCAGGAGGTCGGCGAGTTGCGCAACTTCAAACGGAATGCGCGCCTGCCCTTCGGCTTCGCCGTCGCCGACACGACTGAAACTGCCAACGCCTACGGCGTGACGACGATCCCCGTCGCCGTGTTGATCGACCGGCGCGGCGTTGTGCGCTTCCTCAACGTCGGCGCTCACGACACGGACATCGAAGAGTTGCACCAGATGATCGTGAGGCTGTTGGACGAGAAAGACGGCGGCGAATGAACTCTGGCGAGCCGCGGGCGACGAGTGAAGGGGTTATGAGAAGATTTTTTGTTTCCGTGTGTGTGCCCCGGTTTGGAGTCGCGCTGCTGCTGTTGACGACGGCGGCGGACGGTTTCGCGCAGACGGCGACGGCGCAGGAGCATCAGCCGAAGGCGCAAGCGACGCCGGTCGCCTCGCCGTCTGCGACGCCGGTCGCGCAGCCGTCGGCGACGCCGCCCGCCGATGCGCGCGCGCTCCACGAGGACGCGTCGAAATATGTGGAGCGGAAATTCGATGAGTTCAGACGGAACCGCATGCCGTTCAGTCGCGCGCTGGCGTCGGAAACTTTCCAGCAGCAGCGCGATCTGGCCGCGCGCCACGCCGCGCAACTCGTCGCGCGCGGCAACCTCGCGGGCGCGGATCATTACTACCTCGGCTTGCTCTACGACCTCGCGGGAAAATCCGCCGAATCAATCGAGGCGCTTCGTCGTTTCCTCGCGCCCGACGCGCGCGGCGCAAAGGAGCAGTTGCAAAATGCGCGGCTCATCGTCGGCGTCGGGGTGGCCGCCCTGAAACGCTTCGACGAGGCCGAGCGCGTGCTCGCCGATTACGCGCAAAGCGATCCGGCGACGCCGCAGGGACTCTTTAAACTTCATCACGCGCTCGCACGCGCTTACTCGGCGGACAAAAAGATCGAACGGAGCGCGTCGCACGCGCGCTCGGCCTTCAAGGTGGCGAAGGAGTCGCCGGCCAAAGCGGGCGACGAGTCCGACCGCGCGCAAATCATCGCGGCGGCGGCGGAGTTTCTGGCTGACGTGCTTCTGGAGTTGAAGAAGGAAGCCGAGGCCGCCGCGACGATGGAAGAGTTGCTGCGACTCGGCCTCTCGCTGCCCTCGGCGAAAGTCTTCACGGGCGCGGCGCGCTGGCTCGCCGTGAACGAGCACGAAAAGTTGATCGAACGCGTGCTCAATGAAACGCCGCCCGCCGACGCCGCGAGCGCGACCGCGCCGGAGATCAACATCGCCGAGTGGATCGATCACAAGCCGGTGAAATTGTCCGACCTGCGCGGGCGCGTCGTGCTGCTCGACTTCTGGGCGACGTGGTGCGGCCCGTGCCGCATCACGATGCCGAAGTTGAAAACGCTCCACGAGCGTTTCAAAAAAGACGGGCTGACGATCATCGGCCTCACGCAGTATTTCGGGCGCGCCGGTGGCATGGTCGCCACGCCGCAGGAAGAGTTGGAGCACCTGCGCTCTTACAAGAAAGAGTTGAAGCTGCCTTACGCCTTCGCCGTCGCTGCGGACGAAGATAACGACGAGCGCTACGGCGTGCGCTCGATCCCGACGGCCTTTCTGCTCGACCGGCGCGGGCGCGTCCGCTACATCTCCGTCGGCGCGGGCGAGGCTAACCACAAGGAACTCTCGGACATCATCAAGCGGCTACTCGCGGAACAACCCTGAAGCGTGAATCGTGAATCGTAAATCGTGAATAGATCAAGGCGGTTTTTTTCTATTCACGATTTACGATTCACGATTCACGGCTCTTGAACGATTCACGATTCACTTTCCCTGTTGTAAGCTGCTCTCAAGTTATGGAAGGCACAAATCTCAGTTTTTCGCTCGCCATCGCGTTCCTCGGGGGGTTGGCCTCGTTCCTCAGCCCGTGCGTGCTACCGCTCGTGCCGGGTTACATCTCGCTCATCTCCGGCGTCAGCATCGATCATTTGAAGGAGGGCGCGACGGCGCGAACTGCGGCGCGCCGCGCCGTGATGATGAACTCGCTCGCGTTCAACGCGGGGCTGTCTCTGATCTTCATCGCGCTCGGCGCGGCGGCCGGATTGATCGGGTCGGCCATCACGTCGAACCCGTGGGTGCGGATCATCGGGGGGCTGATCATCATCGCCTTCGGGTTGCAGTTGATGGGCGTCCTGAAGATCGGCGCGCTCTACCGCGACACGCGCAAGTTTTCCGACGAGAAACCGCGCGGCATGCTCGGCTCGTTCACGCTCGGCCTGGCCTTCGCCGCCGGTTGGACGCCCTGCATCGGTCCCATCCTCGGCGGCATCCTCGGCCTCGCCGCCACAAGCGGCGGATGGCAAAGCGGACTCGTCCTCTCGGCCTTTTACGCCGCCGGGCTGGCCGTGCCGTTTTTGCTGACGGGTCTCGGCATCAATAAATTTTTGAGTTTCTACACGCGCTTCCGCCGCCACCTGCACAAGGTCGAAATCGTCTCCGGTGTCCTGCTCATCACAATCGGCCTGCTTGTAGCCACCAACAACGTGACGCGCCTCGCCAGTTACGCCTCCGTCCTGCCGAACCCCGAGACGTGGGTCAACTCTCTGGCGAAACGAAACAACGCCGCGCCTTCGGGGGCGACGACGGCGAAGCCCGCGAGTTCCTATGCACTCGCGCCCGACACGGAAATGAAGACGCTCGAAGGCGCGCCGTTCCGCGTCTCAAGTTTGCGGGGGCGCGTCGTGCTGGTGAACTTCTGGGCGACGTGGTGCCTGCCCTGCCGCGCAGAGATTCCCGACTTCAACCAGATGCAGAAGGATTACGAGGCGCGCGGCTTCTCGGTCGTCGGCGTCTCATCGCACGACACGCCCGAGATGATCCGCGACTTCCAGAGCGTCGTCAGACAGGAATATCAACTGCTCACGAGCGGCGACGATGCGCCCGCAGAGTTTCAGACGGGGCCGGGACGCCCCGCCACCTTCATTCTCGACCGCGAGGGACGCATCCGCGAACGCTTCATCGGCGAACGCGACCGCGCCACCTTCGACGCCGTCGTCAAGCCCCTGCTTGACGAAACGATTGCGGAGAACAAGTGAGATGGCGAAAAAAGAATCTCAAGTAAAACCAAATTCTGCTTCCGCAGAAAAAGGAATTACAAAGATCACTGTCGCCGGCTATAAATCCATCAGCCAGGAGCAGAGCATCGAGATTCGACCACTCACCATCCTCGCCGGCGCAAACAGTTCGGGCAAGTCGAGCATGATGCAGCCGCTCCTGTTGCTCAAACAGACGCTTGAGGCAAGTTACGACCCCGGCGCGCTCAGGCTCGATGGGCCGAATGTAAGATTCACCTCCACCGATCAATTTTTATCTCACGCGGGTAAAGGAAAACAGGTCAACGATTTTCATGTAGGCATTGATGTAATTGATGTAGAAGGCAACTCTAGTGCAACCATATTCTTTCATAGGCGACCGAACAGAATGCTGGAAGTGCAGCGTATGATTTCTGGCGAGAAGGACGGGAAGATTGATCTTAAGTTAGGAATGTCTAATAAAGAATTTGTTAAAGAAGAATTGCTAGAAGCTTTTACGAAAAATTTTCGATTGACTGTTATTCAGGACAGATGTTTTCTAAGGATAGAGGGCTCACGAGGCGAACAGTCAAGTGCAACCTTCAGTATGCCGGTGCAAGATGTAGAGGAACATCTTCGTGAGTTAATTCATCTGCCGGGTTTGAGGGGCAATCCTGAAAGAACTTACTTGGTTGCTGCTGCGGGTTCAAACTTCGCTGGCACTTTCGAGAATTACGCGGCCAGCGTCATAGCGAAATGGCAGAGGGAGAGGCATAACCGTAAGCTTGAAGAATTAGGGCAAGACTTAAAAAGTTTGGGCTTAACATGGAAAGTGCTTGCTAATGTATTAAACGATACTCAAGTAGAGCTACAAGTGGGAAGATTGCCGCAACCTTCGAAGGCGGGTAAGAGCGACATGGTGAGTATCGCCGATGTCGGTGTTGGAGTGTCGCAAACTTTGCCGGTGTTGGTTGCCCTTCATGCGGCAAAGCCGGGGCAACTTGTTTACATTGAGCAGCCGGAGATTCATTTGCACCCGCGCGCGCAAACTGCGATGGCTCAGATTCTGGCTAAGGCAGCAAAGCGCGGCGTGCGTGTCGTGGTGGAGACTCATAGCTCGCTGCTAATTCTCGGTGTTCAAACGCTAGTCGCAGAGGGAGAAATCTCGCCGGACTTGATCAAGCTTCACTGGTTTGAGAGGCGTAACGGGCGCACGGAGATTACTAGCAGGGACTTGGACGAGACGGGCGCGTTTGGCGATTGGCCGGAAGATTTTGCAGATGTCGCGTTGGAGGCGCAGAGCCGGTATCTGGATGCGGCGGAGTCGCGCATGAGGTCGAAGCGTCGTGCCAGTTAGAACGGCGCGGCGGCTGGTCATTGATGCTTCTGTGGCCGGGGCTGCCGGCGGAAAGACTGCGACCGCGCCAACGTCAACCAATTGTCGGAATTTTCTTCTTGCGGTCAGGCGTGTTCGCTACGTTCTGATCCTGACGCCGCAACTGAGGCGTGAATGGGACGATCATAAGTCATCGTTCGCTCGTGGTGGTTGACGGCGATGACGACAAGAGGGGATGTTCTCTTTCTCGACATCGAGGCCAGCAATAAGTTGCGGCGTGAGATCGAACGCGTGGTTGCGCCGCGTGCAAAGGAACTCAAGGCGATGCGGAAAGATTACCATTTGCTGGAAGCAGCAATGGTGACTGATCAGAATGTCATTTCCCTTGACGAGATCGTGAGAGCGTTATTCGATAGGGCAGCGGTAGGTATTACGTCGCTCAAAAACATTGTCTGGGTCAACCCGGACAAGGCTGCGGAAGAACCGATAGAGTGGTTGGAAAAGAATGCCAAGCCCGAAAGAAAGCGGATGCTTGGCTTCGGAGAGAAAAGACGTTAATACTTAGCTCGGCGCTCCGCAGAAACATCAAAGTAGTTGGGTCAATCATTCTTTAGAAAGTCTCCCCCTTCGTAACATAGCAATAGGAGTAGGAAGCACCATGCGAAAAATTCTGAGCCTCGTCTTCTCCATTATCTTCACGCTGACCACGGCGGCATCCGCCGCCCCCACGGGCGCGAGCGACGCACACGAGTATGCGCCGATTCAGGAGAAGAAGATCAATTACAAGGATTGGACGTTCAAGCGGATGGGGACGGGCGAGCCGGTGAATCTGCGCGAGTGGACGCGTGGGAAGAAACTCGTGCTCGTCGTCTATCTCGCGCCGTGGTGCAACAACTGGAAGCTGGAAGCGCCGGTGGTCGAACGCCTCTACGCCAAATATAAGGCGCACGGCTTCGACGTGATCGGCGTCAGCAACTACGGGACGGAGCGCGACCAGCAGATTCACTTCAAGGACAAGACGCCGCCCTACACCATCGTCATCGAGTCCGACACGCGCGAGGCGCGCGACCAGACGACCCACTACGCCTATCGCCAACTGACGGGCGACGCGCGCAAGTGGGGCTCGCCCTACAACATCTTCCTCATGCCGTCGAAGCTCAGGCAGGACGGCGACGTGCTGACGGAGAAGGCCTGGATCACGAACGGCGAACTCATCGAAGAGGAAGCCGAGAAGTTCATCCGCAAGCGGCTCGGTTTGAAGGACGAGAAGGACGAGAAGAAGGACGAGAAGAAGGATACGAGCGACGCTAAAGCGGCCTCGCAAACCTAAGCGGGCGGCACAAAACATTCGCCGCAAACATTCGTCGCGGAGACGCAGAGGAACTGCGGAGAGAGTTAAGCCTCCAGCGACGTAGATTACACGGTCGTAAGCCCCGACAGGGGCGACGGATTAATAGCCCACGGCTCGCGTCGTGGGCTATTAATCC
>DATCWB010000245.1:0-14480 GCA_036566625.1 Pyrinomonadaceae bacterium
CCCGCCGCGCCGCAGCCCTCGCCAACCGCGCCGGAAGCCGCCCCGATTCGCGGCGCGGCCTTGAAGATCGTCGAGAACATGGAGACGAGCCTCACCGTCCCGACCGCGACCTCGAACCGGCAAGTGCCCGTCAAACTGCTCGAAGAGAACCGCACGATCATCAACAAGCATTTGAAGGAACACGGCGGCGGCAAGACTTCCTACACGCACCTCATCGCCTACGCCCTCCTGCGCGCGCTCGAACGATACCCGCAACTAAACGACGGCTTCGCGCTCGCCGACGGCAAGCCCGCGCGCCTGCGCCGCCCGCAGGTCAATCTCGGCGTCGCCATCGACATACAGAAGAAGGACGGCACGCGCACGCTCCTCGTGCCGAACGTCAAGAATGCCAACGCGCTCACGTTCTCGCAGTTCATCGCGGCCTACGACGACGTGGTGCGGCGCGCGCGCGACGGAAAACTCGGCCTGCCCGATTTTCAGGACACGACCATCTCGCTGACGAACCCCGGCACAATCGGCACGGTCGCCTCGACCCCGCGCCTGATGTCGGGCCAGTCCGTCATCATCGCCACGGGCGCGATTGAATACCCGGCCGAGTATCACGCGATGACGCCGGAAGCCCTCTCGCAACTCGGCATCAGCAAGACGCTCACCGTCTCGTCCACCTACGACCATCGCATCATTCAGGGCGCGGAGTCGGGCGCGTTTCTCGCGCATGTGCACGAACTCCTGGTCGGCAAACACGATTTTTACGAGAGCATCTTTATCGATCTCGGCATCTCCTACCGGCCGATGCGCTGGGCTGTGGATCGCAACCCCGCCCTTCTCGGCGGCGACCGCACGCAGGATCAAATCGTCAAACAGGCGCGCGTGCTCGAACTGATCAACGCCTATCGCGTGCGCGGCCATCTCATCGCCGACATCGATCCGCTCAACGCGATGCCGGTCAATCATCATCCCGAACTCGACCTCGAAACCTACGACCTGACGATCTGGGATTTGGATCGCACGTTCATCACGGGTGGCCTGGGCGGCAAGGAACAGGGCAGCCTGCGCGAAATTATAGACATCCTGCGCCGCGCCTACTGCGGCAAGGTGGGCACGGAATATCGCCACATCCAGAGCAAGGAGCAGAAACTCTGGATACGCGAACGCATCCGGCAGGAGTTCGTCGATCCCGAACCGCTTTCGCCCGAGACGAAGAAGCAACTGCTCGACCGTCTCATCGCCGCCGAACAGTTCGAGCGTTTCCTGCACACCAAGTATCTCGGCGCGAAACGTTTCTCGCTCGAAGGCTGCGAGACGATCATCCCGCTCCTGCACCAGTTGATCGAGAAGGCGGGCGAGCGCGGCGTCGAAGACATCACGCTCGGCATGGCGCATCGCGGCCGCCTGAACGTGCTGGCAAACGTCGTCGGCAATTTCTCGGAACGCATCTTCACTTCATTCGAGGGCGCGGTGCATCCGAACTTCCCGGCCGACGAAGGCGACGTGAAATATCATCAGGGCGCGGTCGGCGAACGCGAGACGACGAGCGGGCGCACCGTCAAGATCACCGTCTCGCCGAACCCGAGCCATCTCGAATTCGTCGATGCAGTGGTCGAGGGCATGGTGCGCGCCAAGCAGGACGCAACGCTTGCCGAGCGCGAAGAGGCGATTGACCGCGCGCTGCCCGTGCTCTTGCACGGCGATGCGGCCTTCGCCGGGCAGGGCATCGTGATGGAGACGCTGAACCTGGCCGAACTGCGGGGCTATCGCACGGGCGGCACGATCCACATCATCATCAACAACCAGATCGGTTTCACCACCTCGCCCGAAAAGGGTCGCTCCACGATCTACTCGACCGACGTGGCGCGCATGACCCAACTCCCGATCTTCCACATCAACGGCGACGACCCGGAAGCCGCCTTCCGCGTGCTGCGCATCGCGCTCGACTACCGGCAGGACTTCAACAAAGACGTGGTGCTCGACCTGATCGGCTTTCGCCGCCTCGGTCACAACGAGGGCGACGAGCCGAGCTACACGCAACCGCTGATGTATGCGCGCGTCAAGGCGCATCCCGGCGTGCGCACCATCTATGCCGCGCAACTCGTCCGCGAGGGCGTCGTCTCGGAGGCGGACGTGGAAGCGATGATCAAAGAGCGCGTGGAACGTTACGAGCAGGCGCAGGCGCGCGCCAAGGAGATCGTCGCGGGCAAGCCGAAGATGTCCGAGTTGCCGCCGGCAATCGTCGAAGAGGACGGGTCGGAGATCGTCGAAACGGGCGTCGCGGTCGAGATGATACGCGAACTCGGGCACAAGATCGCGGTCGTGCCCACGGGCTTCAACATCAACCCGAAGATGGTCAGCCAACTGGCGCGGCGCGAGAAGATGGGCGCGGGCGCAGTGCCTCTGGATTGGGCGTTCGGCGAGGCGATGGCCTTCGGCTCGCTCGCGCTCGAAGGCACGAACGTGCGCCTGAGCGGGCAGGATTCGGGGCGCGGCACGTTTAGCCAACGCCACGCCATCCTCTACGACACGCAGACCGGCAACGCCTGGACGCCGCTCTCCGAACTCGCCGCGCGCGAGAACGGGCGACCGCGCTTCGAGGTCTTCGACAGTTCGTTGTCGGAGCAGGGTGTGATGGGTTTCGAGTACGGCTATTCGGTCGTGGAGCAGCGCGCGCTCGTGATGTGGGAGGCGCAGTTCGGCGACTTCTCGAACGGCGCGCAGGTGATCATAGACCAGTTCATCGCGCCCGGCGTGGACAAGTGGCAGCAGCCTTCGCGCCTCGCGCTCCTGTTGCCGCACGGCTACGAAGGGCAGGGGCCGGAACACTCCAACGCGCGCCTCGAACGCTATCTCCAACTCTGCGCCGAGAACAACATGCAGGTCTGTTACCCCACCACGCCCGCGCAGTATTTCCACCTGCTGCGCCGGCAGGTGCGGCAGGAGATCGCGCGCCCGCTCGTCGTGATGACGCCGAAGAGTTTGCTGCGTCTGCCCGCCGCCACCTCTTCCGTCGAAGAGTTGACGAAGGGCGGCTTCCTCCCCGTCATCGACGACGCGGAGATCGCGAACCCGTCAGAGGTGCGCCGCATCGTCCTCGGCAGCGGCAAGGTCTATTACGACCTGAACGCGGCGCGTTTGAAATCAGACGACCGCCGCGTGGCCGTCGTGCGGCTCGAACAGTTCTACCCGTTCCCCGAGCGGCTTTTGCGGGAAATTTTCGCGCGCTACCCGAACGCGGATCAACTCGTCTGGGCGCAGGAAGAGCCGAAGAACTACGGCGGCTGGCACTTCGTCGAACCGCGCCTGACGGGCATGATTCGCGGGTGCGAGCGTCCTTACTATGTCGGGCGCGCGGCCTCGGCCAGCCCCGCGACGGGTTCTTACACGATCCACGAACTCGAACAGCGCGAACTCGTCAACCAGGCGCTCACCACCGACGCGCCCATCATCTCCAACGCCAGCACGGACAAGTACGCGGGCGAGGCCGATTCGTAGATCGACGCACACGGCGCAAAGTGTGTCTACGTTTGCCGGATGATGCTCTTCGTTGCCCGGCGTAAACGCGGAGGGTTCTATGACAGGCGTGGCGGAGAAGAAAAGTCGGCGGCCTGGGTCGGCCGCGCGTCTGCTCCTGCTCGCCCTGTTGTTGTCGCTCGTGCCCGCGACGGCGAGCGCGCAAAGCGACCCGGCGGCGATGACGCCGGAACAGACGAAAACTCTCGGCATGATGTTGGAACTGATGCAGCAGTCCGACAAGTTGAACGCCGAAGGGAAGATTGACGCCGCCATAGAGGCGTTGACGCGCGCGCTCGCCACGGGCGAGCGCGCTTTCGGCGAAGCCCATTTCAGCGTCGCCCTCTCGCTCGACAAGCTCGGCATGCTCCACCTGTCGAAGGGCGAACTGGACGCGGCGGAAAAAATCTACCTGCGCAGCCTCGCCATCCGTGAGAAGTTAGAGGGGGCGGAAAACCCGAACGTCGCCTCCACGCTCAGCGCACTCGGAACCACCTACCTCAAGCGTGAGAATTTCGCGCAGGCCGAGGCCGCCTACCGTCGCGTGCTCGCCATCCGCGAAAAGTCGCTCGGCGCGCAGCACCTCGATGTCGCCTCCGCGCTCTACAGTCTCTCTTCGGTCTACACGCGGCGCGGCGATTACGCGCGCGCCGAGCCGCTGCTCAAACGCGCTCTCGCGATCCAGGAGAAGTCCGAGCCGGAGAGCTTCCACGTCGCGCTCACGCTCAACAACCTCGCCTATCTCTACTCGGAAACAGGCGACTTCGATCAGGCCGAAACGCTCTACATACGCAGCCTCGCGCTGCATGAAAAGTTGTTCGGCGCGGAACACGCCTTCGTCGGCACGCCGCTGAACAGCCTCGCCGTCCTCTACCGCGAGAAGGGCGATTACCTGCGCGCCGAACCGATGCTCAAGCGCGCCCTCGCGATACAGGAAAAAAACTCCGGGGCGGAGCACGAGGACACGGCCATCGCGCTCAACAGCCTCGCGCTGCTCTACAGCGAACGCGGCGACGACGAACGCGCGCTGCCGCTCTTGCAGCGCGCCCTCGCGATCCGGGAGAAGACCGACGGCGCGGAGAGTTCGACCGTCGCCGCCACCCTGAGCAGCATCGCTTACATCTATAACGGGAGAGGCGACCACGCGCGCGCCATCGAACTTTACCGGCGCGCCCTCGCGCTGTTGGAAAAGACGCTCGGGGCCGAGTCGCCGCTCTACGCCGCCGTGCTCAGCAATCTGGCCGTCGCCTACTCGGACGAGCGCGACTTCACGCAGGCCGAAGCCTTATTCAAAAAGTCTCTGGCCGTCAGGGAGAAGACGCTCGGGCCGGATCACCCTGACCTCGCCATCTCGCTCAGCAACCTCGCCTACGTCTATTTCGCGCAAAACGAGTTTGCGCGCGAAGAGCCTCTCTACCGGCGCGCTCTGGCGATCACGGAAAAGGCTTACGGCGCGAACCACCCGAACGTCGGCACCTATCTCGCCAACCTCTCGACCATCTACTGGGGGCGCGGCGACACGGCGGAGACGCTTCGCCTCCTCGCGCGCAACGCAGAGTTGCGCGAGCGCAACCTCGCGCTCGTTCTCACCACCGGGTCGGAAGAACAGAAGCGTCGCTACATGGCGACGCTCTCGAACGAAACCGACGCCACCGTCTCTTTCCACGCGCGCACCGCGCCGGGTGATCGCGGCGCGGCCGAACTCGCCCTGACAACCGTGTTCAGGCGAAAGGGGCGCGTGCTCGACGCGATGACGGATCAGGTCGGCGCGCTGCGTCGTCGCCTCGACGCGCGGGATCGCGCGCTGCTCGATCAATTGTCCGGCGCGCGCTCCGCGCTGGCGCGTCTCCAACTAAAGGCGTCGGCCGGGGAAGCGGATGCGGCGGAGCGTCGGAATGAAAAAGCGCGTCTGGAAACGGAGATCGAGCGGCTTGAGGCGGAAGTCAGCGCGCGCAGCGCGGAGTTTCGCACGGCGGCGCGCCCCGTCACGCTCGATGCCGTGCGGGCGGCGATACCGCCGGGGGCGGCGCTCGTCGAGTTGGTGTTATACCGGCCGTTCGACCCGAGGGGCGTCGGCAAGTCGAGATTCGGCGCGCCGCGCTACGTCGCTTACGTATTGACGAAGGATGCGCCCGCGCCGCTCTGGGTTGACCTCGGCGAGACGGAGACGATTGACCGCGACATCGCGGCGTGGCGTCGCGCGCTGACGAACCCTGCGAGCGCGGACGTAAGAGAGCGCGGGCGCGCGCTCGACGAGCGACTGATGCGCCCCGTGCGAAAACTCTCGGGCGCGGCGCGTCACCTTCTGCTCTCGCCCGACGGCGCGCTCAACCTGATGCCCTTCGGCGCGCTCGTGGACGAGGGGAATAAGTATCTGCTGGAAAGCTACACGATCACTTACCTGACGAGCGGACGCGACCTGTTGCGCCTGGGTCTCGGCGCGGCGAGCAGGCAGCCGCCCGTCGTCGTCGCCAACCCGAGATTCGGCGGCCAGACACCGGGGGGCGCGGTAGCAGCGGCAGCGCAGCCTCGCGCCACGGAACAGCCTGCGCCTCTCGCCCCTCCCGCGCCGCCGTCGCGTCGCTCGGTCGAGATGTCGAACATCAATTTCACGCCCCTGCCGGGCACGAAGGGAGAGGCGGCCGCGCTCAACACTATCCTGCCCGGCGTGCTCGTGTTGACGGAGGTGCGCGCCAGCGAGGCGGCGGTCAAGGCTGTCAGCGCGCCGAGCATTCTGCACATCGCGACGCACGGTTTTTTCCTGCCCGACCAGCGACGCGATGAGGCGTCGGAGGCGAGCGCGCGCGGGCTTGCGTTGGGAAACGCTCCGGCGGCCACGCGCGGCGAGAATCCGCTGCTGCGTTCGGGGCTGGCGCTGGCCGGCGCTAATGAGCGCGCGAGCGCGGATGCGGCGACGGGGGCGGAAGACGGCGTGCTCACCGCCTTCGAGGCCGCCGGTCTCGATCTCTGGGGCACGCGGCTCGTCGTGTTGTCCGCGTGCGAGACGGGCGTCGGGGAAGTGCAGAACGGCGACGGCGTCTACGGGCTGAGACGCGCCCTCGTGCTGGCCGGCAGCGAGACGCAGGTGATGAGCCTGTGGCAGGTTTCAGACGATGCGACGCGCGATCTGATGATCGCCTATTACCGTCTGTTGCAGGAGGGCGCGGCGCGCGGCGACGCGCTCAGACAGGTGCAGTTGGCGATGCTTGCGGGCGGTCAAGCAGCGGCGGTCGGCGCGCAGAAGCAACGGGGTCTCGACGTGCGACCCGGCGGCGGTCGCGGCAGCGGGAATTGGAGCCACCCGTTTTACTGGGCGGCCTTCATCGGGTCGGGGGCGTGGCAGAACTTGAACGAGACGCGAGCGGGCGCAAAGTAGCGTGACGGATACGCGGCGCACGCTCTCGCGGGCGTTTGGAACCGGACGCCGGACAGGCGGCGCACTAACTCGTACGTACGAGTTAGCGCGCCGCCTGTCTCTTTGCTCTGAAAGCCGCTTCGACCATCAGAGTTGATTTACGGTTTCTTCGCCGGTGGCTCTTCGGCGAAATCGTCGTCTTCTTCGATGATCTTCACTTCGGCGCCGAAGCGTTGATAGTTGCGGAAACGGATTTCGTTGCGCGACTGGATGGTTTCCGTCTGCGTAAACTTGCCGCGTCCGCCGCGCTCGATATAGGTGACGGGAACTGCCGTGGTGAAGGTGGCGGTGGCGGCAACGGGCAGGAGGAATTGCTTTTCGGAGATCGTCACCCAGTCGAACTCGATAGCCTTTTCGAGTTGGCGGATGGGGAAGTCCGCCTCCACGTCGGTAGTGGTGTACTCGGCGCGCAACACGCGAAAATTTTCGCGGTCAATCCAGATACGGCCGCGCAGGCCGGTCGTCGTCATGCGCGTTTCGCCGTCGCCGCCGTAGACTAGTCGGTTGTGCGCGGTCTCTTTTTTGATGTCGAAGTCGTAGATGATGGCGCGGCGATTGCGCAGCGTGTCGGTATCGGCGGCGTGAAAAGAGGTGGCGGCCTCTTCCGAAAAAATCCGTATGAGCAGCGACGCGAACTCGCCTGTCGTGGTGGAGCCGCCCGCCTGCTCGTAGCTGCCGCGCTCGGCTCCGCTCGACGCGTTCGGCACGCCGTTCGTGGCGAGCAACTTGTACTGCTCGCCCGCGCTCTCGCGATAGGTGACGGCGACCGTCAGGCGGTCGCGCACCTGCCAGTTCTGCGTCCGGCCGCGTGCCTCGGAGCGCGTGACGAGTTGCTTGACGACAAAATCCGGAATGCTCTTCGCGGCTTCGAGCGACGCGCGGCGCGCGTTCGTTAGAACCTGCTCGGCTTCGGCGGCGGAGGGCGGCGCGTAAGTGGCCGGGTTCGCGCGCCGCCGCGCGGCTTCTTCGAGCGTGCGACGCAAGAGCGTGTCGTTGCCGCTCTTGGTGGCGACGACGCCGCGCAGTCCCGTGGTCAACTCGAAATCAATGCCGCGCCTGCGTATCTCTTCGACGATCTCGTCGCGCTTCTGGGGTTGCGCCGGGAGTTGATAGACGAGGCGCACGAGTTCCTGGCTCGTCAGGGGCTTCTGCTGCGTCTGCGCCGCGGCGTGGTCGGCGAAGAGGATGAGGCAGAGCAGCGCGCCGGAGAGCGTTTGAAAAAATGCGGATTTGAAAATTTGTTGGAGCATAAAAAAGATTGTCCGTTGTCTGTCGCCGGCAGTCAGTCGTTATCTGTGTTCGTCATCGGATGATTCGATCTTTAGCCACGCAGTTGATGCAGCGCATGAGAAGACAACTGACCCCTGACCTTTCCGACTACTGACAAAACTTTCCTATCGCCCGCGCGAGAATTTCGACGCAAGCGTGGAGTTCGGCGACCGGCACGAACTCGCCGGTGCGGTGCGCGGTCTGGATAGAGCCGGGGCCGAAGACCACCGCCTGCGCGCCCATCTCGATCAACTGTGGGGCTTCCGTGCCGAAGGCGACAGTGCCCGCCGCCTGCCCGCCGAGCGCCGTCAACTCGCCGACAAGGGGCGAGGCCGCGCTCGTCTCCATCGCCTCGTCAAGACGCAAAATTTCGATGTCGCAATCAAACTCCGGTTCGGCGGCGCGCAAACTTTCGACCTCAACTTGGATGAGTTCAACGGCGTGTGCGGCTGCCTGACCGGGAATGGGCCGCCATTCGAGCGTGAAGCGGCATTCACCCGCGATGATGTTTTTGGCCGTGCCGCCGTTGATCCGGCCGACGTTGAGCGTCGTGAAAGGCGGCTCGAAGGCATTGTGCGGCTCGGCCTGTAGCGCCGCGGCCACGCGCTCGATGCGGGTGATGAGCCGCGCCGCGCGAAAGATGGCCGACGCGCCGAGCGCGGGGTATGCGCTGTGCCCCTCGCGCCCGCCGACGCGCACTTCGGCCAGACAATAACCTTTACCCGCGCGCATCGGTTGCAGCGAAGTCGGCTCGCCCACGATGGCGTAGCGCGCCGCGAGCGCGCCGGACTCGGCGAGACGTTTCGCGCCGAGGCAGCCGACCTCCTCGTCCGCCGTGAAGACGAGCGCGAGCGGTCGCCGCAAGCTTGCGAGATCGACCAGTCCTGCCGCCGTGAGCGCGGCGGCGATAAACCCTTTCGTGTCGCACGCGCCGCGCCCGTAAAGCTTACCCTCGCGCTCCGTGAGCATGAGCGCGTCCGCCCACGCGGGGTCGTAAGGCACTGTGTCCGTGTGCCCGACGAGCGCAAGTTCCACTTCCATCCGGTCGGCATCCGCGCCGCGCGGGACGCATACCAGATTAAACTTCTTGACGCCCGCCTCGTCCGTGTAGGGAAACATGCGCGCGCACAAACCGACGCTTTCGGCGCGTGCGGCGAGGTAAGAGATGATTTCCAGATTGGAGCGCGATGAGACCGAGTCGAAGCGGACGAGTTCGGCGAGTGTCTGTTCAACCTTCATATCGAATCAATTCCGGCTGCCGCCGTTCCTATCTCGCGTCACGATCTCCACGCGGCCGGTGACGATTTTCGTTAAGTGAGATAGATCGTTCTGCGTTTGGGTCACAGCTTTTTGAGGTTGAACCTGTGCGTCGCCCAGCTGACGCACGACGCCCGCCAACGATTGCACCTCAGTCGTCAAGCCCCGGACTTCCGTAGTCAAGCCTCGGACTTCTTCCTGAAGCTTTTCCTGATTCACTTCCAGCCTTTCCAAATGCCCGGTGAAAACTTCTTGCCGCTGCATCGTGTATTCCAGAATCTTCTGCATCTCTTCATTCGTCATCGCATTGCTCCTGACCTTGTGAGGTTCCTGCGCCGGGCATTCAACGCCATAGCCTGCGCTGCAAATTTGTGAAGCGTTCGATGATCTCATCCTGCGTCCGGTGCTGTCCATCTTCGACGATGCGACGACCGCCGACGACCACATCGCGCACGGCCGTGCGCGCGAGCGAGAAGACGATGGCGGGCAGCAGCGCGTCTGTGCCCGCCCCGGCGATGGATGGGTCGTCGAGGGCGACGGTGAAGAAATCGGCGGGGCGCCCGGATTCGAGTGCGCCGCCGGTCGCGCCGATGCCGGCCGCGCCGTTCGTGGTGGCGCAGTCGAAGAGGCGCGCGGCGAGCGCGGCGAGGCTGTTCGTCTCGTCGCTTGCTTCGGGGGAAGCGTCTGCGGGCAGGGCGTTCGCCCGCGCGTCGGTTTCGGGCGCGAGCACGGCGCGTTCGAGTTTTTGCAGGCGCAGGTGATATTCGAGTTCGCGCGCGTCTTCGAGGAGATCGATCTGCGTGTGGCTATCCGTGCCGAGCGAGACGCGGACGCCCGCGCCGAGCAGCAAATCGGCGGGGACGATGCCGTCGCCGAGGTTGCGTTCGGTCGTCGGGCAGGCGCAGACGTGCGCGCGGGCGGCGGCGAGCGCGTGCGCTTCTTCCGGCGTGATGTGGACGGCGTGGACGGCTGTGAATCGCTCGTCGAGCAAGCCTTCACCGGCGAGCAGCGCGACGGGCGTGCGGCCGTGTTCCTCCATGCACGCGGCCACCTCGGCCGGTTGCTCGGCGACATGCATGTGCACCGGCATCGCGTGCGCGGCGGCGAACGCGCACACCTCTCGCAGGTAATCGAGCGGCACGGCGCGCACGCTGTGAGGCGCGACGCCGACCCACGCGCCCGCGTGTGAGTTGTCGGCGGCCTCGCCATTTCCGCGCGCGTCAGGGTTTTCCGGCGCTTCGCGTGCGAGATCGTCCTTGAGCGTTTCGGTCTGCTTGAGAAACGCTTCGGGGTCGGGTTCGATGAAGCGCGCCTGTCGCGCGTCGGGCGGCTTGTTCCAACCGGCGCGCGCGTAGGCGACGCGCAGGAGCGCGATGCGTATCCCAACGTCCGCAGCGGCGCGGACGACTTGCTTCGCCAACTCGTTCTCGTCCGCGTAGCGCGCACCATTGGGGGCGTGGTGCAGGTAGTGAAACTCGCCGACGGACGTGATGCCGCTCGCGGCCATTTCGAGAAAGGTCATGCGCGATGCGTCGTAAGTGTCTTCGGGCGTCAGGCGCGTGGCGGCCGCATACATCATCTCGCGCCACGTCCAGAAGGAATCGTGCGCGGCCGAGCGGCGTTCGGTGCGTCCTCGGATCACGCGTTGAAAGGCGTGCGAGTGTGCGTTGACGAGGCCGGGCAGGAGTGCGCGCCGCTTGAGGCGCACGACGCGCGCCCTGATACTCGCGTGATCGCGCGTGAGTTCGACGATGCGCCCCGCGCGGTCTGAGACGAGGGCGAGGCCGCTTTCGAATCGCCCGCCCGTGTAGACGAAATCGGGCAGCCACGCCGTCAATGTCGAATGATCGTCTGGCAAGAGTGTTCTTATCGTCGCGCCCGGCCGCCGCGCGCGTGCGGTCATGAAGCCATTATGAAAAAGCAGGCCGCCGTCAACAGAAACGTGAACAATCCGAAGCGGCGGCGCACATCAAACCCTCGACAGCGGCGAGAGACTCCGTGCCGTGAGCATACAACACGGAGGCGAAGGGTAAGAAATTGTCCATTGTCAGTGGCCGGTTGTTTCAACTCCTGCGGTAAGCGGAGAGGGTTTATCTCGCAGGCCGCCGCCCGTGAACCGCGAACAACCGACAACCGGCTATCGACAACCGCCCGACGACTATTGACCAATCGGCGGCATCTAAATATTCATGAACACGACAGTCGGCAATTTAAGAACATACGCGGGGTTTGCGAGACGATTCGGGCGGCGTTTCGTGGAAGAGCGTTTGCGGGAGAGGCGCGTCGCGGTCGCGCCCGCGCCGCACCGCCCGCATCCTTCGGAGTGGCGCGATGACCGCCTGACGGTCGCGTGGCTCGGTCACGCCACGGTGCTCATCAATTTTTACGGGACGTGGCTCGTAACCGACCCGGCTCTGAGAGAGCGCGTCGGCGTGCGCGTCCCCGGCGTCTTGACCGTCGGGCCGCGCCGTCTCGTGCAACCCGCGCTGGCGTCGCACGAGTTGCCCGCGCTCGACGCGGTGCTCGTCTCGCACGCGCACATGGATCACTGCGACACGGGCACACTCGCGCGCCTGCCGCGCAACACGCGCGCCATCGTGCAGCGCGGCAACGGCGACCTCGTGCGTCGCTTCCGGCGCGTGGACGAGTTGGGTTGGGGACAGTCGGTGGAAGTGGGCGGCGCGCGTATCGAATCGATTGAGGTGAATCACTGGGGCGCGCGCAAACTGACGGACAGCCAGCGCGGTTATGGCGGTTTTCTGATCGAGAAGAACGGGCGCGCGATAGTCTTCGGCGGCGACACGGCGGACACGCGCGCGTTCGGTCGTCTCAAGGGACGCGCACGCGTCGTGCTCGCGATGATGCCGATTGGCGCATACGACCCGTACATCCACGCGCACGCCAACCCGGAACAGTCATGGCGCATGGCGCGCGAGATGGGCGCGACCTACATCCTGCCCATGCACCATTCGACTTTCCGCCTGAGCCGCGAGCCGGTCGGCGAACCCGTCGAACGCCTGTTCGCCATCGCCGGACGCGAACGCTGGCGCGTGGCGTTGACCGAGATCGGGCAGACGTGGAGCTTGCCGGAAGATTAAAGCGGCGGACGAGGCGCGCGACACGGACGCCGGACTTTATGCGGCCGGGCGGCGTGCGTTCAGCGTTCGCTGTGCCTGAAAGTTTCGGGTAACGTGGGAGACGAGCGTTGATGATCGCTCAACATGCGCGCGTAGCATTTGAGGCACATGCCGCGAGAGTTTTTGGTGCTGAGCCTGCGGACGACCACGCCACACCAGGTACAAATTTCCTGATAAATCGTCCCCGCCAGTGGCTTGTTCTGCTCCATCACACACCTACCTGCTCGAACTTAATCTTAGATGTCGCTCACAGGGGATGCGTAGACTTTAAACGGTGCGGCGTCGCGCGTCTGTACGCGTCCGTACCGCTTCCGTGGCCGTCGTCGCGCCCGCTATTGCGCCCCGCGCCCTTCTGTGCGTCAGCGGACAGACCCCGCCTCTCTCGCGCCGCTAGACTCCGCCGCATACGCCTTAAAGAATTCGAGATCATCCGCCGTAGCGCCGGAGAGCGAGAGGCGCGCGAGTGTCGGCACGCTCGCAACGGGGCATCTGTTTTTGTCCCGGCGCGCAGGCCGATTCACCGGGACGGAAAAATATAGACGGAACGCAAAAAGGAGAGGGAAGCAATGGCAGAAGAAGAGCAGGAAGACGGAGGGCAGACCATGCCGTCGCAGCAACAAGACAGCCGGCCGGGCATCGAAGCGGAGATGACGCCGCGCCCCGTCGCCGACGACGCGACGCATCTCGGCAGTCGCAAACTCGAAGGCAGAGTCGCCGTCATCACGGGCGGCGACAGTGGTATCGGTCGCGCGGTCGCCATCGCCTATGCGCGCGAGGGCGCGGACGTGTGCGTCATGTATCTGAACGAGCACGAAGACGCGCGCGAGACGGCGCGGCTCGTCGAAGCGGAAGGGCGACGCTGTTTGTTGATCGACGGCGACGTGGGCGACGAGAACTTTTGCCGCGAGGCCGTGGAGCGGGCGGTAGGCGAGTTGGGGCGTCTGGACGTGCTCGTCAACAACGCGGCCGAGCAGCACCCGCAGGAGAGTATCGAACAGATCAGCGCGGAACAGTTGGAGCGCACTTTCCGCACGAACATCTACGCGATGTTCTATCTCGTCAAGGCCGCGCTCAAGCACATGAAGACGGGCGCATCGATCATCAACACGACCTCGGTGACGGCTTACAAGGGCAGCCCCGAACTGCTCGACTATTCCTCGACCAAAGGCGCGATTGTCGCCTTCACGCGCTCGCTCTCGCAGTCGCTCGTGGAGCGCGGCATCCGCGTCAACGGCGTCGCGCCGGGGCCGATCTGGACGCCGCTCATCCCTTCGACCTTCCCGCCGGAGAAGGTCGAGACGTTCGGCGCGGACGTGCCGATGAAGCGGCCGGGGCAGCCCGAAGAGGTCGCGCCCGCTTATGTCTTCCTCGCCTCCGACGACGCCTCTTACATGGCGGGGCAGATTCTGCACCCGAACGGCGGCGAAGTTGTGAACGGGTAATAAGAATTGATTTATCGGTTCATTGATTTAATGAATCAATTAACCGATAAATCAATGAATCAAATTCTTCCTCATTCCTTTATTCAAACGTGCGGCGAAAGAGGGCGATCATGTCGGCGAAGGCCGCGTCGGTCGCTTCGGGGTCGTAGCGTGCGCCTTCGTCGCGCATGAAGGCGTGCTCCGCCGGGTAGAGTTTGAAAGAGTAATTTACACGCGCCTCTTTGAGCGCGCGCTCGATCTTCGCGCGACCGTCCTCCGGCACGTGCGGGTCGAGCGTGCCGAAGACCATGAGCAACTCGCCGCGAATTTCCGGCGCGCGTTCGAGCGAGCGGGCGTCGGCGTCCCTGCCCAACTTGCCGTTGTGAATTCCCGTCCCGTAGAAGCAGGCGGCGGCGCGCACGCGCGCGTCGAGCGCGGCGCGGAAGGCGAGATGGCCGCCGAGGCAGAAGCCGCCCG
>DATCWB010000246.1:0-12201 GCA_036566625.1 Pyrinomonadaceae bacterium
TCCCTGCTCCTTCGGCGATTACGAAGCATGGTTCGGCTTCGGCAGCCTGCCCGTCTTCCGTGACGACTCGGCCGAAGTGCGCGACTTCTTCTATCGTGCGCCCGGCGCGAACGTCACGCAGTACTGGTACGAGCGCGGCGCGTCGGGCTGGCGCTTCGACGTGGCGAACGAGATCTCGCACGACTGGTGGAAGGAGTACCGGCCGCTGGCGAAGGGCTACAAGGCGGACGGTCCGCTCGTCGGGGAAATCTGGCCGGACGCCAGCCAGTGGCTCGCGGGCGATCAACTCGACTCCGTGATGAACTATCGCTTCCGCAAGAACGTCCTCGGCTTCGCGCGCGGGCAGTTTAACTGGAGCGACAACGACAACAGCGGCGGGAACACGATCCTCGCCCTCTCGCCCAGCCAGTTCGATCACGCGCTCCGCTCCGTGCGCGAAGATTACCCGACGACCGCGACCGCCGCGATGCTCAACCTGATCGACTCGCACGACACCAACCGCTCGCTCTACGTGTTGACCGTAGCCGGAGACGCCGGACTCGCACAGGCGAAAGAACGTCTCAAGCTCTCCGCGCTCTTCCAGTTCACGTATCCCGGCGCGCCGATGGTCTACTACGGCGACGAGGCCGCGCTCAACGCGCCCTCGCTTGCCAACGGCCCCAACGGCCCCGAGGACGACCCTTACAATCGCGCGCCCTACCCTTGGGCTGACGAGGCCGGCGACACGAGCGTCTACGGCCCGGCGGATCAGACGGTCGTCGGTTACTACACGACGCTCGCGCACATGCGTAAACAACACCCCGCGCTCCGCACCGGGTCGTTCGAGACGCTGCTCACGGGCGACAAGACACCTTCAACGACCGACGACAACACCTATGCTTTCGCGCGCGCGGGCGGCGGCGAGACGGCCATCGTCGTTCTCAACAACGGCGCGGGCGGCAACACGGCGAACGTTCCGGTCGCCGCTTATTTCGCGGACGGCACGCAGCTTCGTGACGCCTTGAGCGGTGCGACCTACACCGTCAACGGCGGCAGCGTGAACCTGACGCTCGCCGCCCGCAACGGCGCGGTGCTCTTCGACGCTTCGTCTGCACCCGTTGACACTACCGCGCCCGTCGCCACCATCGCCGTCAACCCGCCCGCCAACTCTGGCGGCTGGCATAACTCGGCTCCCGTCACGGTCAATCTCACTGCGACCGACGACGGAAGCGGCGTTAAGGAGTTGCGCTACTGGATTAACGACAGGAGTGTCACGGTCGTCGAAGGCGGCGCGGCCAGCATCCAGATCAACGCTGAAGGCATCACCAACATCAGCGTGCGCGCAATCGACAACGCCGGAAATGTCAGTCAGGTCGCCACTCGTGCGGTCAAGTTAGACCTCACGCCGCCCGCCATTAGCGGCGCGTCCGCAAACCCCTCAGTCCTGTCGTCACCTGATCACAAGATGCGTGACGTAACCGTCGGCTATAGCGCGTCGGACAACTTCAGCCTCGCGGCCTGCACGCTCGGCGTCACGAGTAACGAACCGATCAACGGCGCGGGCGACGGCGACACCGCGCCCGACTGGGAGGTCCTGGACGCGCACCATGTCAGGCTCAGGGCTGAACGCTCCGGCAAGGGCGCAGGTCGCGTCTACACCGTCAACGTCACTTGCGCGGACGCCGCCGGCAACACGTCGAACCACGCCCTCACAGTCACAGTTCCGCGCGGGCGTTAGAGGCCGTAGGTCATACGCTGACGACGAATGCCCGGCCGGGGAAAGGTTCTGATTCTAGATTAGTCAGAACCTTTCCCCGGCCGGGCATGATGATTATCGCTACGGCACAGAACCATCTCTCGTAGCGACTGTCAGATCAAGTCGCTTATCCGTAGCGATCCGGCGTCAGGCGTTGTTGACGCAGGAGTGATGTGAATGGGAAGACCTTCCGCCGTGGCGGCACTCTTTCTGGATGAACCGCACCGTTGGGGACTCCGGGGCGACCCGTATCTCTGGAGGGAAATGCGCTCGTATTTAGAGGATGTCGTATGCCCCGACGCGCCGGAGAGCCTCGCCTCCGTCATCGAGGAAGCGTTCGAGGAGTTGACCGGGTTCCAGCTCTACCACGACGACCCCATTTATGTAGAGAAGTACAGCCACGGCGGCATGTCGAGCGGTTATGTGAATCCCCGGTTCTGGCGCGAGACGGCGTTGCCGCTATTGCAACGCCGTCTCGCGGCTCAGCGTTCCCTAGATCGCCTCTCTTAATTCGCACAACGCGCGTTGATGATGGTCTTGGCCTTGCGCTCGAACTCCGCCGTCCACAGTTCCGCAGGCTGGTCGCGCTCGTGGTTACGCGAGGCGCGGAAAATCCTTGTAATCAGATTGTCGCTTTTCTCGGCGTCGAGTAGACGCTGGAGACCATCGGCTAGGAGTTTGCGACCCGCCTCGCCGATGCTCGCCTCGCCGACGCTTTTGGCGGTCGTGGTGCAGCGGTCGCCGCTCACGCGGATGGGGTCTTTGCCGCTCCATCCCTTGAGCGTCGCTTTCTTCTCGCTGGAACTTGAGTAACCCCACGTCGAACCCATGTCGCTGACGTAGAAGACCGCCTGCCCCGGCTCGCAGGTCAGGGTGTTGTCGGCCTTCTTCGTCCACTTGAGACAGGAGAACTTCTGGTTGTCCACCTTGGTATCGCCGTGGTCGATGAAGGCGAGCCACAGCTTGTAGGCGTCGATCTCCGCACGCGGCGCGCCGCCCTGAAGCAACTTCGCGAGCGAACCCGAGATCGAACCCGTATCCTCGTCGTTGCAGTCCAGATCGATCCCTTTGCCGAGAGGGAGTTCGATCCCTGCCGCCGGTTGAAAAGGCGTGAAGCGCGCGCCCTGAAAGCCGCTCGTCAGGCTCTTTTCGCAGTCCGGGCAGGTGACATCGGCGACCCATTCGTCATCCGCGAAAAAACCGAGCGCCTTTGAGAAGCGCGATGAGAGGAATTCGCCGTAGACCTCGCCGTTCCTCTTCTCCCTCGCCTGCCCCTTAAAGTGAGGTTTCACTTTATAACGAATGGCGTCGCCGTCTTCGTCCACGACGCCGGGAACGGAACAGTGAAATTTTGGCGTGGTGCCCGAACCTTTATTCGGCTTCTTGTCCGCGACGCACTTGAAGGGCAGAGCGAGTCCCGCGGAATCTACCGCGGGCGCGCCGAGCCGTGGGCCGTTTTTCGAGCTATAGCCGAGGACGGGGTCGTAGTCGGGATCAGGCTCCTGCCAGACTTTGGCCTTTCGCTCGGCGAGCGCACGCTCTTCCGCTGTGAAGCAGGGTTGTTGAGCCGCAACCGACGTTGCCAGAAAAAGCAGGAGAAGATTGACGATGAATGCCCGTTTGGGATTAGGAAACATGGAAACGCCCTTTCATCTTAATTAAAACTTAACCACACGAGGGGTGATCGCATCGGGTCTTGATTACCACAAGACCACCCCCCCTAATAATGTAAACGGGGCAAGAGAAACATCGTATATGCCCCCTCGGGTGAAATGGAATCGCAATTAATTATACCGTAGAAATGATCCTCCGAGGCACTGCGATTATCTCGCTTTCACGAAATCGGTCGAGACTCTTTTTGTGACAGCCGCGTGCTGACTTCATCGGTGTGACTTAAGTCATCGTCGCAGGGCGACCGGTCGTGGAAAATTGCGCCATACAGGAATTGAAAACTTTATGAGGCGATGAGAGGGGGTCAACAGACCATGACACTAGTTTATGCTACAGGGCGACCACGCAACTTCGAATTTGCGACGGCTTGCTGTCATCCCAAACTACCGGCCGACGCCGTCGTTCTGGCCTCTTGCGAGGGCGAACACACCACCAGCCTGCTCGACGAACAAACTTTCAACCGGATGAGCGACGAAGAGTACTACGAACTACAAGGGTTAATCAGCGACGCCCGTCAAGGTGAAGTGGGGCGCGCCGTCGTCGAGCCGACATCGACATGGTTGCTGGAAGGGCTTTGGAAGGCCGTTCGAGGCGGCCGGGTACAGTCGTCAAAACAGAACCGGGCTTAGGCGACCATTAACACGAGTTCAGGCAACGGGCACGCCGAACAGCTATCTTTACCCGGCGCGGCGCGCCTGCCTCGTGTCTTGGACATAAGACGAGGCCGATTTGGCTTTGCCGCCCTGCCGGCCTCTCCCCGTGTCCGGTGAATCGCCGGAGGCGGTAATCATCGGGTCATCGAAGTGCGGGTGAAGCCGGCGGCCGTCGTGGGCGTCGAGTGGGCGGGCGCGAACGCCCCGCGCAAAGACACTTGACCCATGCGCGAGAAGTTGATCGATTCGCCGAGGATGCCCACGGCATCCTGCGGCGCGTGGAAGCCCATCGAGTTTTCGGCCTCGATGAAGTCGAGGTAGAACTGCGCCCTGCGCTGAAAGTCACGCGCCTGCTTAAGTTCTTCATCCGTGCGACCCGCCGCGCGCGCCGCCTTGATGTCGCCGATGAGTTGGACGAGCGCGTCCATCGCGAGATTGCGCATGCGGAACGTGCGATCCTGATTCGTCTGGACGCGCGCGCGCAGCTCGTCCTCCGGCCACTTGTGACAGGTCTGGCAGGCGCGGTTGATGTTCAGGAGCGGCGAGCGGACGTGATGATCGCTGATCTTCATCGCGCCCTCGCGCTGGTATGGCATGTGACAGTCGGCGCAGGCCACGCCCGAGCGCGCGTGAACGCCCTGATTGTACATCTCGAACTCCGGGTGCTGCGCCTTGAGGGCGGGCGCGCCCGTCTCGGCGTGTTCCCAGTCCTTGTGCCCCACCTCGTCGTAGTAGGCCATGATCTTATCTATGTTCAGCCCCTTCGCCCAGGGATAAACCAGCCGCTTCTCCGTCCCCTTGAAATAATATTCGACGTGGCACTGGCCGCAGACGAACGAGCGCATCTCCTGCCGCGTCGCCTGCTTGTTCACGTCGTAGTTCTGGATTCCCTGCGAGGCTTTCAGGGCGCGCATACCTTCCATAAAGCCGGGGCGCGTGACCCGCAAGGCCATCGTCTGCGAGTCGTGACAGTCGATGCAGGCAACCGGGTGCGTGATGAGTTTGCGCGCCTCGCCGAACTTCATCGCGTTCATCTGCTCGAATCCCTTGACGAGATCGCCGCCGCCTAAGCGTTTGTAAGGCACGTAGACCGAGCCGTGGCAGTGGATGCACGTGCCCGGTTGCTGCGTGACTCGTTGACGCTCGGTGAAAGTCTGGTCGGAGAGCATGTAAGCGTGGCCGCGCTCTTCGCGGAAGTCTGTGGAGAAGGCGTAGCCCGCCCACATCGTCTTCAAGCGCGGGTCTTCTTCGAGCCGCGACTGCGCGACGACGGAGCGCGGGTCTGCCTGCGTCGGGGTGCGCGGCACGGCTTCGCTCCCGCCATAGCGCGTGCGCACCTGATCCACCGTTTTCAGATAGCCGTCGTATTGCAGGGGGAAATTCTTGCCCCAGAGCGCAGGGTCTTCCGTCTCGTCCGTCAACTCGACCACGCGGAAGAACGGATTCCGCGCCTCCTGCTTGTGCTCCATGATGTTGACGAGGAGCGCGACACCCCCGACCGCCGCGAGCGCGGCGACAATGGCCGCGAGCGCAATCAGTTTATAGGTGCGTCCGGGACGCGCGGGCTTACCTTCCGGCGCATCTGTTTTTTTCTCGTTTTCTGTCATGGTCTACGAACCCTTGTTTTTATAATTTCAAACTCGCCCTTTCAGCGGAGGTGGCCGACCGTGGTGTGACAGCGCATGCATGACACGTCGCTCGGGTTGCCGTTGTGCACTCCCCCGATGGATTCGACGATCTCGGAGTAGCATTTGCGGCACGCCTGCTCGGTGACCTCGCGGTTGCGCGGCCTGATGCGGATCGGTTCGGGGAAAGTTCCCGTCGTGAAATAGAAGGAGTGCCAGAAGCCGTTCGACGCCTTGGTGTAGTATTTGCCGACGAAGCCGGCGGGCGTGTGGCAATTGTTGCAGACGGCGACGGCGCGGTGGGAAGACTTGACCCAGCCGCTGTACTGCTCCTGCATGACGTGGCAGTTGGCGCACGCCGCGGGGTCGTTGGTGAGATAGGAATATCCCTTGGCGTAGATGAAGGTGTAGCCGCCGATGCCGATGGCCGCGCCGAGGGCGACACCGACGGCGATGCCCTGCAACGTCAAGGTTAATGAATTAGTTGAATCTGATTACGAAATGTTACCGGGGTCGAAGTCGTTACTCTTCACCGGCGTATGCCGCGAGCGCCGCCTCATCAGGGATGGTCAACCGGCGACCATCGAGCGTGATCAGCCTGTCCTGCTGTAGCCGGGCGAGCGCCCGCGAGACGACTTCGCGGACGGAACCTACACGCGCCGCGATCTGCTGATTGGTGAGCGAGAGCGTGACGGCCAAGCCCTCTCTGGTGCGTTCTCCTCCCGCACGCGCTTCGGCCAGAAGCAGGCGCGCGAGACGTTGCCCAACCTCGCGCAGGCTGAGCGTCTCGACAAGCTCGGCGCAACGCCTCAACCTCCCGGCCAGCACTTTGAGCGCGGCGAGCGCGATCTGCGGATGCTCAAGGCACAGTTGACGGACATCCCGTTTATCAATGAAGAGAAGGATGGAGTCTGTGTCCGCGGCAACCGTCGAAGGGAACGCGCCGTCGTCGAAGACGGGCACTTCGGCCACAGTCGCCCCCGCGCGCTCGACGTGAATAACTTGCTCACGCCCGTCCGCGCTCTCGCGAAAAGCGCGTACCGCGCCTTCGGCGACAACGTACAGGCCGCGCGCTTCTTCCCCGGCGACAAACAACAATTCGTCCTTCTTAAATCGACGCTCGATGGCACGAGCGGCCAGCGCGCGCAGCGTGCCTTCGTCCAGTTCCTTAAAGAGCGCCGTCCGGCTGAGGGCGGCAACTTTATCTATGCTCATCAGGCGCTATATTGCGCGCGCGTCGCACCTTAATTCAAGCCGACCGGCGTTTGCGGTCTCTGTGTCGCCTGTCGGACACCACTCTGCGGGGAGAACTTGTCGGCGGTTACCTATGCGCTGTGATGGGGAAGCTGTCTGTTATTCCGCCGCGCAGGGGTGTCAGGAGTTCTCGCCGGCGCGCCCGCATCTCCTGCCCGATGATTGAAAGCGCATCGGGTGGGATGACCCGCGCGGCAGCCGGAAAGATGATCTCATCTTCGACGCGGATGTGTGGACGGTAAAGGTCGGCCAGTTCAGTGACCAGTTCGTTAAAGAGAGTAATCTCTTTAATCCCTGCGGAGCCGTCCCTCGGCAACCACTCGACAAGCTCATCGAACTCGGCATGCACACCTTCCGCCACGCGGTGCTCGGTTTCGAGCGCCGCGTGGGCGGCCAGCGCTTCCTCGACCTCATGCCCGCCGTATTCGCGCAGGCGCGGAAAGAGAGAGAATTCTTCGTCCTCTGTGTGCTTCGGGACGCGCGCCGCGAAGTGCTCGCGCGCCGCATCTATCACCTGAAACGCCCCCGCCGTTTCAACCGCGCAGCCCCCGAGCAGTATCTCTCCCGCGACGGCAAGTCCGGCCAGATAGCTCTCGATCTTCCTGTGACAATGCGACATCAGGCCGAGCGGATCGGCGAAGTTCGGCACGTGTGGCTGGCCTATCGTGTATGGCGCGACTGCTCGTAACATTCGTCTCACTCCTTAAATGATTCTCCAGGGCTTCCGTTCAGCGGCGCACCAGCGTGATGAGCATGGTGAAATTCTTGTCGCCCCTGTTGACGGGGGCGAAATCGTTTGCCCCGTCTACGAAGACGATCTCGCCCGCGCGCAGGGTCGCCTGCTCGCCGTCGAGCACGGCCTCTGCCTCTCCCTGCAAAGGCTGTAGCACGATCTCGAACCCTTCGTGGCGATGCGAGGGCACAGCTTGACCCGGCCGCAGGCAGAGCAACAGCGAGGTAGTCCGCTCGCCCTTGAACAACACGGGTCTGACGAACTTTTCGTCTTCGTACTTTTCTACTTCTTCGATAATAACTCTCTTCATATTCCTTCTCCTTCGCCCCGAATCTCCGGGGCTAACTACTTTCAAAAGCATCATGGCAGAGCAGCGCCGCGCGGGAGATGACTTATGTCACAGACAAGCATTTCTTTTGCAGATAGATTTTCGTCGTGCGGTTAAGTGCTTAATCAGGAGGCTACTCGATGTCATATAAACGTTTATGGATCTCTCTGGCGGTCGTCATCATCGGCTCGTTCGCGGTGCTGGGCGGAGTGGGAGTCCAGATGATCAATAATGCCCCGCCGATCCCGCAGCAGGTCGTGACCACGGACGGGCGCGTTCTCTTCGACCACGATCACATACAGAACGGTCAGGGAGTCTGGCAGTCGCTCGGCGGGCAGGAGATAGGTTCTATCTGGGGGCACGGCGCTTACGTCGCTCCCGATTGGACGGCCGATTATCTACACCGCGAGGCCACCTTCGTCCTCGACCGCTGGGCGCAAGACACCGGGACGAAAGATCACGCCTCCCTACCCGAAGAGCAGCAGGCCACTTTGCGCGCCCGGCTTGAGAAAGAGTTCCGCACGAACACCTACGACCCGGCGACCGGACGCGTAACGGTGAGTCCGGCGAGGGCTGAGGCCTTCGACGCACTCAACTCTTATTATGCGGATGTGTTCGGCAGCGGGCGCGACGAGTATGCCATCCCGCGAGGCGCGCTGACCGACAAGGCCAAAGCGCGCCAGATGGCCTCCTTCTTCTGGTGGACATCGTGGGCGGCTTCGACCAATCGGCCGGGGACGAATGTAACCTACACGCAGAACTGGCCGCACGAGCCTCTGGTCGGGAACAGGCCGACGGGCGGCGCGGTCGTCTGGAGCGGGATCAGTTTCGTCTTGCTCCTCGCAGGCATCGGCGGGATGGTCTGGTACTTCGCTTCGCAAAAGAGGGAAGAGGTGCACGGTGAAGTCCCGCAACGCGATCCGCTCCTCGGCCTAAATGCGACGCCCTCGCAGCGCGCCACCATCAAATATTTCTTCGTGGTCGCCGCGCTCCTCGTCGTGCAGATCGGTCTGGGCGCTGTTGCAGCGCACTACGGCGTCGAAGGTTCGAGTTTCTACGGCCTGCCGCTCGACCAGTGGCTGCCCTACTCGGTGGCGCGCACCTGGCACACGCAGCTCGGCATCTTCTGGATCGCCACCTCGTGGCTCGCCACAGGTCTCTTCATCGCGCCCGCCGTGAGCGGCTACGAGCCGCCCGGACAAAAGCTGCTGGTCAATGTTCTATTCGTTGCGGTCGTGCTGGTCGTCGTCGGCTCGCTTTCCGGCGAGTGGCTGGGCGTTCATCAATATCTGGGCGAATACTGGTTCTGGTTCGGGCATCAGGGCTATGAGTATGTTGATCTCGGGCGATTCTGGCAGATATTGCTCTTCGTCGGACTCACCTTCTGGCTCTTCCTGATGTGGCGCGCGATCCGGCCTGCGCTCGCGCGACGCGACGAGAACCGTTCGCTCCTGATGCTGTTCCTGATTGCGAGTATCGCCATCCCGCTTTTCTACGCGGCGGGGCTGATGTACGGGCAGCGCAGCAATCTGGTGACGGCGGAATACTGGCGTTGGTGGGTGGTTCACCTCTGGGTGGAAGGATTCTTCGAGGTCTTCGCGACCGTGGTGATCGCGTTCCTTTTTACGCGTCTAAAATTACTGCCCATTGAATCCGCCACGCGCGCCGTGCTCTTCTCGACCGTGATCTTCCTGTCGGGCGGCATCATCGGCACGTTCCACCACCTGTACTTCACCGGTGCGCCGGCCTCGGTGCTCGCGCTCGGCGCGGTCTTTAGCGCGCTGGAGTGCGTGCCGCTCATACTGATCGGGTTCGAGGCGTGGGAGAATCTGCGTCTGGCGCGCGCGAAGAAGTGGCTTGAGGCTTACAAGTGGCCGATCTATTTCTTCGTCGCCGTGGCCTTCTGGAACTTCCTCGGCGCGGGCATCTTCGGTTTTCTGATCAACCCGCCCATCGCTCTCTACTACATGCAGGGCTTAAACACCACGCCCGTCCACGGGCACACGGCTCTCTTCGGCGTCTACGGCATGCTCGGCATCGGGCTGATGCTCTTCTGCCTGCGCGCGTTGCAACCCGGTCGGGTCTGGAAGGAATGGCCGATGAAATATTCCTTCTGGGGGATTAACATAGGACTCCTGCTGATGGTCTTAATATCTCTGCTGCCTATCGGGTTGATGCAGACGTGGGCATCCGTGGAATACGGAACGTGGTACGCCCGTTCGGCCGAGTTTCTGCAAACGGGCCTGATGGACACACTGCGTTGGATGCGCGTGATCGGCGACACTATCTTTGCCATAGGCGCATTCATCCTCGGCTACTTGGTGCTCGGCCTGGTGACGGGTCATTCGTATGACCAGAGAGGCTTCGTCAGGCAGGGCGAGTCTGAGATTCACGTCACGGACAGGGCGCACGCCGCGACCGGCGACTGACACAGTCGTCCGTCCACGGTCTTGATATAAATACCGGGGGTATCATCTGAAGTGATGATGCCCCCGGTGTTAGCCAGTTTGCCGCCCATACATTGCACTGGTTCGGACGCGATAAATAGCGATGTGGTTCTGACGATGCCACGCTCCGATGTCTGTCTTGTTAATGGCGGGCGTGAGCGTCTCGTTGCGTACGGTGATGAGCTGCATCGCCTGCTCCACCTCGTGCGGCTTGGTGATCTTGCGCGCCGCGCCGATGACCATGACGCTCTGCCAGTTCGACGAGTCGGCGATCTCTTCGACCTGAAAACAGACTTCGGAGTTGGCGGCGATGAATTCGGTCTTTGTCCCTTCGGTCGTGAAGAAGTAAAGGTCTTGCCCGTCATAAGCATAATGCATCGGCACGACGTAAGGATGGTCGTCGCGCGTGCATCCGAGATGCCCGAATCCCACGCGCAGCAGGAGCACACGCATCTTCTCCGTCGTCATGTCTTTAACTTTTAACACTTCGTCTTCCTCTTTTCACCTACCTGGAGATTCACCCTGCACGGCGACTTTATACAGTTGCCACCGTCCCGGAAAGATGTCGAAAACCTCTGCGCCGCGTTCCTCAAAGCGCAGACCCGAGCCTGCCACGAGGTCTTTAACCGTGTGCGAGACGAGTATCTCACCCGCCCCGGCACGCTCGCAGATTTCCCTGCCGATCTCCAACGGCAGTCCGCCGATCCGGTTCTCGTCGAGCAGATCACACTCGCCCGTGTGGAGCCCCGCCCGTACTTCGAAGCCGAGCCGCGCGGCACACTCGCCGATGGCACGCGCGCAACGGATGGCTCGCGCCGGGCCGTCGAAGGTGGCGAGCACCCCTTCGCCCGCCGTCTCTATTTCACGCCCGCGCGACCAGGCGACCTCGCGGCCGACCTGTGCGCGGAAACGCCGGATTTGCTCCGGCGAGTGGGCTGTTGACTGTTCGAGAGCGGGCTTCGACATGTCCCCAAAGCGCGCAAAGAGCACGGTTGCGAGCACCCTCTCCGGCTCCCGCTTGTGCCGGACGCCCGTGAGAAACTCTTCGATCTCGTCCAGGATCGCGCCCTGATCGCCTACGAACGGCAGGTGATCATCCCCCGGCAACTCGACGTATTTAGCACCCGGAACGAGTTCGGCCACGTAGCGCCCCTCCTCTACCTTCAGGCACTTGTCGCCCGTGCGGTGCAACACCAGCGTCGGCACACGCACTGTCGGCAGAACGTCCCGCACGTCCACCTCCGCGTTCATCTTCGTGAGCGCGATGGCCGCGCCCGGACTCGCGCCCATCCGCAGGTAGGTAGCCCACCACTCGCGGAAAAGCGGGTCGTCCGCCTTACTCGGCGCGCGCTCTTCCACACCCACAGGCCCGCCCCAGTGTTCGCGCATCTCCTCGATGAAGCGCTCGCGCTCGGCCGGCGTCGGCGCCCACTGGTAGTCGGGAGCCCAGATGCGTTTGGCGTATGTTCCGATCATCACCAGCGCGGCCGTGCGCTCGGGGTAGGTGGCTGCAAAGAGCGCGGACATCGGCCCTCCCTCCGAGACGCCGATGAGCGCGGCGCGCTCGGAGCCGACCGCCTCCATCACACAACGCACGTCGTCCATGCGCTGCTCCAGCGTCGGCAGTTCGTTCAGCGGCACGCGGTCAGACAACCCCGTCCCGCGCTTGTCGAACAGGATGAGGCGCGAGAAAGAGGCCAGCCGCCGCAGGAACTCGGAGAAGGATTCATCCTTCCAGAAGTATTCGAGGTGTGA
>DATCWB010000247.1:0-6115 GCA_036566625.1 Pyrinomonadaceae bacterium
GCGCACGCCGTCTGCGTCTGCGACACCGTGGGGCACTCGACGCCGGACGGCGCGCGCGCCGTGGTGCGCTTCGTCAAGAGCATCATCGAGGAGCAGGGCGGCGGCATTCGTCTCGACTGGCACGGCCATCAGGATCGGGGCCTTGGCGTCATCAATTCCATCGCGGCAATCGAGGCCGGGGCGGATCAGGTGCACGGCTCCGCGCTCGGCGTCGGCGAACGCGTCGGCAACACGCCGATGGATCAACTGCTCGTCAACCTCAAACTGATGGGCTGGATCGACAACGATCTCTCCAAACTGCGCGAGTATTGCCAGGCGGCCGAGTCGAGTTGCGGCTGGTCGATCCCGGTCAACTATCCGGTCTTCGGCCGCGACGCCTTCCGCACCGCGACGGGCGTCCACGCGGCGGCCGTCATCAAGAGTTTCAGGAAAGGCGACACGGAACTCGCCGACCTCATCTATTCAGGCGTGCCCGCCGGCCTGTTCGGCATGCGGCAGGTGATCGAGGTCGGCCCGATGAGCGGCAAATCAAACGTCATCTACTGGCTCGAATCGCGCGGCATCGAAGCGACCGACGAACGCGTCGGGCGCATCTTCGACCGCGCCAAGAGCGCGTCCGGCGTGCTCGGCGAAGAAGAGTTGCATCAACTGGTTTAGTGACAGACGAGTGAATCGTAAATCGTAAATGGATAAAACCCGCTTCGCATTTTCTATTCACGATTTACGATTCACGATTTACAGCTTTTTTTATGTTTCCCACGAAGGCCATCGCCCCCGAACAAACCGTGCGCCACCTCCTCGCTTCATCGCGTGTGCGGCGGGCGTTCGAGCGTTTCGCGGAGCGCGCCGACGAGATCACGCAGGAGCAGGTGGCGATCTGCGAGATACCCGCGCCGCCCTTCGGCGAAGAGGCGCGCGCGGAATACCTGGCCGCGCGTTTTCGCCAGTGCGGACTCAGGGAGACGACGATTGACGCGGAGGGTAACTGCGTCGCGCTCAGGCGCGGGGCGAACCTGCACCCGTTGCTCGTCATGAGCGCGCACCTCGACACGGTGTTTCCGGCGGGAACGAATTTCACCGTGCGGCGCGAGGGCGCGCGAATGTTTGCGCCGGGGATAGCCGATGACGGCTGCGGCCTCGTCGCCCTGCTCGCGCTCGTCTGCGCGCTTGAAGAGGCCGCGATTGAGACGGAAGGCTCGGTCTTGTTCGTCGGGACGGTGGGCGAGGAAGGCGAGGGGAACCTGCGCGGCGCGCGGCATCTGCTGACCGCTGGAGAGTGGGCGCGCGAGATCGACGCCTTCGTCAGTCTCGACGGGCCGGGGCTGGAGGGCATCACGCACCGCGCCGTCGGCTCGCGTCGTTACCGCGTGACGTGCGCGGGCGCGGGCGGCCATTCGTGGGGCGACTTCGGCGTGCCCAACCCGTTGCATGCCCTCGGGCGCACCATCGCGCGGCTCATCTCGTATCCCGCGCCTGCGCGCCCGCGCACCACCTTCAACGTCGGGCGCGTAGAAGGCGGCGCGGGCGTTAACTGCATCGCGCAGGAGGCCTTGATGGACGTTGACCTGCGCTCGGAGTCGCCCGACGAGTTGAAACGACTCGATGCCTACTTCCGGCGCGCCGCGCGCGAAGCCGCCGAAGAAGAGAACGCCTCGCGCCGCGCGAACACGCCGCCCCTCGAACTGGACATGAAACTGATCGGCGACCGCCCCGGCGGCGAGACGCCGAAAGACGCGCCGCTCGTTCGTCTCGCCGAAGCCGCCACGCGCGCGCTCGGCTCAGAGCCGCGCCTCGATTGCTCCTCCACGGATTCCAACATCGCGATCTCGCTCGGTCTGCCTGCCATTACCGTCGGCGCGGGCGGCCTCTCCGCCAACGCGCACACGCTCGACGAATGGTATGACCCGCGCGGGCGCGAACTCGCGCTCAACCGCGCGTTGCTGCTGATACTGGGAACGGTCGGAATGAAGTAAGGCGGACGGGGAAAGGGTAACGGGGTAAAGGTCGAAGACAGTCTGAAGATAAAAAGCGGGGGGCTAGAGTAGTTAAAGCGGATGTTTGGTCAGCAACTTTAACAACTCAGCCTGCAAGTTTCCATTGCGATTATTGAACCTGTACTCGCACTCTTTGAGGTGCAAGTAGAACGTATGCGCGGCGACTCCATGAAACTTCTGCAACCGATGCTTAGCAAAACTCCAGAAGCTCTCAATGCCGTTGATGTGGCGCGTGCCTCTGGCGAACTCATTGCGACCATGATTAACTCGATAGTGTTTCGCGTAGCCGACATCAACCAGGCCGTCATAACCGCGCCACCCGTCCGAATGGATGATGACATCAATCGAGACTCGACCGCGAATAATCGCCTGCAAAGTAACCTTTTTGCAGTCCGCCACGATCTCCGTATAGACGCAGCCGTCGCGCTTCAAGAGACCGAAGACCGGAGTCTTGCCCGCAGTGCCGCGCCCACGCTTGCCACGCACCCGGCGTGCGCCGAAATAGCTTTCATCAACTTCGACCTCGCCGCTCGACAGCGGCGAAGCACGCTCACACTCTTGAGCAATCTGCTTCCTGATTTTGAGAAAGATCATGGTGACGCTCTTGCGCGTCAGGCCAGTCAGTTGTGCCGTGTCAGTGGCACTAAAATCCAGCGCAAAGAAGCGCACCAGCTGGCGAAATTTACGCTCCGAAATATGAGCATGCCGGTAATAGCGGTTTTGCTGTTGCACGTCAGTAGTTTAGCACCCGCCATTTAGTGCTTAACTACTCTAGCCCCAAAGCGGAGGCAGCGTTTGAATGCTGCGCTCCGCTTCTCTTTCCTTTTCTCTCTACCCTGCGGCTCGCCCGTCCCCGGTTCGTTACCCTTTACCCCCGGCTCGTTTAATTGATCGGAATCGTAACCACGGTCGAACCGGCTTTGCCCGCGGGGAAGCGACGGCCGCGCGCGACGCGGACGGCTGTGGACGCATAGGCTTCCGCGCCCGGGCTTGAGCCGACGACCGAGGTTTGCGTGACGCGCCCCGCTTCGTCGTAAGTGATGCTCACGCGGACGCTCTTCGGCCCGCTGGCGGGCTTCGGCGCGGCGGCTTCGGGTGCGGCCGCATCGGTAGAGGCTTGCGCGGCGTCGGCTCGCTTCGCTTCCTGTAGTTTGCGCTGACGCTCCAGGCGCGCCTCGCGTTCGCGTCGTGCGACGCGAGCGGTTTCTTCTTCCGCCACGGCTGCGGGCGTCGGGGCGTCGGCGTTCGGCTCAGTTGTCGAGGCGGGCGTCGCGCTCGCGCCGTCGCCTTGAACGGTTGGTGCTTCGGTCGCCGTTTCCTCGGCGGCGGCGGGTACGGCGGCGTTGACGGGCGCGTTTGCGCGCGTGAGACGTTTGCTGAGAGGGATGGCGGCGACGATGCAGACGAGGACGAGCGAAGCGGCCACGCCGGCGACAATAAACCTGCCTTTCCCGCCGCCGTGATGGGTGGCTTCGACAGTTTGCGATAGCGGCAGCGGGGATGAATCGTTGGCCGCGGTGGCCGAAACGTTCTTCGCCGCTTCTTTCGCCGCATCCTTTTTCGCCACCTCGATGCAGTTCAGGTATTCGATGGTCGCTTCGTCAATTTCCTCTTCGCTGGCGAACGCCTGCGCGGCGTCGGGCAGGATGCCCTCGTCTATGCGGCGCAAGCCTTCGAGCACGACGCTCGCCCACGAATCCGTGATCGTGCGGCGCGACGACTGCATCCCCGCGCTGAAGTCGAACGACGCGCTCGGCAACGTCAACGCGAAGAAGACCGCCTCCGTGCCGTTCAGCGCGCCGACTTTGGCGTCCACGAGGTCGCCGTCTTTGATGAAGAAGACGCCGGGGGCGAGCGCGTAGTCAACCTTCAAACGCCCGGTCTTGCGCTGGTTGCAGAAAAATTCGATCAACTCGCTCAGGGCGAGGTCGTTGAGTTGTCCGGTGAATGACATCGTGTTTTTGATCCTTCGGTGTGTCGGGGTTTGGGGCTCGTTCAGAGCGAGAAGTTGTAGCTGATGATACCGGCGACGCGTACCGGCTGCCCGGAGAGAAGTGCGGGCGTAAACTTCGCCTGACGCGCGGCGCGTTCGGCCGCGTCGCGCAGCAAGTCAGGGCCGCTCACGGCGCGCGCGCTGATGACTTTGCCCGACACGTCAATCACCACTTCCACCGTGACGACGCCGGTCATTTTCGCGCGGCGCGCAGTTTCGGGATAGACGGGCTTCGGCATCTCTATCGCTTTGCCGTTCAACACGCCGCCCGAGACGGGGCGCAGGGAGGCTTTGGCGACGGGCTTCACGGGCGGCGGCGGCACGTCGTCATTAGTCTTAACGACGGGCGCGCTCTCGCTGGCGGCGGTCATGTTCGGCATGCCGAGCGCAGGCGTCGAAGAAGCGACGCTCGCGCCGGAACTCGCGGGCAGCGCGGGCGCGTTCGCCGCGCGCTTGACGGGCGCGGCCGGGGCATTGTTGTTTGCGACCGGGTTCGGGTTCGCGGCCGCCGGCCTGGACGTAGAGGCCGTCGCGTTCGAGTTGACGGGCGCAGTCGTCGGCTTGGCCGGCGACGCGGAGGGTTCGGCCTTCGTGTTGACGGCGGCGGCAGGTTTATTGTCCGCCTTCATGGCGGTGGGCGCGACGCTGGCGGCGGCGTTCGTGTTGTTCGAGAGCGTGGCCGTCTGGAGTTTTTTGGCGGTGGCGTCTTCGAGGTAGTAGCCGATGATGCGGTAGGTCACTTCGGTCGGCTCGAAATTCATCTGGCCGTTTTCGATGACGGCCACCGAGGTTGTCATCTTCGTCCAGTTGCCCATCCCGTCGAATTCATAGTCGTACTTCTCTTTGCTCACGACCGAACCGTCCGTGTTGAAGAGGGTCATCTCGACGATGTTGCCGCGGTCGTCATACTTGTAAACTTCTTTGCCCGTCAGGGAGCCGCCCGCGCCGAGGAAATAGGCCGTATCAATCTTCGCGCCCTTCATGTCATAGGTCGCCGTCTCCAGCACGACGCGCGCACCTTCGGTCATCTTCCCCGCCTTGCTCACCAGTTTCGAGGTCTCCGTGCGGACGCGGCGTACGGGGCCTTGCAGGCCGTCGCGGCTGCGGTCTGTTTCGTTGTCGCCCGGCACGGAAGAGACGGCGGGCGACGCCAGCAGAGCCGCCGGCAGGCGACGCGCGTGGACGTTCACATCAGAGAAGTTGAGCGCGACGAGAAACAGGGGGGACAGCAGAAAGGGGGTGCTTTTGCGCATGTTGGTAGACTCCAAAAATGTTGTGTCTGGTGAGGCGGAAACTTCGACCGGGGATGTTTCGCGAGTTTGACTGAGACCCTTAACATCTCGCGCGCGAGAACGGGACGGGCGCGCAGGCAAGCTACTCGCTGGCGAACGACGACAGCCGCACGGGGCAGGTGCAAGCTATTCAACTTTTATCCGGTATTCGTTCTGGACGGCTCGTCCGGCGGGGCGTGGATTTCGTTTGAGTCGCCCGCTTGTGCTGCTTTGGCAGCAGCGAAATTAGTATGACACGTTTAAACAATTTTTGTCTAGGCCAAACTTCGTTTCGACACAAACTGCCGTAAGTGGCGAATTTAGCGGGAAAAACAGTGGTGGGGTCGGCAAATACGGGTTAGCTCGCGAAGAGAGACGTGGCGCGTTCGGCCGTCAGGGCGGTGCGCGTCGCGGTGTAAGCTTCGCCGGTCGTGATCTCCGTAATGGACGGTTTATGAAGTACGCGGTGACGCTCGCCGGGCGGGACGTAGGCGTCGAGCATGGGGTGTTCGCTCATCAGGATCACGACGGGCGTGCCGACCGCCGCCGCGACATGCATCGGCCCCGTGTCGTTCGAGACGAAGACGGACATGCGCGCCGCCGCGGCCGCGAGTTGCGGGATCGAGAGGTGGTCGAGGGTGATCGTGGAACGCGGAAATTCCGCGCGGATCGCTTTGACGAGCGGGCGTTCTTCCGGGCCGGCGAAGACCACTGTGCGCACGCTGTCGTTGTTTTCGAGGCGCAGCGCGAGTTCGGCAAAGCGCGCGAGCGGCCAGCAGCGGCTCGGATGCCCCGCGCCGGGAAACATGCCGACGATCGGCGCGTCGCTCGCGGCGCGCGCCTTGCGCAGCAACTCC
>DATCWB010000248.1:0-2001 GCA_036566625.1 Pyrinomonadaceae bacterium
GAGTGCTTTTCCTTTACCCCTTTACCCCTTCCCCTTTTAACTTAAAGGTTTGGTTAGTGTCCGGCGGCGGCTCCGGCGACGCGCGTGCGTCCGGTTACGGCCGGGCGACGCTCGTGCTTGGCGCAGGCGCGCGCGAGCGCCTGCTCGACACGCGGTTCGACGTTGCACTCCGGCTGGCGGCAGACGGCGGCGAGTTCCGAGACGACGAGATAGCGCGCGCGTTCCAGCATCCGCTGCTCGCGGAAACTGAGCGGCTTGATGTGGCTCAGGTAAGTCAGGTGCTTGAGCACGCCGGCGACTTCGAAAATGTCGCCCGTGCGCATCTTTTCCGAGAATTCTTTGAAGCGATCCTTCCAGTCGTTTGGCGCGGCGGCAAAGTCGTCGCCCAAATTCTTCAACAACATCTCACACTCGGCGGAAGAGATCGGGGAGCGCAAGCCCACTTCACCGGCGTTGGCGACGGGGACGAGGACGACTGAGTTGGTGGCTGCGAGGCGAAGGGTGTAAAAAGGGATGGATGTTGCGCCTATCTGTTTCTGCTCGACCTGCTCGATGGTTCCGATGCCATGATTGGGATAGACGACTTTCTGACCGATTTTGAAGCCCACCACGTACCTCCTAAACACTATCTGAGAAAAGTTTCACTGCGTGAGCAGTGGCCGGGTTTTGTAGATTTACCCTCTTGCACTTGGGGCGCAGGACGCGCCAAAGGCTCTGCCTAAATCGTCACAAAAGTGTAACAGCGGTTCTTGCGAAGCGTCAAGAGCAAGGATGAAGGTGGGCGTCTCAGGATGAATGAAAGCGTCTGCCGTTCATTCGTCGTCCGGCGATCATCGGTGTTCGGCTTCATCACTATGCGGCAGTTCGATAGTGAATGTCGAGCCCTGGCCGGAAGTTGAACGCACCGTGGCCTCGCCGCCGTGCGCGCGCGCGAGATGTTTGACGATGGCGAGTCCGAGCCCCGTCCCGCCGAGAGCGCGCGAGCGGGCGCGGTCAACCCGGTAGAAACGCTCGAAGATGCGTTCGACGTGGGCGGGCGCGATGCCTTCGCCCGTGTCGGCGACGCGGATGTGGTCGCGCGCGCCCACGCGCTCGTGCGAGACCGTGACCGCGCCGCCCTCGGCGTTGAACTTGATCGCGTTGTCGCACAGGTTCGTGAGCATCTGTTCGAGGCGGCGCGGGTCGGCGTGGACGAATACGTCTCCGGCAACCTCGTTGCGGAGCGTGACATCGCGTTCGGCGGCGCGCGGCGCGAGCGCGGTCAGCACGTCGTCGATCATGGAAGGCAGGCGGACGGGTCGCGCCTCGACCGTAACCATTCCCGACTCGATGGCCGAGAGTTCGAGGATGTCGTCAATGAGGCTGTGCATGCGCGCGGCGTTGCGGTCGATGATGGAGAGGAAGCGGCGGTTGTTGTCGGCGTCCTCGAGCGCGCCGCTTTCGAGCGTCTCGACGAAGGTGCGGATGGCCGTGAGCGGCGTGCGCAGTTCGTGCGAGACGTTGGAGAGAAATTCCTGTCGCACGCGTTCGAGACGTTCGAGCCGCGTGATGTCGAAGAAGACGCCCACCGCGCCGCGCGCCGCCACCCCCGGCAAGCCCGCGCCGCGACGTTGCCTGAGCGGCGCGACGCGCAGATCGAAGACGCGCCGTTCCGCGTCCGCCATCGGGACTTTGACTTCCACGCGCTCGCCCCGCTCAATCGCGTCGAGGTAGGCCGAGAGCACGGCCGGGTTGCGCGTCAACTCGTTGAGTTGCGGCAACTCCCCCCTCGCCGCCGTGCCGCCCCTGCCAAACCCGAAGAGGACCCGCGCGGCCGCGTTCGACGCCACCACGTTCAGGTCGGCATCGACCACCAGCATCCCCTCGCGCATGCTGTCCATCATCGTCTCGACCAACTCGCCCGCCGGCACGGTTTCGGCCGTCGCCCCCGCCGTCGCCGAATCCGCGCCCCGCGCCGTTTGCGTCGTCTCGTGCTCGGGCAAGGCCCCGCCGTCGTGCCTC
>DATCWB010000249.1:0-9574 GCA_036566625.1 Pyrinomonadaceae bacterium
GACGTAGACCGTGCCGTCGGGCGCGACCTGCACGTGGCCGTGGATGCCGCCGCAGGTGAGTATCTGCATCGGGATGGTCGGGCCGTAGGTCAAACCGCCGTCGTCGGAGCGGGCGCAGAAGGCCGTGACCAAATCCTGCGAACAGTAGTAGACGGCGTTCGGGTAGACGGCCGTGCCGCCGGTGAGCGGCGCGTGATAGGGGCCGCCGCCGATGGTCTGGTGATCGACGCCGGAAGTGAGCGGGCCGCCCTCGTTCGGAATCCACGTCTCGCCGTCGTCGTCGGTCAAGGCCGAGAGGCTGTTCGTGCCGGCGAGTTGCGAGATGATGGTGCGGCCGGTCTGCCGGTCGGTGTAGAGGATCGGGTCGAGCGTGTTGAGCGAGGTCAGGAGAAAGCTCTTGTCTTCCCACGTCGCCGTCGCGGGGCTGGCCGCGTCGTTGAACGTGACGCGCAGGGTTTCGAGGCCGGCGATGAACATCACCTTGCCGGTGTTCCAGTTGACGCCGAGCGTCGGCTCGGCGGCGTCCGCGCCGAGGCCGCCCGACGGCTGATAGTTCGCGTAGCGCGGCGCGATGCCCGTGCCCTGGTTGAACCGCCCCGTCTTCGGCTCGACGGTAATCGCCATCGCCACGCTCTGCCCGAGCGGCGCAAACGGGACGATGCGCACGATATAGGAACGCTTGATGGCGGGCAGCACGCCGATCTCGGGGTCGGCCGAAGTGCCGATGGAGAGCGCCTGCGCGCCCGCCGTGCCGTCGGCGTTGCGCTGGTAGATGCGGAAGTCGAAGTCGGCCGTCGCGTTCGGCCACGTCATCGCGACGCGCACCTGATGCGTGTCGAGGAGACCGTCGGGCACGTCAACGTTGAGCGTGTAGTCGTCGCAGGGCGTGGCCGCGGTGCATTGGAGCGCGCCCGCAAAACCCGTCGCGTTCGGGACGTTGAACGGCCCGGCCGTGTAGCGCAGGGGGTTCGACGCCGTGTTGGCCGTCGTGAGCGTGCCGCTTGAGGGCGAAGCGGCACGGCCGCCGCCCGTGAACAGGGCGGCAGCGGCCACTACTACGAAGGCCGATAGTATCAGCAGGCGAAAAATTTTCGGGGTAGTGAATCCTGTGGGCAGTGGGCGAATCATGTTCATTCTCCTTCGGTCGTAGCGTCAGTTAATTTCAGGGGCTGCGGCGTTCGCGTGCAGGCGTTCCCGGTCTCCGTTCGGCGAGGCTTCCGTAAGACTACTTGTGAGCGGGCACAGGATATGGAGGGGACTTGAGAAATTCTTGAGTAATAACTTGCAAGGACGGCGAGGCGACGAAAAAAAGGCGGGAAAAGGCTATTTCGGCGGGAAATCGGCGGAAAAATTTAGCGCGGCGGGCGAAAAATTTCGGCGCGGCGGGCGAAAAATTTCGGCGGGGCGAGTGAAACCGGCGGCCGTGACTCAACCTGTGTGAAATAAGTCACGGCCGCACGGGGCTTCGGCCACCCTCCCCGCTTATCATTCCCCGCGCACTTTGGCGGGATTTTGACGGGATTGACGGGAGGCGAAATTTTTTAGAATTCTTTAGAAACGATAGCGGTAGCGCGCGGTGATGCTGCGCCCCGGCCCATCGACGCCCCAACCGGGCGCGCGGTGGCTCTTGTCGCCGATGTTCTCGAAGTCCAGAGTGATCTCCTGCGACTCGCTGAAGCGGTAACCGCCGCGCAGGTTGAAGAGGCCGTAGCCGGGGATGGCCGTGTAGAGCGGGACGGGCGTCTGGTCATCGATGACGAGCACGCCGCCCACCGTCGCGCCGATGGGCAGCAGGCGATCCTGCACCTGCCTGAGCGTCTCGCCCGTGGCGACGAGCGTGCCGCCGGCGGTGAGGCATTGGCCGTTCGTGCCGGGCGTCGTAAGCCCGCGCACGCACGCGCCTCGGCGGAAGAAGTTTTGAATCTGCGCGCGCGTGCGCGTCGCACCCGTGCGGCGGTCGGCGATGTCGAGCGTCGAGAGCCTGTCCTGACGCCCGGCGAGCGTCGTGTAGGCTTCGACCCAGTAACTCCTGCGCGCGGGCTGGTAGCGCAGGCGCAGGAAACCCATCTGCGGCGGGAGACCGCCGCCGCCGAGATTCGGCGCGTCGCCCGTCTCGCGGTCGGCCGCGTGGACGTAGCTGTAGTTGCCGCCGAAGAGCCACTCGTCCGTGAAGCGATAATCTATTTCGTACTCGAAACCTTTCACGCGCGTGTTGGCGAAGTTCGCCTGCACGAACACGGGCGTGGTCGAGGCCGGGACGAAGACCGCGCCCGTGGGCAACTGGCTCTCGATGATCTGGCTGCCGAGACGACGCCCCACCGCGCCCTGCGGCAGGATGAGGGTCTGGCGGACGATGGTGTCGGCATAGTCTATGACGAAGCCGACGAGTTCGGTGTCGAAGCGGCCGCGGCGGTAACGCAGGCCGAGTTCGTAGTTGTTGCTCGTCTCCGAGCGCAGCGGCGAGACCTCGACGCCGGATGAGACCGCGCCTTGGTCGGCGGTCGTGCCGACGGTCGCGCCCAGGTTCAGGATGTCTGCGGTCGAAACCTGAAAGCCGACGCCGACGAGTCCGAGCGAGCCGAGGTTGGTGATGTTCGGCGAGCGGAAGCCGTGGCTGTAGTTGAAGGCGAGATTGAAGCCGTCGGTCAGAGTCGCCACCGCGCCGATGCGTCCCGACAAATCCGCGACGCGCAGCGAATCGTCGGGAAAGAGCGGCTGACCATTAACGAGCGGGCTGTTCGAGGCGCGCGAGCGGTACGACGCGACGTTGTAGCGCAGCGCGCCGCTCAGGCGCAGACGCTTCTGGACGAGTTCGTGTGCGTCCTGCACGTAGAGGCCGCCGAGGATGTAGCGCGCCCCGTTCGGCACGCGCGGCCGCGTGAGCATCACCGTGCCCGCTTCGGGGTCGGCGAGCGAGGCGGGCTGGAAGGTGTAAGACGGCGCATCGACGCGGTCGCGGTAGAGGTCGCCGCCGAAGACGAAACTGTTCCGCGCGCCCAACCGCTTGTCCATGAAGAAGCTGAAACCGAGCGTGCTGGTGCGCTCCTTGTCGTGCGTGATGGCGGCGAGCGGGTTCCCTTGCCCGCCCTGATTGACGCGTTCCTCGCGCTGGCTGTTGAAGGAGACGGTGGCCGAGAGGTTGTCGAAGAATCCGAAGCCCTGTTTGAGATAGCGGACGTAGCCGAAGTCGAGCATCAAATTGCGCAGGTCTGCGACGAGATTTCCGTCGCCGCCGAGCGTCTGGTCGTAACGCTTGCCGCCGTCCTGCTGGCCGCGCTGGTAACGAAAGATGAACTGTTGATCACCCGTCGGCGCGTAGTTCAGGTTGAGCGTGCCGCCATACTGCGTGAAGGCCGTGTCGGTCAGGCGCGTCTCGCCCGTGATGTTCGAGGGCAGGCCGAGGAAGCGCGTGATGGCCGAGTGGCTGTCGATGCCTTTGCCCGGCCTGAGCGTGTTCGCGCGCCGACCCGTGACGTTAGCCAGCAGGCCGAAACGCTTCGTGCCGTAGGTGACGAGCGCGTTCGAGCCGTAGGAGAGGTCTGCGCTCGTGAAGAATTGGTTGAACTCGCCGTGCCACTCCGGGCGGTCGAAGCCGAACTCGGGCTGGCGCGAGACGAGTTGGACGGTTCCACCCAGCCCGTCCGAACCGTACTGCGCGGTGTTCGGCCCGCGCAGTACTTCGACGGCGCGCAGAGAGGTCGGGTCGTTGAGGTTGAAGAAGGTGTTGATGCCGCCGCGCTGCGTCGAGTTCGTGTAGCGCACGCCGTCAACGTAGACGCCCACTTCCGTCAGGCCGCGCACGAGCACCGAGCCGATGGTGGGGCTGGTGCGCTGGAGCGAGACGCCCACCTCCTCGTCCGCCACCTGCGCGAGCACGGCCGTGGCGCGCTGCTGAATGTTGCTCTCGGAGATGACGTTGACTGACTGCGGGATGCGCGCCCTGTCTTCCGCGATCCCCGTCTCGGCCGTGATGGTGATCTCTTCGGCGAGCGCGTTGACTTCAAGCACGACGGGCACGTCGGTCGTCGCTCCCGGCGCGACTTTCGCGGCCACGCGGCGGTCGTCGAAGCCCCGCCCCGCGACGCGCACTTCGTAGCTCCCGACCGGGACATCCGCGAAATTGAAACGCCCTTCCGCATCCGTCTCGGTCGTGCCGAGGACAGCCTGCTGCGCGCTGACGAGAAACACCTTCGCTCCCGCCACGTTCGCGCCCGACGCGTCTCTGACCGTGCCCGAAACCGCGCCGCGCCCGTCCTGTTGCGGCGCGCCCAACGCGCCCGCCGACGAATTGAACACGAGCAGGCTGACGAGGAAACTCAGGACCCCTCTCGAAAACTTCTTCCGCTTATTCATTATGTAAAATTCCTTCGCCCCGGTGAAACTGAAACTTGTCTCGCGTCTTCACTGAGTTGTTCGGAAATGCCGGATTCGGATGCTGCAGCCACCGGGATTTGAAGATGACGTATGATAGCCCGAAAGAGGTGCGCAAGTTAAGGGCATTGGCCTGGGTGGTTCGAGCGGGGCGGGGCAGCGGGCAAAAAAAGTTGGCCGCCAACGTCCCCCAACGTCGGCGGCCAACATTTGCGAAGAAGCGCAAAAACCATCATGCCCCTTTTGCTGACGCGCAATGATGACGGTCTCTCGCCTGAGATGCCGCGTGTCCCTGGTTCCGCTTCGAGATGACCCGAGCCTTGGTGTCCGCCGAAGCGTTCGAGACGCGCCCTCGCAACTCTTTCCTCGCAAAACTTTTCAACGGTCGCAAGCGTCCGTCGAACTGCTGCCAATATAAATAACAGACTTGAGGAAAACTTGAGGTGCGTGGCCGCGCCCGACGCGAAAACCGCCAAAACCCCTGTAAAAATGCGGGTGAAAATTTTTGCAGATTTTTTTCGCAAAGTGCTTTTTTCGCAAAGCGCGCGGCGGGAAAGAATTTTCCCCGCCTCCCACTTCGCGTTAAACGCACGCGCGCCCGAACGCGCCTCGCCGCTCACTTCACGGAGGCGTGCGCGGTGTTCGAGTAGGCCGAGAACCCGCCGTCGTTGCCGGCGCGGATGCGGTAGTAGTAAGTGGTCTTCCTTTGCACCGCGCTGTCGGCGTAAGTCGTCACGCCTGCGGCGACGGTCGCAATCTCGACGAAGCCACTTTCGGGCGAGGTCGAACGCTCGACGTGGAAACTCCGCTCATCGCCGGATCGGTCGCTCCAGCGCAACGTGACGACGCCCTTGCCGATGCCGTTGACGACCACGGCCGACAGGTCGGCGGGAGCTTCCGGCGGCGCGGTTCGCACCTCGATGCGCACGGGCGCGGACACGGCGCTCGCGCCCACGTTGTCCGTCGCGCGCGCCGTCAGCGTGTAGCTGCCGACGGGCGCGCTGCGCCATTCGAAGCGATGGGGGGCGGCCGTGCTCTCCCCTAGTTTCGTGTCGCCCGCGAAGAATTCCACGCGGCTGATCGTCCCGTCGGCGTCGGCTGCGTCCGTGTTGATCTCGATGACAGAGCCGTGGGTGAAAATTTCGCCCTCAACCGGGCTGTTGATACTGACGGTCGGCAGGTAATTGCAGGAGAGATTCCCGACGACCAGATAACTCTCGCTGCGCCGGTGTGTGTCCATCTCGCCGGTCAGGCCGACGTAGGCCGGGCCGTCGAAGGCGCGAATCTTAACGAAAGTGCTGTACATCCTTCGTCCCGCGCCTAAAGACCCGAACTTGTCGGTGGCGACCGTGATGCGGATCGTGCCGTCGGCGAGATACTCGCCCGCGTCGGCCTCGCCGTCCGTGAAGCTCTTGCGCTCGCCCCCGACGTACTCGTAGTGGCCGTAATAGAAGACCGCGCCGCGCACCGCGTCGAGCGTGTTCATGCTGACCCAGTAGGCGTCCGTCGAGTAGTAGCCTTCGAAGTTCACGCGCCACTCGGTATTGGGCGGCAGGATGCTCAAGTCGGCCACCTTGACGGTGAAGACGAGTTGGTTGATCAAGTTGCCGGGTTCGGCGACGTGGAGCGATAAGAAATCGTGTGAGCCGAGGCCGCTGGCCGAGTCGGCCGCCGGGTCGTCGGCGACCTTGAAGCCGGGCAGCGTGCAGGAGACGCCGGACGGATCGCGCGGCACGGGTTCGGGCGTCGGCGGCGGGATGGGCGTGGGCGTGGGCTCAGGCGTGGGCGTCGGTTCGGGCGTGGGCGTCGGTTCGGGCACTTCGTTGTTCGAGACCGTCACGTCGCCGACGTAGAGGCTGTCGGTCACGGCAAAATAGACGACGTGGATCGAATACTCGCCCGTGCCGGTCGTCGCCGGGTCGAGACGGATGATCTCTTCGATGCCTTCGGAGTCGGTTGCGCCGTGCGCGGATTTGGCGACGAGCGGGCCTGCGTTCGTCCCCTTGTGGACGTAGACATCGTAGTCGGAAGTTCTGACGCCCCAAAAAATACTGAGGCGCGCGTGTTTGCCCGCCCAGTCGGCGGGGCTGCCGGAGACCGTTAGTTTGAAGGTGTCGCAGTTGACGCCCTCGATGCAGGTGGACTCGTCGGCGGACGCGGCGGCGGTCGTGCGCGGCCCGTACCAGTGTGTGTAATCGCCGGCCGAGGGGGCGACCGTGCCTGCGGAAGGGTTGGCGGCCTGAATCGAAATCGCCGCGCAACAGAGCATCAAGAGCAGCGCGGTTAAGCGACCGGCAAAGGCTGCGGCGATCTTTAACGTCCACAAATTTTGCGCTTTTTTAATTGAGCGGGCGTTGGCGAGAAGTCTCGACGGGGCGGCATGGGTGGCCCCAAACAGTTGCAGCAGAGTCGAATTCATGACGAGTGAAAACCCCCTTTCGGATAAAGCGGCGAAAGATTTGAGAGGCACCGGTCGCGCCGGGCGGCCGTGTCGCTTTTGAGGGGGGGTTTGTCGTTTGATTGACGGGGCGAATGATAGCATCAGGACTTGAGGAATTCTTGAGCCGCCGGCGTCTAAAAAAAACGCCGACGCGACGGACGAGGCGCGCCGAATCGCGGGACACACGAAATAGTGCTGCGGTTGCACTATCTCGGATGGAGTTTACGGCTCGCCTTCGTGTTTTCCCTGTAAAGCGTTGTGATATGCTCCGGCGCTCTTGGCCGACAGGCGCGGGCACGCGCTTTGCGTCGGCGCTCTTGCTACTCAAGGTTGAAGCCCTCGCACAGCTTTTTCTCGCCAGTTGCGCCCGTGAAGTAACACTCTCTTCGCCGTACGCGTCTACAGGTGAGGGAATCTCTCTCTTGTCCCGTCCAGTCCAAAAAGGAGCCAGCGCCATGCGCTATAACAAACTGTCTCTGACCCTCGTTTTCCTTTCTCTCCTTCTCACGCTTCTAGCCGCGACCCCCGGCGTCTACGCGGCCGCCGCCCCGGCCGCGTCGTTCGACGAAGAAACTGACGACGCCGGCTATGAAGAGAAGGCGCGCGTCGTGCGCATCAGCATGCTGGGCGGCGACGTGAGTTTGCGTCGCGCCGGCGACAAGGAATGGGAGAAAGCCGCGTTGAACCTCCCGCTCGTCGAAGGCGACCGCCTCGCCACGGGCGCGGGGGCACGCGTCGAAATCCAAATTGACGCGCGCAACTTCGTGCGCCTCGGCGAATACACCACGCTCGACATCGTGACCCTACGCGAGGAAGGCGTCGCGCTCAGTTTGCCCGAAGGCACAGCCACGCTCAGGCTCGCGCGCTTCGACAACGACCGCGAGTATTTCGAGATCGACGCGCCGAAGACGACCCTGGCCGCCGAACAGAAGGGCGCGTATCGCCTCGACGTGGCGCAGAACGGCAACGTCCGCGTCACCGTGCGTGACGGCGGGCGCGCGCGTCTCTATTCCGAAACTTCCGGCTTCACCCTGCGCGACGGGCGCAGCGCCGAACTCGTCTACAACAATTCTACGGAAGACGGCGACTGGGAACTCTCCGCCGCGCGCCGCGCCGACGATTGGGACGCGTGGGTTGACGAACGCGAAAGCTATCTCGCCTCGCGCCTGCGCCACGAACGCCGAGACCGCTACTACGACAACTACATCTGGGGCGCGGAAGAACTCGACAGCTATGGCGATTGGATCAGCACGAGCGAATACGGCCACGTCTGGCGTCCGCACGTCACGGTCATCAACAACTATCACGACTGGGCTCCGTATCGTTACGGCAGTTGGCGTTGGGTGCCGCCTTACGGCTGGACGTGGGTCGGCGACGAGCCGTGGGGCTGGGCGCCCTATCACTATGGGCGTTGGGTCTACGTAAACAATTACTGGTGCTGGGCGCCGCGCGGCTACGCACACTACGGCCGCCGCAGTTGGTGGCGACCCGCGCTCGTGGCCTTCGTCAGCTTCGGCGACAACGTCTGCTGGTATCCGCTCGGCTACCATCACCGCGACCCACGCTCGAATTACTATCGCCGCGCACGCAACCGCGCGCTCGAACAGCACCGCCCCAACCCCGCCTACCAGCGCGGCGTGACGACGATGCCCGTGCGCGAGTTCGGCAAGGGACGGCGCGGCCACCCGGCGACGAAGGAACTCGCCCTGCGCGCAATCAACACCGAGCCGGTGCGCGGCACGCTGCCGATTCGCCCGCTCAACTCCGATCTCGTCGCGGGCGGCGGCACTAACAGCCAAACTCCGTTCAAGCGCGAGCGCACGAAGGGCGGCGCGCTTGTCATACGCAATCCGGGCAATGCCGCCGCGAGCAATCAGGTCGAACGAAAGATGGGCGCGGCCGTGCGCCGACCCGGCCTCGCGCTCGACGAGGAACTGCGGCGCGGTCGCATCTACAACAACCGCGAGTTGCGCAAAATCGAGAAGGACGACGGCGATAACACGCGCGTCGGCAATGGCGGCGGCGAGCGCGGCAACGGCAGAACGCTCGGCGACAAAACCGAACGCGGCACGGGCGCGGTGACGCGACCCACGCGCCCCATCCGCATCCCCAACACGCGCGACGACGCAGGCGGCGTCGGCAACGATGGCACGACGGGCGTGCCTGCCATGAAGAATCCCAACCGCCCGGTTGACCCGGACACCGAGACCCTGCGCCCGCGCCCCAACGTCTACGACGGCGCGCGACCGGAACGCAAAGTGAAACCCGTCGAACGCCCCGATAACAATAACGCGGCACAGCCCGACTATCGCCCGGCGCGCCCGCCGCGCACAGAACCGCGCGAAGAGAGGTCCAGGCCGGTCGAGCGTGAACGCCGCCCCGAGCCGGAGGTCTACCGCCCGCGCCCCGAAGTGCGCGAGCAGAGAAAGTCGCAACGCGAAGAGAGGCCGGAGCCGCGTCCCGAACGCTCCGCGCCGCGCGAGGAACGTTCAGCCCCGCCGCGCGAAGAACGTTCCGCGCCCCCGCGTGAGGAGCGTCGCCCCGACCCGCCGCCGCAGCGCGAGGAGCGGCGAGCCGACCCGCCGCGTCAACGCGAAGAAATCCCGTTGCGGCATAAGACGAGTCCCAAAGATAACGACTAAGCCTGCCGTCAACCTTTCTTCGAGACCCCGGCGCGAACCATTTATTTCGCGCCGGGGTTCCGACCAGAGGCGACGGGTAGAAGCCCCGACAGGGGCGACGGATTAATAGCCCACGACGCGA
>DATCWB010000250.1:0-10661 GCA_036566625.1 Pyrinomonadaceae bacterium
TTCTAACCCGGCGGCCAACGCAGCGGTCGCCCGCCGATGACGTGCAGGTGCAGGTGAAAGACCGACTGACCCGCGCCCGCGCCCGTATTGATGACGGTGCGGTAGCCCGACTCTGACAAGCCTTCCGCGTTGGCGACGCGCGCCGCGACGCGCAGCAGGTGGCCGAGCACGCCCTCGTCGCGCCCGGCGGCATCGTCGAGCGAGTCCATGTGCTCGCGCGGGATGACGAGCGCGTGGACGGGCGCTTGCGGGTTGATGTCGCGAAAGGCCACCGCCCGATCATCCTGATGGATGATGTCTGCGGGAATCTCACCCGCGACGACGCGGCAAAAGATGCAGTCTTGTTCAGCCATAAGTTATATGAGATGGAAAACGTTTTTTACAACACACCGACTTCGGCGATGGGCGGCAGGCTCGACGTGACCGAATCGCGGAGGCGTTCGATCCGCGCGCCGACGCGGCACAGTTTGTCCTCGATCTTTTCGTAGCCGCGGTCGATGTGATAGACGCGCTCGATGATCGTCTCGCCTTCGGCGACGAGTCCGGCGAGGACGAGCGAGGCGGAGGCGCGAAGGTCAGACGCCTGCACGCGCGCGCCCGCGAGCCGCGCCGGGCCTTCGACCGTGGCCGTGCGCCCGTCAATCGAGATATGCGCGCCCATGCGCTGCATCTCGGAGGCGTGCATGAAGCGGTTCTCGAAGATCGTCTCGGTGATGCGGCTTTGTCCCTCGGCCTGCGTCATCAGGGTCATGTATTGCGCCTGCATGTCCGTGGGAAAACGCGGGTGCGGCTCGGTCGTGATGTCCGAGGCGCGCAACCCCTTGGCGGAACGGCGGACGTGCAGCGTGCTCTGGTTGACCTCTTCGATCTCGACGCCCGCCTCGCGCAGTTTGGCGATGACGACGGCGGAATGCTCCGGCGTGCAATCCTTCAACTCCAGTTCGCCGTTCGTGATGGCGGCGGCGACGAGGAACGTGCCCGTCTCGATGCGGTCGGGGATGATCGTGTGCTCGGCCGCGCCGAGCGTCTCGACGCCTTCAATCGTGATGGTCGGCGTGCCCGCACCGCGCACGCGTGCGCCCATGCGATTCAGGAGTTCCGCGAGGTCGGCCACTTCGGGTTCGCGCGCCGCGTTGTTCAGGATCGTCGTGCCCGAGGCGAGCGTGGCGGCCATCAACAGATTCTCCGTCCCCGTGACGGTCACTTTGTCGAAGTTGACGGTCGCTCCCGTGAGGCGTCCGCCGCGCGGCGCGCGCGCCACAACGTAGCCCGCTTCCAGCGACACTTCCGCGCCGAGTTGTTTCAAACTCTCAAGGTGCAGGTCTATCGGGCGCGAGCCGATGGCGCAGCCGCCCGGTAAGGAGACTTTCGCCTTGCCGAAACGCGCGAGCAGCGGCCCCAGCACGAGCACGGAGGCGCGCATCGTCTTAACGAGATCATAGGGGGCTTCAAATAACTCGATGTGCGCGGCGGTGATCTTGTGCGTGCGCAGTTCGGGCGTCAAAACGTGCGCGCCGAGGTCTTCCAGGAGCCGTCGCTGCGTGATGATGTCGCGGACGTAAGGGACGTTGTGCAGCGTCACACTCTCGCCCGTCAAGAGCGCGGCGGCCATGCACGGCAGGGCGGAATTCTTCGCCCCGCTCACGTTGATGCGACCGCGCAAAGCCTGCCCGCCGGAGATGCGAAATTTATCCATAAAGAAGTTGTCAGCCGTTAGCCGCCAGCAAAATTTTGCCCCGCCTTGTTACCCGTTGGATGAAGTTTGTCGGCTGCGATTTAAAGTTGACGGATTTTAACACGGCGATTTGGCGGCGACCAGATGGCGGCCTGAAGTTTTGTTTACGCCTGCGGCTCGCGCCGCCGCCGCAGGGCGACGACGCGGGGAATGCCTTGCAGGTCGCGCCGGATGTCGAGCAGCGTCCAGATGTTCGGGTCGACGAGACGCGCGACCGCTTCGTGCTGGTCGTAGCCGATCTCGAAGATCAGATGGCCGCCCGCGTCGAGAAAGCGCGGAGCTTCCGCGACGAGGCGGCGGATGACGCGGAGGCCGTCGCCGCCGGGCGTCAGGGCTACGCGCGGTTCGTGCTCGCGCACTTCGCGCTGCAAGTGCGGCAGATCGCTTTCGGCGATGTATGGCGGGTTGGAAGTGATCAGGTCGAAGACGGAAGCGCGAGGGTCGAGCGCGTCGAAGCAATCGGAGACGAGGAGCGTGAGGCGTTCCGCCACGCCGTGTCGCGCGGAGTTACGGGCGGCTACGGCGAGCGCGTCGGGCGAGATGTCGAGGCCGCAGGCGCGCGCGCCGCCACGTTCGTGCAAGAGCGCGACGGGGATGCAGCCCGAACCCGTGCCGACATCGCAGACGAGCGGCGTCGTCGTCGTGCCCCTCTCGCGCAGAAGTTCGAGCGCGACCTCAACGAGCAGTTCGGTTTCGGGGCGCGGGATGAGCACTGCGGGGTTGACTTCAAAATCGAGTCCATAAAATTCCTGCCGCCCCGTGATGTACTGCACGGGTTCGCCCGCCGCGCGCCGCCCCGTGCGCTCGCGAAAGAGCGCGAGGGCGTGCGGCTCAAGTTCGTCGTCGGAATGCGCGATGAGAAAGGCGTGGTCGCGCGCGAGCGTGTGGGCGAGGAGCGCGCGGGCGTCAGGCCGGGCGTCCGGGATGCCGGCGGTGCGCAGGACGGCAGAGGCTTCCGTTAAAGCCTCCGCGATCTTCATAGCACGTTGCGGTTGTTCGCTCATCTCGGTTGTGCTGTATAATACGCCGCACATCAAGCAAGATGACAATCTAACGTAAGGGGACGCGCTGGCGACGCCCGCAGTCTATTCGCCGTGTGAACGGTCGCGGTCGCGCTTTCGTCCCCGCACAAGGGGAGGTGGAAGATGAGAGAGTCTGAATTTCACATCAAGGGAATGCACTGCGAGTCGTGCGCGGTGGACATCAAGGAGACTTTGGAGACGACTGCGGGCGTCTTTCGCGCAGACGTGGCCTACGGCGGCAAGACCGCCAACGTCGCTTACGACGACGCGGTCGTGCAGGAAAAAACGCTCATCAAGAAAATTCAGGATTTGGGCTACGACGCGACCATCGGCGACGAATCCCAATCATCGGAAGCCACAGCATAAAAAGCGAAAAGGGGAATCTACATGGAAGAGAGAAACGAGCAGGCGGTTGACGACCGTGGGACGAGTGAGACGGGCGGGCGCGAGATTTTGAAGCGGCTGCGCGACGAGGGGTTCGAGTCGGACGACGAGCGGTTCGCCGTCGCGCTCGGCCGCCCCGTCGAAGAGGTGCAGAGCTGGATGGCGGACGGCGACGAACCCGTCGACGACGACATCGTGATGAAAGCGCGCGGCATCGCCAAAGAGCGCGGCATCGAGATTTAGTAAAACTCGTAAATCGTGAATCGTAAATCGTAAATAGAAGAAATCAGTTTTCTCTATTTACGATTTACGATTCACGATTTACGAGTTTTATCCATTTACCATTCACCATTATTTCGGAACGCGCGGAGCATTCACACTTTCTAGTTGATACAACGAAGCGAATTCGTTTCTCCCGTAGCCTGAGCGAACCCCCAGCCCTATAAGCTGGGGGTTCAATCGTTAAGGGGCAGGGTTAAACAAGGTTAGTCCACTGGCAAGGAGGCCGCGAGCGATGAGCGTACTGACGAAATGCCTGTTGCTGTTTCTGCTGAACTGGCTCGACGCGCAGTTGACCATCGTGTGGGTACGTAACGGGCTGGCGACGGAAGGCAACGGCCTGATGGCTTACCTGCTCGACGCGGGCAACGCCCCTTTTCTCGCCACCAAGTTGCTCGTCGGCGCGTCGGTCGCCTTCGTCCTCTATCGCTGGTCGCACCTCTCGGTCGCGCGTCGCGGCCTGCGTCTGGTGCTCGGCCTCTACTTCGCTTTGATGTTCGTCCACGCCGCCACGGGCATCGCCGCCCTCGGCTGGCCGCAGACCGATGCCGCCATCGCTTATCTCATCAGCCTGCCCGATTCACTGCTCGCCATGCTGTTTTAGAGTTTCCAAAAATTCGGACTCGGCCACACGCCTTTTCGGCAACACGCCTTTTTCGCGCCTGATCCGATCCGCGCTCGCCTGCGCACGCGCCCGAGTTCCGGCAAACCTTCGCGCACATTTCCGCGTATCAGCTTTTACCGCCGTCCGCACGCGCCTTTTCGCCAGGCGTCGGCGCTATCGCGCAACGGCCGAACAGCCGCGCGCATCTTACAGAGGCTCCTAGCGCCCGGCATGCTTTTTTGTCATTTCAGGGGAAACAGATTATGTATCGAATTTCCGCACGCCAAATTTTGCTGATCGCGTTTACGTCGGCCTTCATCGCCGCCGGCGTCGTCTTCTTTTTTGAACGCTACGGCGGACGCCTGCTCGAACCGAGCGGCAGCGCGTCGCTCTCGGAGGGCGTGCCCGCCGGGATCACCAACCCGGCTCTGGCGACCGACGAGCAGAACAACATCGAGGTCTATAAGACCATCTCGCCGGGCGTGGTTTTCATCACCTCGACCTCCTTCGGCAACGACTTCTGGGATGCGGGCGAACGCAGCGGTACGGGTTCCGGCTTCGTCATAGACGCGCAGGGACACATCCTGACGAACTACCACGTCATCGAAGGCGCGCAGCGTTTGAGCGTCAGTTTCGGCGGCGACAAGTCTTACCCGGCGACGAAGGTCGGCGAAGACCCCGACACCGATCTGGCCGTGATCAAAGTCGAAGCTCCGCGCGACGTGCTGACGGTCGTGCCCTTCGGCGACTCGGACACGCTCGTCGTGGGGCAGAAGGTGTTAGCCATCGGCAACCCGTTCGGGTTCACGCGCACGCTCACCACCGGCGTCATCAGCGGCCTGCAACGCCCCATTCGCGCACGCAACAACCGGCAGATCGAGGGCGCGATCCAGACCGACGCCTCCATCAACCCCGGCAACTCGGGCGGGCCGCTCCTCGATTCGAGCGGCCGTGTGATCGGCATCAACTCGCAAATCCTGTCGCCCGCGGGCGGCTCGGTCGGCGTCGGCTTCGCCGTCCCGGCGAGCATCGCCAAGCGCGTCGTGCCGCAACTGATCAAGAACGGCGCGGTCGTCCGCCCGAAACTCGGCATCGTCCCGTTCAACGTCCGCAACCTGCAAATACGTCTGCCCGTCGCGGAAGGCGTCGGCATCTATCAGGTCTACCCGAACAGTTCGGCATCGGCCGCCGGCCTTCGCGGTCTGGAACAGACGCCCGACGGCGACGTGGCTCTCGGCGACATCATCGTCAGCATCGACGGCGAAAAAGTGAACAACGGCGACGACCTCTTCCGCATCCTCGACAAGCACCAGTTCAACGACGTGGTGCAGGTTGAAGTGTTCCGCGACAACCGGCGCGTCAAAGTTCCCGTGCGCCTGCTGCCCGAGCGACGCAGCGTGTTGAGAAGATAAGAAAGCAGGGGTCAGAGGTTAGAGGCCGGAGATCGGTTAAAGACAAAAGCCGATCTCTTCCGACCTCTAACTCTTACCTCCAGCCTCTGTGTCATGCAGCACTTCGTCAACAACGGCTACGGCTGGACGTGCCGCCATTGCCTGATAGAAGAAACGCCGCGCGCGCCTGAACCGGGCGCGCGCGGCCGTTTCTTTAGCGAGGGTGAGGCGGAGGAACGCGAGCCGAAACTCTCCACGAACGCGCGCGCACGCTGGCGCGACGATTCACGCCAAGCTCTGGTCTGTCCTCGTTGCGGTGTCGAAGAGAAGATAGGCGAGCAAGCCTGAAGTTCTGAACAGGCGGTGCGTCCCTCGCGCGGCACTCAAACCTCGCCCCGTTGACCCGCCGACAATTTCGCTTCGCAAGGCGCGGCCGTTCGTTAGTTTGCGGCGCGCGCGAGAATGAGCGTGTGCCCGCCCTCTCCTTCGGGGATGAACTCGGTGCGACAGATCACGAACCCGCTCGCCGCCAGCCACGCCCTGTAAGTCTCTGCATCGGCGTGACTCCAGGCCATCGTTGCATTCGGTACGCCGAGCCAGTTCTCTTCCGTTCCCGTCCAAGCACGGCTTCCGACCGTTCCGAGAAAATAGCCGCCCGGTTGCAGCCAGCCGCGCACACGCGCGAACAGCGCAGGCTGCTCGTCGAGAGGCAGGTGGATGACCGCGTAGAAAGAGACAACCGCAGAGAAACTGGCCGGGGGGAAATTCACCTCCGCCATGTCGGCGCGAATAAACCGCGCTTGCGGCACGAGACGCCGCGCACGCTCGATCTGCACGGCCGAGATGTCCACGCCGGTGACGGCGAATTTCGCGGAGAGCGTCCGTGCGACCGGCAGGCCGCAGCCGCAGCCGAGGTCGAGCACGGGAGAGTTTTCCGGCAGGAGCGCGGCCAGTTCGGCGAGCCAAACGTCGTAGTCTGTGAAATCATCTGCGCCCGCCTCGCCGCGATAAGCGTAAGAGACTTTATCGTAGCCACGACTGACGATCTCCTTCTGCTTCGACATGCTTCCACCTCCGGCGCGTAGGCCGCCCGCCCCCTTCATTCGCTCAACAGACGCCGCAACTCCGCGACGCGCGTTTCGGGCGCGCCGAACTTCGCGCGGTAATCTTCGACGCTGCGACGGATCACTTCCGAAGCATCTTCGCGGTTATAGACTTCCGCGATCTCGACGCGGCGCGGCGCTTCCTGCGGCAGTTGCTTGTAGCTCAGGAAGTAATGTTGCAGGCGATCTATCAGTCCGGTGGGAGCGTCGGCGATGTCGCCGAGGTGTCCGTAGGTCACGTCGTCGGCGAGGACGGCGATGATCTTGTCGTCGGCCTCGTTGCCGTCGATCATGCGCAGGCCGCCGATGGCGCGGGCGCGCACGAAGAAGTCGCCGTGGGCTGCGGGTCGTTCGGTGAGCACGCAGATGTCGAGCGGGTCGCCGTCGCCGCGGATACCCGTGCGGCCGACGCGTGATTCGCAGAGCGCGGCGACGGTTGCGCCGCAATAAGTTTGCGGGATGAAGCCGTAGGGCGTCGGACACATCGAAGAGAAACGCTGCGGGCGATCAACGCGCAGGTGTCCCGAAGGCTTGTCGAGTTCGTACTTGACGGCGTCGGTCGGCACGATCTCGATGTAGGCGTTGACGACCGCGGGCGCGTCTCGGCCGGGCGCGACGCCGTGCCATGGGTGCGCCTGAAAAAGTTTCGCCAGCAGATCGTGCAATGCTTCGTCGTTCGTTGTCATAAAATTCGCCCCCGGTTTCAGCGACGGCGCGGTTCATCCGTTATGCTAAAATTCGTCTCCGCGCGCCTGAATCTTTCGGCAGATTATGAAGCGGGCGCGCGGCGCGTGTCTATGCGCCGCGCGAACAACTTAAACGCGGGAACTTTCCATGTCGGCCACGACGACAAACGCGACAGCTAATGCGACGGCCACCCGCGCGCCTTCCGGCGCGCTGGAGGCGCGAGCCGTCTCGCTGCGCTGGATCATCGGCGCGCGCGACGATCTCGTATGGTTCATCGGGTCGGTCGCGTCGAGTTACGCGCTGTTCGCGCTCTACGTCGGCGGCGTCGTGCCGCTCATACCGATGGTGGCGGCGTGGGCGATCCTGATCGACGCGCCGCATGTCTTCGGCACTTTCTCGCGCACCTACTTCGACCGCGAGGAGCGGCGCACGCGCGGGCGTCTGCTCTGGGGGTCGCTTCTGTTCTTCGCCGTCGGCCCTTTGATGGTCGTCGCCGGACTCGGCCTCGTCTTCTTCTTCCTCGCCGCGATCTGGGCTTACTACCATCTCGTCAAACAGCACTACGGTTTCATGGTGCTCTACAAGAAGAAGAACGCCGACCTCGCGCCCATCGACAACGCGCTCGACCGGCTGCTGATCCTGCTCACACTCACCTACCCGTTCGTCGCCTTCGTCGCGCGCGACCCGGAAGCGTTGGCGCGCGTTCCAGCACAACTGACGAGCGCGATCAGTTATCTCGAAACGTCGCTGCTCGTGGCGACCATCGGCGTCGCGCTGGCCTGGACGCTCCGGCAGTTGCAGCGCGCCGTAGGCCGGCAGCCGCTCGACGTGCCGAAGTATCTGCTGCTCGCCGCCTGCGTGCCGATGCACTGGCTTGTGCTCCTCACGCCGATGCCGCACAAACCCATCGCCATCGTCGCAATACTCACGATCTATCACAACCTGCAATACCACCGCCTCATCTGGTTTCATAACCGGAAGTATGCGAACGGCGACGGCGCGAGCGGGCGTCACGGTGCGGCGGAATTGATCAGCCGCAGGCTCGTCTATTACGTCGCCTTCGGCGTCCTCTTCGGTCTCTGGTATCAAGTGCCGCGCCAGTACGTTGCACAGGCGAGCGGGCAGGGCGCGCAACTCACGCAACTCGTCGCCGCCTTCTTCTGGGGCTACGCCTTCATCCACTACTACCTCGACTCGAAAATCTGGCGCGTCCGCCGCGACCCTTCCGTCGGCAAAGTGTTGCACATGGAATCATAAGCGCGAGTTTTGAGGATACTCGAATGGTCAGGGAAAGAGATAAAAGGGTTTTGGGGACTTCCATTTACCTCGTCGCGGGGTTTCTTGCTTTCTTCGCCATCAACTCTTTGCTAGACGGACGAGTGCCGGAAGTCATCCGGCTCGGGCTGGGAGTCTGGGCGATGCAAATTAGTATTTATCCGTTAACAAAGGAAGAGTACGGGGCAGGAGGCTTCGGCGGTTGGATAGGGCAAACAGCCTTATATGTCGTCGTAGGCATGATCATTTATTCTCTCATCAAGTATCTTTGGCAACTTCTCTGATTAGCCCTTCAAGCTTCACCCTCCTTCAAGCCCCAGCCTTCGCACCACGCGCGCGTGGCCGCGTGGCGATAGTCGAACAGTTTTTCGAGGCGCGGGATGATGAGGAAGGGCGCGGCGAGTCGACCGAAGAAACGGAACGGCGGTTCATACTCGATCTCGTCTCTTAGGAGCGCGCCGCCCGTGTGCGGCTCGACGAGGTGGCGGTGACGCCAGAAGCGGAAAGGCCCCTTCGTCTGCACGTCTTCAAACATGCGCGGCGGGTCGTAGGCCGTGTGGCGCGCCACCCAGCGCACGGGGAGCAGGCGGAGGATGCGCGTCTCGACTATGGCCTCAGAGCCGACTTCGGAAATCTTTGCCATCCGAATAACGCGCGAGGCTTCCCACGGCGGCGTGAGGCGCGCCAGCGCGTCCGGCAGTTCGTGAAACGCGAAGACGCGCTCAGGCGCGGCGGCGATGATGCTCTCCCTGACGAACGTGCTCCGTTGACTACTCATCCCGTTCTCTTCCCCGAGCCTCCAAGCTCCGCACAAAAAAGTTAGACGCATCTCATCTCTGCGCAAACAATTCGCGCCACGATTGAGCAAGGTCAACCGAGATGAACACGCAAACTTACTTGCCGCACGGCGCGTCGCAGTGGATCGCTTTAGCGTGCGCCGTCGGCGTCTGCTTCGCCGCCGCAGGCGTCGGCTCACTCTACACCACTCCGGCCATCCCCACTTGGTACGCCTCTCTGCAAAAGCCGGCGTGGAATCCGCCCAACTGGGTGTTCGGCCCCGTGTGGACGCTGCTCTACTTGATGATGGCCGTCGCCGTTTGGTTAGTCTGGCGCGAGCGCGGTTTAACGGCGGGCGCGGCGCTCACGCTCTTCGCCGTCCAACTCACCCTCAACGCCTTCTGGTCGATTATCTTCTTCGGCTGGCGACGCCCCGACCTCGCGCTGGTCGAAATCTTTTTCCTCTGGGCGGCCATCTTCGCCACGATGCTCTCGTTCTGGCGCATCTCGCACCTCGCCGCATGGCTCATGTGGCCTTACCTGCTCTGGGTAACTTTCGCCGGCTTTCTCAATCTGGCGATCTGGCGTCTGAACAGGTGAGGAAAGGCGCGGCGTTCTTCCCTCGCGGCAGGTGATGCGGCGCGGCGACCGGACGCGCTAGTCTTCGTCGTGTGCTTCGCCGTTGTAGTGCAGGACAAGGCGTTCGCCGTCGGCGTTGGTTTCGAGGTGGACGGGGCGTCCCCACAGGCGTTGGACGTATTCGATGACTTTGCGCGCGTAGTTTGAATCGAGTTCCGCGCCTTCATACTGGTGCTTGAGATAGAGTTCGCGGTTGCCGTTGTAGTCGCCGTCGGCGACGACGATGTAGGGGAAGCCGAAGTTGGTCATGTTCGAGACGAGTTGATCGCGCACGCGCTCCCAACGCTTCTCCGTCACCGTCCACTCCTCTTCATCCACGAGTTCGTAGACGAACAAGTCCAACTCCTCGCACAACTCTTCGGTCAGATAGTTGCGCAGGAACGACACGTCGTTGTCCAGTTCGCGCACCTCGAAAATCTTCTCGCGCCCCTCGCCCCCCGTTCGCCCGAAACGCTCACGCTCCGCCGCCGTCGGGTTATCCCAGCGCCGCTCGATGTCCTCAAAAATTTTGTAGCCGAGATAATAAGGATTCAACTGCCCCTTCTGCGGCGACACCACGCCTGCGTGCAGTTCGGCAAACTCGATGGATTCCGTATCCGTCAATTCAAGCTCCCGCATGATGCGCGAATGCCAGAAGGAATTGTGATTGACGAAGCCATTGGCGACGTAGGCGTGTTTGGTATCAACCGTGATGTCGTACACGTCCGCGCAGCCGTATTCAACGGAGACGACCGCGTCGCTTAAAGTCTCCTTTTTGAACCAGCG
>DATCWB010000251.1:0-7473 GCA_036566625.1 Pyrinomonadaceae bacterium
GCGCACGCCGCCGACGCGCCGCGCGCTCCGGCGACAACCACGACGAAATTTCGGACGTGAAGGGGGTCTGAAGATCATGTCGAGACACATAGCGATGATCAACGCCGCCGTCGCCACCCGCTTTAAATTATCTCTGCTCGCATGCGCCCTCTTACTCGTCTCGGCCAGCCTGTCGGGCGCGGAAGGCGTCTACGCGCAGAACAGGCGCGCGGTGCAAAACGGGCGCATCGAAGTTTCGACGACGCCCGCCGGCTATCCGCTCCTGATCGACGGGCGCGCGGTCGGTACGACGAGTCCGACCGTCCAGTTGTTCGAAGTCGAACCCGGCCGCCACACGGTCGAAATCCAGTTCCCGAACAACACGCGCTGGGTGCGCGACTTCGACATCGCCGCCAACAAGAAGCAGTGCATCACGCTCAACTGGCGGCCGAAGACGATCAGCATCGAACGCCCGGCCATCGTCAAATCGCCCTGCCCGTACCCGGTCAACATCTCCGCTCCGGCCAGCGTGCGCGAGGGCGACATCATCACTTTCAGTTCCGACGTGAACTACGCAGGGCAGTCCGGCCTTAATTACACCTGGACGATCAGCCCGCCGAGCGCGCGCATCGTCAGCGGCGCGGGCACGCCGACCATCACCGTGGACACGACCGGCATCGGCAGCCAACGCGTCACGGCCATACTCGTCGTGGACGACGGCTCGGGCGACCAGATGTGCCGCCAGCGTGCGCAGGCCGCCACCGGGGTGACGCCCGTCGCGTTGCCGCCCGTGCAGCCGAAGAGTTTCGCGGAGTTCCCGGTCATCTCCTTCAACGAAGACAAGGCCAACCTCGACAACTTCGCGGTGGCTTTGCAGGGCGAGCCCGGTTCCCAGGGGTACATCATCGTCTACAGCGGACGGCGCAGTCGCCCCAATCGAGCCAACCAACTGGGCGAGCGCAGCCGCCAGTATCTCGTCAACACGCGCAACATTGACGCGAGCCGCGTCGTGGTCGTCAACGGCGGCACACGCGAGGCCGATTCCTTCGAGTTGTGGCTCGTCCCGCAGGGCGCGACGCCGCCGCAGCCAAGACCCAGATAGCTTTAGCGACAAGCAATAAGTGACGGGTGACAGGTCAAAAGAACGTTGTTCGACTTGTCACCCGTCACTTATTGCTTGTCACTGCAAAAGTTGTGTGGTAACTAGAGCCGTGCGAGTTTCCCCCGTCAGACGGCAACGCATTTCAACGCCTTTGTTAAACCAGAGAGAACTCTGAAGGAGGATCGTTTTATGGGTGACGGAGATGGTGGCAGCGGCAGCACCGGAGTGGTGGCCGTGTTGGTGATTTTCATAATCGTGATCGTGCTGGCGCTCGTGCTCTTCGGCGGGCGGCTCTTCGGCGGCGGCAAGTCGACGAACGTTGATGTGAAAGTCAGCGCGCCCGCCGCGCCTGCGAGCAAGTAGCAGCACATAGCGCCAAATAGCGGCAGGGAAGTTTTCAGACAGGCTAGTTCGCGGAAGAGAGGGACGCGCCGCCGAAAGCGGCGGGCGCGTTTCTCTCTTCTTTTCATTTGCGCCGCACGGCTGCTAACATGATTGGTAAATAGTGAATGGTGGATGGTGAATGGGCGGCATCGCTTTTTCCATTCACCATTTACCGTTCACCATTCACGGAGAAGATCATTGTCTGCACCGAACATCGAAACGATAGTCAGTCTGGCGAAGCGGCGCGGCTTCGTGTTCCCCTCTTCGGAGATTTACGGCGGTTTGGGGAGCGCGTGGGACTACGGGCCGCTCGGCGTCGAACTCTGCAACAACGTCAAGCGCGCGTGGTGGCGTTGGATGGTTTACGAGCGCGACGACATGGAGGGACTCGATTCCTCGATCATCCTCAACCGCTCGGTCTGGAAATACTCGGGACACGAAGAGACGTTTAGCGACCCGCTCGTGGATTGCCGCGAGTGCAACGCGCGCCTGCGCGCCGACAAACTCGACACCGCGGCGGGCGCGGAAGGCGGCGACATCGCCGAACTGATTCGCGACAAGGCGGTTAAGTGCCCGAACTGCGGCTCGGCCAACCTGACCGAGCCGCGCCCCTTCAACCTCATGTTCCGCACCCAACTCGGCGCGGCTTCGGCGGAAGACGACCCGAGCGCGCTCGCCTATCTGCGCCCCGAAACGGCACAGGGCATCTTCATCAATTTTCATCTCGTCCAGACGACGATGCGGCGCAAAGTCCCGTTCGGCATCGCGCAGATCGGGAAGTCGTTTCGCAACGAGGTGACGCCCGGCAACTTCATCTTCCGCACGCGCGAGTTTGAGCAGATGGAGATGGAATACTTCGTGCGCCCCGGCGAAGACGAGCAGGCGCATCAGGAGTGGATCGACAACTGCTACAACTGGTACGCGTCGCTCGGTCTGAGCCGCGACAACCTGCGTCTCTACGAGCAGCCCAAAGAAGAACTAGCCCACTACGCCAAGCGCACGGTGGACATCCACTATCGCTTCTTCCCCGAGCGCGCCGAGGAAGAGAAGCACTGGGACGAACTGATGGGCATCGCCAACCGCACCGACTTCGACCTGCGCGCGCACTCGAAGAACCCCGCGGACGCGGAGGGCAAACGCGCCAATCCCGATTCGACCGAAGACCTCTCCTACTTCGACGAGGCGCGCAAGGAGCGTTATTACCCTTACGTCATCGAACCGGCGGCGGGCGTCAACCGCTCGGTGCTGGCCTTCCTGATGGACGCCTACTCCGAGCGCACCAATGACAAAGGCGAGACACGCGTCATCCTGAAACTTCATCCCGAACTCGCCCCCATCAAAGTGGCAGTGTTGCCGCTCGCCAAGAACAAGCCGGAGATCGTGGGCATGGCGCGCGCCATCAAGCGCAGCCTCCAGCCCGTCGTGCGCGCCGTCTACGACGACACGGGGGGTATCGGCAAACTCTACGCGCGGCAGGACGAGATCGGCACGCCCTTCTGCGTCACCGTGGATCACCAGTCGCTCGAAGACGAGGCCGTCACCGTCCGCGACCGCGACACCTGGGAACAGGAGCGCGTCAAAGTCGCCGACCTGCAACAGCATTTGCAGACACGTTTACTCAGGTGATAAGTGACAAGTGACAAGTGACAAGTTAAAACCAGGAACTTGCTCTTTGCTCGCCACTTGTCTGCAACTCGTCACTTGTCACTTGTCACTCGTCACTTAAAAATATGGCTATCAGGAAACTAAACACGAAGCGCACGGATGTGCGACTGCTTCTGGAAGCGGACGAGCCGGTCGAGTTGCCGCCCGCCGAGATCGAAGAGAGCGCAGTCGTCGTGCAGTTCGACAACGTGCGGCCGTTCATCCCCGAACTGCTCGAAACTCTGCGCGCGGGCACGCTCGCCGAACTCGTCCCCGTCATGATCGACGGCTCGACGTTCGCCATCCACACCCGTACGCGCACCTTCTGGGTCAAACTCTGGCACGCCGCCGGCGGCGACCTCACGCGCATCGAACGCGCGCAGGTGATTAGCTGCCTGCCCTCCACGCGCGGCCTGCAAGTCATCGTCGGCGACGAGGACGAAGACGACGACTTCGACGACGAGGAGTTGGACGGCGTCGAGTTTGAGGAAGACGAAGACGACGATGACGACGACGCCGTACCCGTCAACCCGCAGCCGGAAACTTAAACTTCCTAACCGGTATTTCAGATTGAAAAACTCAAGCCCGTCAGGTTCGATCTGAACTCGATAGCTTGAAACCTCCCGCTTAATGCCGAACGTTCCCGGTAAAATTCGCGCGCTGGCGTCGGCCGTCCGTGAGGCGGGAGGGCGCGCTCTGCTCGTCGGCGGTTGCGTGCGCGACTCGCTCGTGGGGCGCGAGCCGAAGGATTGGGACGTGGAAGTCTACGGCGTCGAACCCGCTCGCTTGCGCGCACTGCTGGAACAATTCGGGCGCGTGGATGCCGTCGGCGAGGCATTTACGGTCTACAAACTCGGCCACGACCTGGACGTGTCGCTCCCGCGACGCGAGCGCAAAGAGGGGCGCGGCCATCGCGGCTTCATCATCGAAGGCGACCCGCACATGACGGTCGCGGAGGCGGCGCGCCGCCGCGACTTCCGCATCAACGCCATCCTCCAGGACCCGCTCACCGGCGAGGTGCTCGACCCCTACGACGGCCGCGCCGATCTCGAACGACGCACCTTGCGTGCCGTCTCGCATGAGACGTTCGCCGAAGATTCCCTGCGCGTGCTGCGCGCGGCGCAACTGGCGGCGCGTTTCGAGTTCGACATCGCGGCGGAGACCGTCGAGTTGTGCCGCTCGATTGATCTGTCAGACTTGCCGGCGGAGCGCGTCTGGGGCGAGTTGGAAAAGTTGCTCCTGCAAGCCGCGCGGCCTTCGGTCGGCTTCCGCTGGCTGGCGAAGTTGAACGCCACGCCGCAACTCTTCCCCGAAATTCAAGCCCTCTCCGGCGTGCCGCAGGAATACGATTGGCACCCGGAGGGAGACGTTGACGTGCATACGTGGCTCACGGTTGACCGCGCGCGAGAGTTGATTGACGACCTGCCTTACGCGAAGCGGGTGACAGTGATGCTGGCCGCGCTGTGTCACGATTTCGGGAAGCCCGCGACGACCGAATTTATCGAAGGGCGCACGCGCTCGCGCGGGCACGACGAGGCGGGCGTCGCGCCGACCATAGCGTTTCTGGATCGTTTGAAAATCTACACGCTCGACGGCTACGACGTGCGCGCGCAGGCCGTCGAACTCGTGCGGGCGCATTTGAAGCCGGGCGAGTTTTACCACAAGCGCGAGGAAGTGTCGGAAGGTGCGTTTCGCCGCCTCGCGCGCCGTTGCGAACTCGACCTGCTATATCGCGTGGCGCGGGCGGACACCCTGGGGCGCAACGCCGATTGGGTTCCGCACGAGCGTTGGTTCGACGCCGTGCCGCAGGAGTGGTTCATCGCGCGTGCGCGCGAGTTGGCGGTGGAGACGCAGCCGCCCGCGCCGCTCCTGTTGGGGCGGCACTTGCTCGCGCTCGGACTCAAGCCCTCGCCCCGCATCGGCGAGATCACGCGCGCCGTCTACGAGATGCAACTGGACGGGCGTATCCGCACGCTTGAAGAGGCACAGGCGGCAGCCGGGAAATTAATAATCGAGCCGGAAGTTGATTGAGCGGGCGGGGGCGCGTGTGGGTCGCGGCGCGAGAGCGTCTATCCGAGCAGCCGGTCGAATTCATTCTTCACAATCGCATAACACTCGCACGAAGTTGATTCCAGCTTTTTGCGGTCGAGGATGGTGATGTGGCCGCGGCTGTATTTGATCGCGCCGTTGTTTTGGAGTCTGCCCGCGGCTTCCGTGATGCCGGCGCGGCGCGTGCCGAGCATGACGCCGATGAACTCCTGCGTCAGCGTCAACTCGTCGGACATCGCCCGGTCGTGGCTCATCAGCAGCCAGCGCGCCAGTCTTCCCCCGACGGGGTGAGAGCGGTTGCAGGCGGCCGCCTGCGCGATCTGGATGATGAAGGCTTGCGTGTAACGCAGCAGCAAATCTTGCAGCAGCCCACCCGTCCTGAATTCCTTCCTGATCGCGTCGGCCGGTATCCGCAGGCCGTCGCCCGGCACTTGCACGAGCGCCTGGAGCGGGACGGTCACGCTTCCGAGTACGACGTTCACGCCGAAGACGCCTTCGTTGCCCACGACGCCCACCTCAACGCCCGCGCCGTCCGCAAAATTAGAGACGACCGAGACCGACCCGCGGTTGGGGAAGTAGACGTGCGTGACGGGGTCTTGCGGGTAATAGAGAACGTCGCCGACCTAAAGAGTGGCGCGTTCCAGATGTGGCGACAGGCGTTCATATTCTTCCGTGGGCAGTTTGCTGAGGATTCGATTTGATGTGGTCGGAGGGATCGCTTTAAAATCCGACATCAGCAGCCTTTCTGGTTGCGATTACGTCTTGAATAAGACAGCACGCGGCAGGGCGAGGTTGCTAGGCTAACCTGATGACGTATGTTGCGCTTCAAATGAATAGAGTTGACGAGGGCAGCCTGTCGCCCTTCGTCCGAAATGTACATTGCGTGATACTGATACCCGATGCGACCGAGCGGCGTCTGTCATCAAGCGGACATACGGATAACTTTCGCCGTGGCATCATGCCGGTTTATAACAAGGAGTGTTCGAAGATGAGTCAAGAGCCGGGGGGCCAGCCGACGATTTTTCTGGTGGAAGAGGACGACGACACGCGCCCCATTCTGAAGCACAATCTGAAAACCTACGGCTACCGCGTGTTGTTGGCGCTGGACGAAGAAGATGCGCTGGAACGAATCGTCGGCGTCAGCCATGCCGACCTGCTGCTCGTTAACCTCGTCGGCAAGATGCCCGACGAGGTTTTGCAAATCGGGCGACGCATCCGCGAACACGCGAAGTACGACGGGCACACGCCGCTCGTCGTGATGGCCGAGAAGTACGGCGTGGACGTGGAAGGCACGGACGTGAACGTGGGCGGCAACGACTGGATCACTTACCTCGAAGACCCCGGCCAGTTGAAGAATCTCCTGCACCGTCTCACGTCTAAGTCTGGCGGCGAATAGAAGCGCGCGCCCGGCGCGTCCGTTCGGTCGCTCCTCTATCGCGTGCGCCTTAGTGTAGACTCGTTGCCCCGTAGCTAAACAAGGGAATTGCTGATGACCCAAGACAGCCCCGCCATGAACGCCAATCGCCTGCTGGCACACCTGCCCGGCGAAGAACTGGAACTGCTGCGCCCGCACATGGAGCGGGTGCAACTCGCGCACGGCGACCGGATCATCGAGCCGCACGTGCCGATCAAAGACATCCATTTTCCGCTCAACTGCCTGCTCTCGATGGTGACGATGATGGAAGACGGCTCGGCCGTCGAATCCGGCTCCATCGGGCGCGAAGGGATGGCGGGCGCGCCCGTCATGCTCGACGCCTCGGAGACCACGATGCCCACCTTCGTGCAGATTCCCGGCGAGGCCATCCGGATCAAAGCCGCGACCGTCAAAGAGGTGTACGAACGGGGCGGCGCGTTGAAGAAAATTATCAATCGCTACATCCACACGGTCATCGTCGTCGGCTCGCAGTCGGTGGCCTGCAACCGTCTGCACCACATCGAAGCGCGCCTCGCCCGCTGGTTGTTGATGAGCAGCGACGGCGTCGGCTCGGACGAAGTGAACCTCACGCACGAATACCTCGCCGTGATGCTCGGCGTGCGCCGCGCCGGGGTCAGCGAGGCCGCCGCCAAACTCCAGGAGAGAAACCTGATCCGCTACAACCGTGGGAATGTCCTGATTCTGGATCGAGAGAGCTTGGAAGCCGGCGCGTGCGAGTGTTACCACGTCGTCAAAGAGGAATACGAACGCCTGTTCAGTTGAAGAGCGCGCCCGCCGCCCCCTCCCCATTTGACACGGCCGCCCCGAATCCCACCCGCGCACACACACGCCGCCCACACTCGCGCCCGCCCGACTTTTATGCCCGCCCGCCCGTGGTGTA
>DATCWB010000252.1:0-2569 GCA_036566625.1 Pyrinomonadaceae bacterium
CGCCGCCGGAACGCCCGCGCCAGCCCCGTCTTCAACGGCTACACCAACCCAGACTCCGGCGGCTTCAACCGCTACTCCTGCCGCGACGACGGGGAACGCGAACGTCGTCACGTCCGACCCGCTCGCGCAGGCGACGGTCGCCCCGCCCGTCGCCGGGGGCATGTGCGACAATTTGAACGCGCGCGAGTTGAGCGGCCGCACCGTCAACATCAACTACACGGTCGAACTCGGCCGCCGCTTCCGCCTCTCCGAGATTCGCATCGAAGGCACGGAGAAGCTGACTTACGACGACCTCGCCGACGTGCTCGGCTCCGAACCCTCAAGCGGCCTCCTCGGCATCATCCCTTTCCTCGGCTCGCGGCGCGGCTACACGAGCCGCGAGCTGCTGGCGCGCGACCAGCGCACGGTCAGAGCGCGCATGGTTGATCTCGGCTATCGCAGGGCGGCGGTCGAAGTTCGTCAGGGCGTCGCCATCGACAGCGAGGATTTGATCATCACGTTCGCCGTTACCGAAGGCCCGCTGACGCGCGTCGCCGGGTTGGACTTTCGCGGCAACCAGCTTTACACGACCGAGCGTCTGCGCGAAGAGCCGTGCCGCGCCGCCGCCTTCCGCAGCGAACCCTGCACCATCGTCGAAGCGGCGTACGCGCGCACGCTCGCCCGCGCCGACGGCGAACGCATACGCAATCTCTACGCGCGCAACGGCTACATCGACGCAGAGGTGCGCGTAGACATCGTCGAACTCCCGAAGAAGGGAGACGACGAACAGGTGCGCCTCGTCTACAACGTCACAGAGGGCGGCAAGGTCTTCATCAATCGCATCATCATCAACGGCAACGAAGGCACGACGCCCGACGCTTCCATGCGCACGAAGCGCGAGGCCATCCTCGAAGCTATCCCGCTCAGAGAGGGCGAGGTCTTGCGCTCCGACCGTCTCGCCGAAGCCGAGCGCGTGCTCTACGAGACGAACGCCTTCCGGCAGGTCATCATCCGCACCGAGGCGGCGGGCGAGACGGCCGCGGGCTTCCGTCGCCGCGACGTGATCATAGACATCGAAGAACTCAAGCCGCGCCGCATGGACTATGGCGGCGGTTATTCGACCGACAGCGGGCCGCTCGGACTCTTCGAACTGCGCAACAACAACCTCTTCGGCCAACTGCGACAGGGCGCGCTGCGCACCCGCGCCAGCCGCCGCCAGCAACTCCTGCGGCTCGAATATTTCGACCCGCGCTTCCGCACCTACGGCCGTCAAAGGTTCTCGCCGCTCAACATCTCGGCGCAGTACCAGCGCGACGTGAACGTCACGCGCTTCTTCCGCTCGACAATTGATCGCGGCAACTTCGGCGTTGTCCAGCGGCTCGACGAGGAAGGGAATCCCGTCGATGAGTTCGGCATGCGCACGGGCGAGCCGACCATCAACCGCTTCACCTTCAACATCGAGACACAGCGCGTCTTCCAGCAACGTTCGCGCACGATCCTCTTCCTGCGCTACAACTACGAGGACGTGCGCCTCTTCCAGATTAAGAGCCTGCTCGTCGCGCCCATCCTTCAACCCGATAAGGCCGTGCGCCTCTCGCGCTTCGGCGCGACGCTCACGCGCGACACGCGCGACCGCCAGTTCGACCCCTCGCGCGGCGAGTTCCTGACCGTCGACTACGCCGTCGCCATCAAGCAACTCGGCGGCAATCTGTCGTTCACGAAGTTGCTCGCCACCTACCGCCGCTATTTCCGTTTCGGCGGCGGCCCGGACACGCTGCTGCTCGCCAGCGAGCGCGGCGGCCTGCTCGGCGGCTTGCAGAGCCGCGTGCGCGGCACGGTCTTCGCAGTCAACCTCAACCTCGGCATCGCCAGCCTCTTCAACCCGACCGACCGCAACGGCGATGGCGCGATTGACGACGTTGACCAGACGCTCCCCATCAGCGAAAGATTCTTTACCGGCGGCTCGACGACGCTGCGCGGCTTCGCCTTCGAGGAGGCCGGCCCGCGCCTCGCCATCTGCCCGACCGGCTCGGACGTGGGCAGCCAGATCAACGTCCCCAACTGCGCGGGCGGCGTCTTCCGCAACTCGAACGGCGACCCCGTGACGCTCAACCCGTTCACCGTGCCCGTCGGCGGCAACGCGATGGCCGTCGCAAACTTCGAGGCGCGCGTGCCCCTGACCAAGACTTTCCAGATCGTACCCTTCTACGACGGCGGCAACGTCTTCCGACGCATCGGCGACATCTTCGGGCGCAACGACCGGCGACCCGGCGACACCATCAACACGCGCAATCTGCGCGTCCAGTGGACGCACACCGTCGGACTCGGCCTGCGCGTCCGCACGCCCATCGGCGCGCTCGGCATAGACTACGGCTTTCTGCTCAACCCGCTGGAGTTTGAACTGCCGCAATTCGCCGGGCCGCCCGCCATCGTGCGCCTGCGTCGCGCGCAGTTGCACTTCCGTTTCGGGCAGGCGTTCTAAGACATAAGGGGAAGGGTAAAGGAAATGACTAAGAGACACCCGAAGGTTTCGGCAAAAAGGCTCGGCGGGGCGACGCGTGCGCTGCTGCTTGCCCTTGCCCTTTACCCC
>DATCWB010000253.1:0-4313 GCA_036566625.1 Pyrinomonadaceae bacterium
TATTCAATGCTAGGGAAGTAGCTTCACTTGAGAGGGAGGATTCAGAAAAATGGCGGATTCAATGGATACATCTACAGGCTCGGGCGCGGGACGTTCGCGCATGATGACCGGCATGTTCAGGGACAGGGAGAGCGCCGAACGCGCTTACGGTTCGTTGACGAGTCGCGGCTACAGCAAAGATGACGTTAACCTGATTATGTCGGATGAGACTCGTAAAAAACATTTCTCCGGCGAAGGCAAAGACAGCGACCTCGGCGACAAGGCATGGGAAGACGCGGGTAAAGGCGCGGCCATCGGCAGCGGCGTCGGCGCGACGCTCGCCGCCATCGCCGCCATCGGCACTACCGTCGCCCTGCCCGGCCTCGGACTGCTCATCGCCGGCCCTATCGCCGCCGGGTTGGCGGGCGCGGGCGCGGGCGGCTTGACGGGCGGCTTGATCGGCGCGCTGGTCGGCTCGGGCATCCCCGAAGACCGCGCGAAAGAGTATGAGCGCGGCGTCAGCGAAGGCGGCATCGTGATGGGCGTTAACCCACGTTCGGACGAGGACGCCGAATACTTCGAGAACGATTGGCGCACCAATCGAGGCGAACACATTTACCGCTAAGGTGTAACAGCGGACGGAAACAATTTACATGCGCCGGTTCTCGATAAAGACTTGCCGGCGAGGGAGGAATTCAATGCGACGCACTTTAGCACTAACGGCAACTTTGGCCGCCGCGAGTTTAATGATCGGCTGTGGCGGGAGCGATACGAACACGAACGCGAACGCCAACAACCGCAACGCGGCGAACGCTAACGGGGCTTCGACGAGCGGCAGCCCTGCGCGCGAAGGCGTGATCGATACGAACGCCAACGTTCGCTCCAACGCCAACGGTAACACAGTCTCGTCAAACACGGCGGTCGTGACCAACAACAACGGTAACAGCAACACCTCCGGCGTCAGGAGCACGAACGATGCCGGTCATGGCAAGAACGGCAACGCCAATCACTGATAGTTCATTGCCTGCGTGTCTCTAGCGGAGACAAACATAGAGGGTTGTGAGAGGCTCGAATTTGCCTCTCACAACCCTCTATTTAAGTGGGGCAGTAAACCGGCACGCGGGTTTGCAGCAGACCAGACACCTTCCCGCGACCGGTATCGCTCGTGTCAGCCTTGCGCGCCCCTCGTACTACCTCTGATGCGCGCGGGCAACATCAAAACGCATTCGACAACCTCATTCGGTCTCGTGCTGCTCGATGTGTTCGGGATTTTTGATGTGGTCTTTATTGATCCGCATCTTGCGCCGGTTGGCATCCACGGCGACGTAGACCACTTCGGCTTCCGTCACCTTGATGCGTTCCGACGTGCCGCCGTAGCGTTCGGCCTCGACGACGACGCGGATGGTGATCGAGGTTGTGCCGACGCGGACGGTCGAGGCGTAGAAGCTGACGAGGTCGCCGACGAAGACGGGTTGATGGAAGATGACTTCGCGCATCGCCACCGTGACGAAGCGCTCGATCTGCGTGCGCCGGTGCGCCTCGACCGCGCCCGCGATGTCTATGTAACTTAAAATGATGCCGCCGAAGATCGTGCCCTGCGGGTTGGTGTCGCGCGGCAGAAGCGTCAGGCGGATGGCCGGGTCGTTGTATTCCATGTAAGTTTTCGACTGCGACGCTTGTCGCCCCAGAGGGCGCGGCGGCCGCGAGCGTGTCCTCGTCGGTGTCAGATTCGATTGCCGGAGCGAAAGCATGAGCGCGCCTTCCGCCCGCTGTCAAGTTGAACACGAAATAAGCACAATTCGTCACGACCATGTGAAGTCGTCCAGCCATTGCGCGTGCGCCCCGAACAGGCAGGCGGGAAGCCCCCGCGCCGCGCTTTTATTCCCTTCCGGCACAGCCAACTTCTGCCCGCCCCCGCCACATCTAAAAGCCTGCCGCGCCGAAGAATATTGCCTCCGCTAGCGTTTCCGGCTGTAGCGATATCTGCGCTCCCGGCGGCCGAGCGGCCGTCAACCTGGCGAGGCGGCATGTATAATTGCCTGCAAAGTTAAATTTAAGAGTCGTCCGTCCAGAGAAAGATTCTATGTCAAACTCGCTAACGCGTTTTTCCGCCGTCGCCGCCGCGCTCGTCTTCACGGTTTTCGCCGCATTCGCCCCCGACGCCTCCGCACAGCAGCGTGGCGGCGGCACGCGCTTCGACGTGACCCACTATCGCATTGAGGCCGAACTCCGCCCCGCCGAGCACATCCTGCGCGCCAACGCCGACGTGACCTTTACGCCGCTCGACACCACGCGCTCAGTCGTCTTCGAACTGAACGGCGCGCTTAAAGTCGAGAGCATCGAGCGCAACGGGAAGCCGCTGTCGAACTTCGTGCAAGACCCGGCGGGACTGGAATCCATCGGCCCGAACGTGCGCGTTGACCTCGGCGAGATCGTGCAGGCGAACACGCCCGTCACGCTGCGCTTTCGCTGGTCGGGCGCGCTCGTCACGGCGGAGGGCGGGCCGCTCGTCACGCGCCGCCTCGCCTACGTCGGCAACGAAGGCTCTTATTTGATGTACGCCGCGCGCTGGTTTCCCTTTCACGACTACGCGGCCGACCGCGCGACCGCCGACATCACCGTCGTCGTCCCCAACGGATTCCAGGTGGGCGGTTCGAGCGACGAGCCGCCGACGCACACGGCGGGCGCGGGCGGCACGACGCGCTATCGCTTCGTCCACCGCCAACCCGCGCTCATCGGCAATATCGCCGCCGGTCGCTACGTGACGCGAAGCTTGCGTATCGGCGGCTACGAGTTGCAGTTCTTCGTGCAGCCGGGCAGCGAGAGTCGCATCGAGCGTTTCGGCGAAGTGTTCGGTCAGGCGTTGCAGTTCTACACGAAGCAGTACGGCGCGCCCGCCTTCGGCACGCGCTACACGGTCGCCCAGATCGACGACGAGAGTCTGGAAGCTTACGCCGCGCCGGGCATGCAATTCCTGTCGGCCAGTTTCTTCGACCAGGCGCGCACGGCCAAAGAGGAACGCTTGCAGCGCGAGGCCGCCTACCAGTGGTGGGGCTTCACGGTCGCGCTCAAATCTTTCGACGACGCGTGGCTCTCGCAAGGGTTGGCCGAGTGGAGCGCGTTCGCCCTGCGCGAATCAAGCATGACGGGCGCGCAACTCGACGCGGCGCAGCGTGACATGCAGGAGCGCGCCCTGATGTTCGAGCAGTCGGCCTCGATCCTGCGCGCGCCTTCACAGCTCGACGACACCTCGCCGCAATACCAGTCAATCGTCTTCTACAAGGGCGCGATGGTCTTCAGGATGCTGCGCGAAACAATCGGCAAAGAGAAGTTTGACGCTCTGCTGCGCACGTTCTTCGAGCAGCATCGCGGCAAGAGCGTCTCGATTGACGACTTCGAGCGGCTCGCCTCGAAAGAGGTGGGCACGAACATGCGCTACTTCTTCGCGCGCTGGGTGGAAGGCACGGGCGTCCCGGAATTCACGGTTGACTACCAGATCATCCGCACGCGCACCAACAAGTTTCGCGCGCGCGGCACGGTGAAGCAAAATTTCGAGGGCTTGCGCATGCCCGTCGAAGTGATGCTGCGCTCCGAGGGCGACAACCAGAATCAGATCACGACCGTGCGCATCGACGAGAAGAGCGAGGACTTCGATTTCGAGTCGCAGGGCGCGCCGCTCGAAGTGATCGTTGACCCGAACAACAAAATCCTGCGTCTCTCGGAAGACCTGCGCATCTCTGTGGTCGCCCGTCGCGGCATCGAACTCTACCGCGAAGGCCAGTATGCCGAAGCGCAGCGGCAACTCGAAGAGGCTCTCAAGCTCGACAAGTCGAACTCGTGGGTCTATTACAACCTCGGTTTGATCTATCTCGAACAGCGCAACTACGATCCCGCGCTCGACAATTTCGACGCCGCCTTAAACGGCAACCTCAAGCCTTCCTGGATCGAAGTCTGGGCGCGCATCAAACGCGGCAACGCCTACGATGCCAAGGGCGACCGCGCTCGCGCCACGACCGAGTACAACAAGGCCGTCGAGACCGGCATCAACTACGACAACGCGCAGACGGTCGCCAAGAGATTCCTCGCCACGCCTTACGACCCGCGCGCCGCGACACAGCAACAGGCTTCGCGCAATTAGCTGCAACAGGAGCAACCGGCTCAACTACGAAAGCCGCGTTCAGTCTATCGGACTGAACGCGGCTTCCGAGTTTCTCCAACTTAACTTCCGGTCAACGCCAGTTGCCGATGAGGATGAAGGGCGCCCAGAAGAAGGGATGCGCGAAGTCGGTCTTGCCGCCAGCCGCGCCGCTGGCCGCCGCGCCGCCCTCCATGCC
>DATCWB010000254.1:0-3826 GCA_036566625.1 Pyrinomonadaceae bacterium
TGTGATCGAATTGCCGCGCGCGTCGGCCCGCGCCGTGCTCGCCGGGGGTGCGGAGGTGGCCGTGCCGCTCGAAGGCTTGATCGACTTCGGGCAGGAGCGCGAGCGTCTGCGTAAAGAGCAGGAAAAGTTGGCGAAAGAGGCGGAGCGTTTGCGCGCGCAACTGGCGAACGAGAATTTCGTCGCGCGCGCGCCCGCCGAAAAGGTCGCGGAGTTGCGGCAACGCTTGACAGACATAGAGCAACGAACAGGTGCGCTCAAACAGAGCATGGAGGCGTTCGCGGAATGAAGTGGCTCGACGAAGGTGCGCTCTTTCAACAGATCGGCGCGTTCCTCAGTGAAGACCTGGGGCGCGGCGACATCACGACGCAATCCACCATCACGCGCAACGCGCACGCGCGCGGCCGCTTTCTCGCGAAAGAGCCGCTCGTCATCGCCGGACTCGAAGCGGCCGAGGCCGTCTTCTCCACGCTCGACTCGCAGCAGCAACTCGAAGCCTTCTTCTCCGACGGCGACGAGGTGGAGGCGGGCAAGGTCATCGCGCGCACGAACGGTTTCGCCGACGTGCTTCTGGCGGGCGAGCGCGTCGCTTTGAACTTACTGCAACGGCTCTCGGGGATCGCGACGACGACGCGCGCCTTCGTGCGCGAGGTCGAAGGGACGAAGGCGCAGATCGTTGACACGCGCAAGACCACTCCGGGCCTGCGCATGCTTGAGAAGTACGCGGTGGAGTCGGGCGGCGCGCGCAATCACCGCTTCGGCCTGGACGACGGCGTGCTCATCAAAGACAATCACATCGCGCTCGCGGGCGGCGTGGGCGCTGCGGTCGAACGCGCGCGCCGGGCGGTCGGCCACCTGCACAAGGTCGAGGTCGAAGTCTCAAGCGAAAAAGATTTGCGCGAGGCGATCACGAGCGGCGCGGACATACTCCTGCTCGACAACCTGACGCCGGAAGAAACGCGCGCGCGGGTTGAGCTTGCGCGTGAGTTGTCGCCCCATGTCCTGCTCGAAGCGTCAGGCGGCATTCGTCTGGAGAACGTGCGCGCCTACGCCGAAGCGGGCGTTGACCTGATTAGCGTCGGCGCGCTGACGCATTCGGCGCGTGCTATGGACATCAGTTTCAAGATTCAACCGGGCTGAGTTCGCTTTCGTGCGCGCGAAGGTTGGAACCGCGCCCTCTCGCGAGCGTGTAACCAGGACGCCCGGCCGCACGCGCCGGCTTCGGAAGGCTGTATGATTGTGAGAAGCATTGCCGCGGCCGCCATGCTCACGTTGATCGTTGCCCTACCGGCGGAAGTCGGCGCGGCACAGGAGGGGGGCGGGAAAAACGTCGGAGGCTCGGGCGCGCGGCGCGCGTTCACCATCAGCTACGGTATGACGCGGGACGAAGAGGACGCGGCGAAGGAGGGCGCCAGGCAGTGCATCTGGGAAAACTGGCGGCGGAAGCGTCCGGCCCATTGCGCCGTCATTCGGAGAAACATTGAGGGCGAACCGACGACGCAAAATTTCTACGTCAACCGCGGCGCAGGCGGCCGCTGGCAGGTGTTTCTTGAAGTCACATACGTGTGCTGCTGGTATTCCCCCATGGAAGGGAAAGAAATGAAGACGGAAAGCATGGGGACGTTTACTTATCAGTTCGTGGAGCGGGTGGATGTCAAAAATAACCGGCTTATCCCAGAGGGGGAAGTCCGCCGGCCGCACACTTACGTGCTCAGGTTCAGGGAAGCCGCCACGGACGATGACGACGCGGCGAAACGGGTTTTGTTGTAGCGTCGGCCGGTTAGTCGTCCGGCGAGATGCGCGCGAGCGGGTGTCTCGAAATTTGTCGGGTACGTCCTGCGCAGACGGTTTACAGTTGCAAGGAGTTTGATGATGCGAAGTCGTTCAGGATTCAGATCGGTCGCGGCGTTGGCCTTGCTGTCGGCGTTGGCTTGGGGAGGGTTCGAGGCGCAGTCGCAACAGCAACGCAGGCGGCCATCGCGACGTGCGACGAACCCGACGCGCGGCGCGGTAGCGCAACCCCGACCCGAAGCGACGCCGGACTACGAGCCGCGCGTCGTCAGCACGGCCGATGAGGCAACTCAGGAAGGGCGCACGACGACCGCCCCACGCACACGCCGCTCCCGCCCCGCCGCGACGGCCGAGTCCGACGAGACGCTCAAGACGATGCAGACCGTGTTGGAGGAGTTCGGAAGACTCAACAAGAAAGTTGACGATCTGGAGAAGGAGCGTCGCACCGATCTGATTCAGGAACGCCTGACGCGCGCCGAGCAGCGCGCCGAAGGTTTGCAGACCCAACTGCGCGACGTGTTGGAGAAGGAAGCCAACTTGCAGGCGCAGATGGATCGGGTGGACGAGCAGATGCGCCCCGAAAGCATCGAGCGGCAGGCCGCGCTGACGGGGACGTTTCGCCCCGACGAGCTGCGCGATACGATTCGCCGCCAACTCGACGCCGAGAAACGGCGCATCCGCACGCAACTCGACGTGCTACAGGGAAGCCGCGCGCGGCTCGAAACCGCGCTCAATAACGCCGACCAACTTGTCGCGCGTCTGCGTGGGCAACTGGACGACGCGATGCAACGCGAACTCGAAAGCGGCGACGCGGGCACGCTCAACACCCCGCGCCCCACGCCCTCGCCGACGCCCGCCGCCACGCCGCCGCCACAGTGAAAAATTGATTCATTTGTTCATTGATTCATTGATTCAATGAACAAATGAATCAATGAATCAATATCTCTCATGGGTACGATCTCACAGGCCGAACTTTATCGTCTGATCGCGGAACGGAACGCGAGGGGCGAGCGCGTGGTGGTGGCGACGGTGGCGCACACGCGCGGTTCGACGCCGCAGCGTCGCGGGGCGAAGATGCTCTTCTTCGAGAACGGAGATGTGGCGGGCACGGTCGGCGGCGGTTGCATCGAGGCCGAGGTCTGGGCTGAAGCCCGCGAGGCGATGCGCACGGGCGCGGCGGGCCTGCACAGGTTCAGCCTCACGGCCGACGAGGCCAGCGAAGAGGGCATGGTCTGCGGCGGCACGATGGAGATTTTCATAGACGTGTGGGACGCCGCGAAAAAATCCGGCGACCAACTGCAAGTCGCCGACGCCGACATCGTTCTCACGACATGAAGGGCGATAAAGTTGCGCAGACGTTGTTCGAGACGACGGCCATCGGTCTCTTGAGCGGGTTCGCAGGCGGGGTCTTACTGTATTTCACCATCACGCTGGCGGCGGCGGAGCGGGCAGCGCAAACGGATGCGATGAGCCGCGCGTCTCAGATGTGCTCGGCGGGAGCGGCGGCAACGGCGCTCGCGATCCTCAGTGTTCCGGCGGGCACGCTCTTCGGTTTCTGCCTCGGAGGATTTTTCCTCTGGCGCAGGAAGCGCGCCGCGCGTTGCGCCCGGCTCACCTAGAGTCTCCCCGACGCAACGCCGCCGTCAAGAGACTTTCCCGCGCTTCTTCACAGTTACATTTTCGACCGACCCTCGTATAATCCCCCTCACGAGAGGAGAACCGAATACCATGCCCGCATCTTTCATGGAAGATTACAAGGCGAAGCACAGGCATCCGCTGAACCGCCTGACGCACAGCATCGGCATCCCGATGATCGTCGTCAGTTTGCCGCTCTTCTTTTTCAGTTGGCGCGCGGCGCTTGTGCTGTTCGTCGCCGGGTGGGTTCTACAGTTCGTCGGCCATTGGATCGAGGGCAACCAGCCCGCGTTCTTCCGCAATCCGATTTACCTGCTCATCGGGCCGCTGTGGATCGCGCGCCGCGCGTTGCGCCCGGCTCACCTAGAGTCTCCCCGACGCAACGCCGCCGTCAAGAGACTTT
>DATCWB010000255.1:0-11113 GCA_036566625.1 Pyrinomonadaceae bacterium
CTGCGCGCCGTCTGGGCGCGCGCCGCGTTTGCGCGCGGCGTCGCGGCAGACGTTGATCGTGATGCGGTAGACCCAGCCGTTGAAATCCTGTTCGGGACGATAGCGGTCGAGGTATTTGTAGACGCGCAGGAAAACTTCCTGCGCCGCGTCGCGCGCATCCTCACGATTGCCGAGCATGCGCCACGCAACGGCGACCACCCTGCGCTCCGTCTCCAGCATGATGCGCTCGAAGGCCACGGCGTCGCCGCCGCGGGCGCGTGCGACGAGCAGCGCGAAATGTTCGCGTCCTGCGGCCTCGCGCCCGTCGAGCGGCGTCTGGAAGTCGCCCGCCATCATCGCCGTTAAGTGTATTGTCCGGGTTGCCATCTATTTTGATCTCTCTCCAGTTCGCCGCACATCTCTCACTACTCCGCGATGCGCGAAAGCGTTGAAGAGAATTTCCGGCCAGACTGACACGCCCGGCGGCGTCGCTTTGTTCCAGACGTGTGATCGCCCGGCTGAAAATGAGGGGGCGACGAAAACGGAAATGAGTTGACGAGCGCGCGGCAAACTACTACAAGTGAAGTTCACGGCGTCCGGGGGCATTCAACTCAACTGCCACGGAGGCGCAGCCCGAAGCCCTGCACACCCGCTCTAAGGAAAGGTTCAGTCGAGAGTTAATTTGATGCGTCGCATTGATCTGAAAAAAGCGCAGGTCGCGCGTTCCAGCACGATTCGCGGCATCAACCGGCAGATCGTGCTCAACTACGTGCGCGACCGCGAACCGATCTCGCGCGCCGAGATCGCGCGCGAGACGGCCTTGCAGCGTTCGACCGTCTCGACCATCGTCGAGGAGTTGAAGACGGTCGGACTCATCGAAGAGATCGGCGAGGGCGAATCCACGGGCGGGCGCAGGCCGACGCTCCTGCGACTGCGCGCGGCCGGCGCGATGGCTATCGGTGTGGACATCACGCCCACCTGCACCACGATTGCGACGAGCGATCTGGCCGGGCGCGTCCTCGAACGCGAAGACTTCCCGCACATCGAGCAGCCTGAACATCTCTATGCGCGCGTCATCGAGAGCGTGCGCAAGTTCGCGGCGCGGGCGGGCGAGCGAAAGATCGAGGGCGTCGGCATAAGTTTGCCCGGCCTGGTTGACCCGGACAACGGGCGCGCGATTTACATCCCGTGGTTTGAATGGCGCGATTGGCCGGTGGCCGCCGAAATCTCAGACGCGACCGGACTCGACGTGATCATCGACAACGACGCGAACGCCGCCGCGCTGGCCGCGCTCTGGTTCGGGCGACAGGAACTGCGCGAGGCGCGCGACTTCATCATGGTGCTCGTGGCCGAAGGCATCGGCACGGGGATCGTCGTGGACGGGCAAATCTACCGGGGCGAGCGCGGCGGCGCGGGCGAGTTCGGCCACATGATCGTGGGCGAGCGCGGCCCGGTGGCCTGCTCGTGCGGCAATCACGATTGCTGGGAGGCGTTCGCTTCGGGGCGCGCGGCGGTGGCGCGTTACCTGCAAGGAGGCGGCGGAGGAGGAGGCGGCGACGCGAACGGCCGCCCGTTAGATTTAGCGCAGGTGGTTGACCGCGCGCTCTCCGGCGAGACGCGCGCCATCAACGCGCTGACGGAGACGGCACACTACCTCGGCATCGGCATCTCCAACCTCATCGTCGGACTCAGCCCGGAGGCGGTCGTCGTCGGCGGCCCCATCGCGCGCGCGTGGCCGCTCGTCGGCGACGCCCTCGGCCAAACCATTCAACGCAGCGTCAGGCGCGGTCTCCCCTCCGCGCTCATCATGCCTTCCATTCTCGGCGACCACCCCACCCTCATGGGCGCGATCAGCCTCGTCCTCGCGCGCAAGTTCGCCTCCGTCGCGGCGGCATAATCTTTGGTCAGGCCATACTTGTTCAACAGTTTCGAAAGTTTCGGGAGGGTTGAATTTAATGAGAGATCAACACATAGATTCAGCTGCGTTGGCTGGGGCTGTACTCGCTGGCGTAGTGGCGGTCTTCCTTCAGAAGGGGCCTTACGACTGGTTAAACGGTATCGTCAGCATCACGTTGCTTGCAGTAATAGTCGGTTACGAGACAGACCGATACCGCACTTGGTGTCAGAGCGTCGCCCTCGCCGCCGTGTGTGCATTCTGCATGCTACTTCTGTTAGGACTGATATTAGAGTTAGATTTTGGCGGCGGTAGCCTCGAAGGCATAATTGACGATAAGGGGGAAAGAGAGTCTCGTGTAAAATCCGAGCAGCTTGCTGTGGCGTGGCCTATACTAACGTTTGTCTGGTGCGTAGCGGATCGCAACTTCATGGTGAGGGACAATAAAAGGATTTACCGCAGAGACGAAGATGGCCGCAGGAGGGCAAAGAGTTGAATCTTCTGTCTACGTAAACTCTGCGCTGTGCGGTGAAGATTTTGTTGCCCCCACTCCCACCTTGTTATAACCACTTCGTCAGCAAGTAGCGATCATGATCGCGAAAGCCAGCCCGGCGGTACAGGTTTTGCGCCCGCGTGTTCCCGCGCTCCACTTCCAGATGCAACGCCGCGATCCCTTCCCCTCGACAGACTTCGGCGGCAAACTCGATGCTCGCCCGACCGATTCCTCTCCCGCGAAAATTCTCGCGCAGGTAGAGTTCGTCAACGAAGGCGTCGCGCCCGTGAAACTCAAGGCTGAAGCCGAACGTGACGACGAGATAGCCCGCCGCCTCCGCGCCCACGCGGATCAAGTGTATGACCCCGAACCTGGCATCGCCCACGATTTGCCGCAGCGCGCCGCGTGCCGCTCCCTCGTCGAAAGCCAGATGCTCGAACGCGTAAAACTCCCGCATCAACTCGACGAGTTCGTCTGTGTTGGACGCGCTGGCGAGAGTGAAGACGGGTCTCATAGGGTCAGCTTTCAAAGCGTCGGCTGAATTAGTTTCTTCTGACGGCCAACCCATCACTTCGCGCCTTTGCCCTGCGTGATCGTGATGACGCGATCAACGCCGGGAACGCTCACGGTTTCGAGCGTGCCGTCAGGCCATTTCACTTCGAGCTTGTCGAGCTTGGCCGACGCGCCGAGGCCGATGTGCAGGCACGGATCGTTTTGCGAGGCATAGCCCGCGCCGCTGACGAGGTCGAGACGCTGGCGCAAGCCTCCGGCCGTCGTGGCGTAGACGATTGCGCCCGTCGCATCGCGCGGGCTTTTCTTCGTCGTGTCGCCCACGAGACGCAGGATGAGCCAGTGATTTTTCGGCTCGCTCACGTTGCGCAGGAGGGCGGGCGCGGCATCAATATTGTTGACGACGGCGTCGAGCCGCCCGTCAGCGTCGAAGTCGGCGACGGCGAGGCCGCGCCCGCTGTAGGCGTTCGCCAGGCCGCTCCCCGGCGCGGCGGCGACGCGCTCGAAGACGCGTTCGCTCGCGCCAGCCTGCGCCCCCCGCGCGTTCGCGATGTTGCGGAAGAGGAGCATTTGCTGCGCCCACGTCGTCCCCCATTGATAGTTGTCAACCGACGGGTAGACGTGGCCGTTGGCGACGAGCACGTCCTTCCAGCCGTCGTTGTCGTAGTCGAGAAAGGTCGCGCCCCAGCCGAGGAAGGGAATGGTCGGCTCGCCGTGCCCGGCCTGAAATGTCAGGTCGGTGAAGTTGCCTTCGCCCTCGTTGTGGTAGAGCGTGTTCGAGTCGTCGGAGAAGTTGGTGACGTAGAAATCGAGGCGGCCGTCGTTGTCGTAGTCGCCCACGCCGAGACCCATCCCGGCCTGCTCGCGCCCGTTCTCGTTCAACGCGATGCCGGATTCATACCCGACCTCTTCAAACTTGCCGCCGCCACGGTTTAGATAGAGTTGATTCGGCGTGGAATCATTGACGACGATCAGATCGAGCAGGTCGTCTTCGTTCGCGTGGATAAAGGCCGACGCGAAACCGTAGTAGCCCTGCGGGTCGTGCGTGCCGGTCTGCCTGCTCACGTCTTCAAACGTGCCGTCCGCCTTTTGACGATAGAGCGTGTCGCCTTCGCCCTTGAGACCGCGCGGGCCGCACATGACGGGCGCGCCGCGAAACTGGCAGAAGTTCTGCCCGACCGCGCCGGGCTTGCCCGCGTCGGACGGGCTGGCCGGTAAATTCTTCGGGTCGAATTCGAGATAGCCGGGCACGAAGAGATCGAGGCGGCCGTCGCGGTCGTAGTCGCCGAAGGTCGCGCCCGTTGACCAGCCCTTGCGCGCGACGCCGAGTTTATCCGCCACGTCGGTGAACGTGCCGTCGCCGTTGTTGCGGTAGAGGCGCGACATGCCGTAATTGCCGACGAACATATCGGGGCGGCCGTCGTTGTCGTAGTCGCCGACGGCGACGCCCATGCCCCAGCGTTCGTTCGAGACGCCCGCCTTGTCCGTCACGTCCTCGAATTTCCAGTTGCCGAGATTGCGGTAGAGCGCGGCGCGCGGCGCGCGCTCTTTGCCCGCGAGCGCGGCGAAGGTCGAGCCGTTCAGGAGATAGATGTCGGGTCGGCCGTCCGCATCGTAATCGAAGACGGCGACGCCGCCCGAAGGCGTGTCCACGATGTAATCCTTCGCCGCGCTGCCCGCGCGATGGCGAAAGGCGGCGAGCGCGGTTTTGGCCGTCACGTCTTCAAAGACGGCGGGCGCTTTCGCGTCCGTGACGCCGACAGTGCGTTTCGTGGCGTAGGTGCGCGCTTCGCCCGTGGCGGTTCCGCCCATGCCCTGCTGCGGCTGCTGTGGCGTCGTCTGCGCGACGAGCGCGGCGGGCAGCATGAGCGACAGGCAGAGCGCGAACGCCCGCACGGCGCGCGCGGTGCGGACACGCGCGGAAATTTTATGAAGCATCAAAGTTCTTTCTGGCATGACGGAAAACTCAATCGTGGCTTTCGAGGCCGATGAATGAATAGACAAAATAGCGAGTCGTTCGGTTGCGTGTCAAAGCGCGTGGGGTTGCGCGAGAGCGGAACGAGACGGCCTGTTCTAAGGTTCTCTGATCGTCAGGTAGCGATCAATCTCAGGCTTACTGATCGTCTGCTTCCGCCCGCTCGGCCAGCGAATCTCGATGGACGCAACGCCCGCTGCCGCGCCGAGTCCGACAAGGAGGCGCGGGTCGTTCGCGGAGAGATAGCTGCCGGCGGCAGTCGTGTCGAAAGTTTGTCTGCGCCCGGTCGCATCAATGACGGAGACGCGCGCGCCCGTGCCCGAGCGGTGCGATTTCGTGCCCGCGAGCGAGAGGCCGAGCCAGTGGTTCTTCGTGCCGTCGTTTCGGAGGACGACGGGCGCGCCGTCCGTGACGCCGAGCACGATGTCAGTGTCGCCGTCGTTGTCGAGATCGCCGAAGGCCGCGCCGCGCGCCGCGTAAGGCTGGTTGAACGATGCGCCCGCCGAGGCCGAGACGTTCAGGAATTTGTGCGACTCGCCGGGCTTCCCTGCGGGCACGCCGCGCATCAGGAGCGGCGTCTGTTTATATTTGAGATAGCTCGTCGTCCGTTCAATCGTGTCGAGGACGTGGCTCTGCGCGACGAAGATGTCGCGCCAGCCGTCGTTGTCGAAGTCTATGAAACGCGTGCCCCAGCCCGTGTAGAGCAGCGTGATCTGGCCGACGCCCGAAGTTTGCGTGACGTAGTTGAAAGACATCTCGCCCGTGTTGTGATAGAGCGGGTAGGTTTCGTTCGAGAGGGCGGTGATGAAGATGTCGGGGCGGCCGTCGTTGTCGAAGTCGGCGGCGTCCACGCCCATCCCGGCGAAGGTCTTGCCGTTCTCGTCGTAGCCGACGCCCGCCAGAAGCGCGACATCCTCAAACGTGCCGTCGCCCCGGTTGTGATAGAGCGACTGGCGCACGCTGTCGTTGGCGACGATGATGTCCGTGAAGCCGTCCGAGTCGAAATCGGCGAAGGCGACGCCGAGACCCTTGCCGCCGGGGTCTGCTATCCGCGCCGCCGCGCTCACGTCTTCAAACGTGCCGTCGGCGCGCTGGCGATAGAGAATGTTCGACGCGCCTTTGAAGTTGTCCGGGTGGCAATAGGCGCGAAGCCCGGGACGCTGCTCGCCGCAATAGAGGTCGCCGCGCGCGAAATCCCACTCCATGTAGCGCGCGACGAAGAGGTCGAGCCGCCCGTCGTTGTTGTAGTCGAGCCAGCCCGCGCTCGTTGACCAGCCGCCGCCCGCAACGCCGAGTTTTTTCGACACGTCCTCAAACGTGCCGTCGCCGCGGTTGCGATAGAGAATGTTCGCGCCGTAGGCGGTGAGGTAGAGGTCTGTGTGGCCGTCGGCGTCGAAGTCGCCGACGGCCGCGCCCATGTCGTAGCCGTAGCCGCGCACGCCCGCGCGCTCCGTCGTGTCCTCAAACGTGCCGTCCGCTTTTTGCCGGTAGAGGCGATTCCAGAAACGCGTGTCCCTCTTGTCGGGGCGAGCGTCGGCGGCTGGCATCGGGTCTTCGAGCCGCGCGCCGTTGGTGAAATAGATGTCGAGCCGCCCGTCCGAGTCGTAATCAAAGAGCGCGACGCCCGCGCCCATCGATTCCATCAGGTACTTACGCGAGGTGACGGACGCGGCGTGTTTGAAGTTGACGCGCGCAGCGGCCGTGATGTCCGTGAAGGCGACGGGGGAAGGCGATTGCGGCGCGGGCGGCGGAGGCGTCTTCGCGGGGTCGCCGCCGCCGCTGTAGGAACGCCCGGTGCGTTGGGGCGTCGGTTGCGGCGCGGGCGTCGTTTGTTGTGCGTGCGCGGGGCGCGGGAGGAGAGCGCAGGGAGAGAGAAACAACGCGATTGCGAGCAGGACGTGCGACAGGAAACGACGTGCGAGGGAACTTGAAAAGGCGTTCATCTGAAACTTCGAGCAATGACGGTGATTCTTAAATTATTCGTGCCGGAGACGCCCGAACCTGTGTGGTCGCCGCACCGAGAAAGTTAACTTTACAGTCAAATGGAGAGCATAGTACAGTGACGCGCGAAAACTTGCGGAATCTGGTTAACCTCTACGAAAAATAATTAATGAGACTTTTGAACTCCCCCTTCTCGCTTCTTCCACAATTTAAGTTTTACACGACGTGCGCTCTGGCTTTCGCGCTCGCGCTCGGCTCTCTGGACATTCGACGGGCACACGCACAGCAGCAGCCCGCGAAGGCTAAGATGCCCGCGCCCGAGCGCACGCGGCTCGAAGTGATCGAGGATTTGTCCGAGTCGCTCGCCAACGACCTGCTCGAACTCTCGGTCGCCACGCGCGACCGCGACCTCGAACGCACGGCGCAGTTTTTCCCCGCCAGGCTCAACTCCGCGCCCTACCCCGCGCGCCCGCTCCCGCTCAAGGATTCGGTCAAGTGGGTGAAGACGCACGACTGGATAGCCGACGCACCCGATACCGTCACCGTCACGCGCAACGGCACGCTCCCGCCCTTCAAGATAACTACCCCCGGCAGCGAAATTGCGAAGACTCCGCGTACGATGACGCGTGAGGAGTTCATGAGCGGCTGGGCGGAGTTCCTCGCGCACTTCTCCGAGATCGAAGACTCGCGCTTCAAAGTCAAAGAGGCCAACTTCGACGAGGGTGCGCAGGCCGTCGCGGGCGCGAAAGAGCCGACGGCCGTCGTCGGCGCGATGGGCAAAGCGCGCGTGGCCTTCTACGTCATCGGGCGCGACATCGACGGCAAACGCGAATGGGCGCGCGGCGTCGCCAACGTCGTAGTGCGCTACGACGCCTCGAAGCGTTGGCAGTTCGACACGTTCGCGCTGGCAAGTCTCGATTCGATGGTGGCGACGAGCGATCTCTTCTCGGAAGTGGCGATTCCGGCGGGCGTCGGCGCGAGCCTCCCGGCGTTCGGTTCGGCGGGCAACGGCGGCTTCGTCTGGCACGGCGCGGCGGCCTCGGATTTCAACCGCGACGGCTCGATAGACCTCTTCGTCACCGCGCCCGCGCGCAACTTCCTGTATCTGAACGACGGCAAGGGACGCTTCAAGGACGCGTCCGAGGCGGCGGGCGTGAAACTGCTGGCGACCGGAGTCGCCCCGCTCGTCTTCGACTACGACAACGACGGCGACGGCGACGTGTTCGTCTCGAACGTCGGCGCGCAGGTGCTCTTCGAGAACCGTCTCGTGCCCGACGGCAAGCTGGAATTTCGAGACGTGTCGCAGGAGTCGGGTGTCGGCGGCATGACGGCCATCGGCTTCTCGGCGGTCGCGGGCGACGTGAACAACGACGGGCGGCAGGACATCTACGTCACCTCCTACAATCGCTACGGGCAGATCACGCCCGACTCGTGGTTTCGCGCGACGAACGGCACGCCGAACCTTCTGCTCGTCAATCAGCCCGACGGCACGTTCAAGGAAGAGGCGAAGCGTTGGGGCGTGGACGACAGCCGTTGGAGTTACGCGGCGGCCTTCGCCGACGTGAACTCGGATGGGCGGATTGATCTCTACGTCGCCAACGATTTCGGCGAGAAGGCGATGTTCATCAATCAGGGCGATAAGTTTACGGACGAGGCGAAGGAGCGCGGCGTGCTCGACCCCGGCAACGGCATGGGCGTCTCCTTCGGCGACTACAACAACGACGGCCTCCTGGACGTGCACGCCTCGAACATGTCTTCGACGGCGGGCAACCGCATCCTCGCGCGTCTCTTCCCGAACCAGAGCGCGAAAGACAACGTCTTGAAGAAACTCGCGGCGGGCAACAACCTCTTCGAGAATCAGGGCGGCGGAAAGTTCAAAGACGTGACTTCGGAAGTGGGCGGCTTCGGCGGCGGCTGGGCGTGGGGCGGCGGCTTCATAGATTTCGACAACGACGGCTGGGAGGACATCTACACGCCGAACGGCTTCATCTCGGGCAAGTCCATGAAGGACACTTGAAGCCACTTCTGGCGTCAGGTCGTGACGCAAAAAAATGATGGCAAGGAAGAGAAGGGCGCGCTCCGCACGGATCAGACGCAGTTGATGTTCGGCGAGGGATTTTCCTTCAGCGGCTACGAACGCGACCCGCTCTATTTGAATCTGGGCACGAAGAAGTTCATAGACATCTCCGGCGTCTCCGGCATCGACTCGATCACGGACGGCCGCGCGGGCGTCTTCGCAGACTTCGACAACGACGGCGACCTCGACGTGTTCTCCACCACGATCCAGGGTCAGGCTCACCTGCTCTTTCGCAACAACGTCGGGCAGACGAACAACTGGCTGCGCGTCGCGCTCGAAGGAAACGAGCGCACCGGGCGCGACGCTTTCAGCGCAATCGTGCGCGTCAAGACTTCTCAGGGCACGCTCACGAAGATCAAGGACGGCGGCACGGGTTTCATCTCGCAGCACGACCCGCGCCTCCTGTTCGGCCTGGGTAGAGATGAGCGCGCCGAGTGGATCGAAGTGACGTGGCCGCACGGCAAAGTCGAGCGGTTCGCGGCCGAGGCCAGAGCGGGCGCGACGCTCCTGCTGCGCGAGGGCACGGGGCGCGCGGAATTGATGGCTCCGCCGCGCGCCAATCTCCCCGATCCGCTAACGCGCACCGAGGCGTTCGCGCTGGGGTTGAAGATCAGGGTGGGGCAGCCGATGCCCGAACTGGCGTTGAAGCCTGTGGGTCGCGTCGCCACCTCTCTGCGCAAGCAGTTGAAGCCCGGCCGCCGCGCGCTCCTGAACGTCTGGGCGACGTGGTGTACGCCCTGCGCGGCGGAGATGCCGGAACTGGAAAAACTGCGCGCCCCCTTAGCCGCGCGCGGCATTGATCTGATCGGTCTGAACGTGGACAGCGACCCCGCGGCGGACGTGGGCGGCTTCATCAAGGCGCATCGCGTGCAGTATCCGAACTACCTCGGCGGTGTGGCCGCCATCGAGAGCCTCTATGCGACCGACGAACTCTCCGTGCCGATGTCGCTCATCGTAGACGACCGAGGCGTGGTGACGGAGATCATCCCCGGCTGGTCTGCCGAGACGCGCAAGCGTTTCAGCGCGCTCGCGGGCGAAGCCGACGGCGGCGCAACCGACGCTGCGGGGACGAAAGCGCGTGCGCGCAGGAATCATCGCTGACGGCCGCCCCGGCGCGTGCGCGCTTGCCATACACGCAAGGGGTGTGAAACCTGATAAGGAGAACGTATGAGTAAAATGAGACACAATCGTCTGACAACTTTATTCGCGCTCTGCGCGCTCGTCGTCGCGCTGTCGTCGGTCGCCGCGGCGCAAGGTCCCGTGGTTCTCAGCGGCGCGCAACTCTCGCGCATCGTGCCGGCCGGTTTCTTCTTCGAAGGGCAGAGCGCGCCCACGCAGATGCGCAACGCCGCCGCCGCGCGCTTCGGCACAAAGCAGCACGTCGTCGCCGGGATGGTTGACACCTCCGGCTACTCGGCCGACGTGCGTTCGCGGTATGAAGGCTTCTTCATCATAGACACGCCGATGATGGTGGGCGGGCAGGAACTCGCCACCGGCGCGTACGGGTTCGGCTTCGTCGAGAACAACAGGTTCACCATCTCCGACGTGGGCGGCACGCAGATTTTCACCGTCAACACCGAGCCTGATCGAAACTTGCGACGGCCGCGACCGCTGATGATGGCGCGCGGCGCGGGCGGTGTGCGCCTCTACAGCGGGCGGCGTTTCGTGACGATCACTTTGAGGTAGCCGGTTCGTCGCCGCCCGACGGCCGGGCGGTGAATCTCGCAGTAAGTTTTCAGCATGGACGGCGCAAAGGTTAAGAGGCGGGGGGCGCAAAGGATTTCTATATTTCTTTGTGCCCTCCGCCTCTTGCTTCACGCCGTCCGCTTTGACGTTACACTGTTCGGACGGCACTCAATCGTGTGTCCGGCTCAACGGTTTCGCCACGCATCCCGGATAAAAAATCTTTCGTGCTAAAACGTCGTCTCTTGATCGCCGTTGCGGTATCGGTCGCCGCGCTGCTGCTCGTCGCGCCCCCCGACGCGACGCATTCCGCGCGCCACCCGGCGAACGTTTCCGCGCAGGCGGGGCAGAGTTCCGCGAGCGCGCGAGAGGCCGCCTATCGCGCCAACAATCTCGGCGTCGCCCTGCTCGAACAGTTCAAGCACGCGGAAGGCGCGGAGCAGTTTCGCCGCGCCCTCAAACTCGACCCGCAACTCGCGCTCGCACACATCAACCTGGCCGTCGCGCTCTACAACGTGCCCGACGCTGACGCCGCCGCGCGCGCCGCGGCCGACGCTCTCG
>DATCWB010000256.1:0-23348 GCA_036566625.1 Pyrinomonadaceae bacterium
CAGGTCGGCTCTTACCCCGTGGCCGATCCGCCCAAAAGACGTTGATCTGAAACGTCGCTCACCCAAACTTAAACCCGCTTCGTCTACTCCCGCCCGCCGTTAGTTACAGCCCGCGAAACGTCTCTGTAGGTGAAACTTCTCTCGACGGCAGTGAGTTAAATTCAGGGCGAGACGGCGTCAGGGTCGCTTCGCTTTACCCGACACCTTTGTGCTTCCTTTCCTGATGTTGAGGGGGGTCGCGCCTTCTTCGACGGAGCCGGGAGCGCCGAGCAAAGCTTCGACGTTGACTAAGAAGATGAAATTGCCCTGCTCCTGCACGCCGAGCAGGAACTGTACTTCTATGCTGTTGCCCGGCGTGAGCCCGCCGCCCGGCATGACGACCGTGAGCGAGGAGTTCAAGCCGCCGTACGACGACCCGGTTGATTCCAGCGTCAGCCCCGTGACCGTGGTGACCACATTACCCGCGGAGTCTGTGACCACGCCCGTCGAACTCAGGACGCGCAGGTCGGCCTGCGGGCTGGCAACGGCGGCCGGGCTGCCCAGCGTCGTTATCTGCGTAATGCGGAAGCGTAGACGGGTGATGGGCGCGATTCCCGTGTTCCTGAAACGGCGTTGGATGGAGAGCGTGCCGTAAGCGTTCGGGACGCCCGGCATGATCTGGCCGCTCCTGACGCGGTTCGGGGGCACGGTGGCCGGCACAGAGCCGTTGACGAGCGACGCCTTGAGCGTGGCGTTGCGCTGAATGGGACTTGCCAGGCTTTCCGGCCCCGGCGCTCCGAGCGTGGATTGCGTGCCGCTGAAACTTCCCCCCGTCGTGGAGACGAAGACGAAGTCGTTGGCGTTGTTGCCGGTGTCTTGCGGCAGCCCCGTCGTGAGTTTGCGCGCGAAGCTGTACTGGCCGTCGGCGCTGATGCCGCCCGCGGGCGAGATGCCCGCACCCTCGCGGTAGAGCGCGTCGGCGCTGCCTGCTCCGGGCGCGAAGCCGACGGCGTCGAGTAGCGTCGTCGCGTCGAAGATCGTACCGGAACTGAAGAGAGCAATGCCGCCGCCGTCCGGCAGGTCGGCGGTAAACTGCGCGTCGCCCGCGCCGACCGTGCCCACGCCCGCCGGGTAGGTGCTGAGCGGATTGGAGGTGAAGCCGCCCGCGGGCGTGTTGTTGACGGCGAGGTAATGCCCGCGCGCGGGGATACTTGCGCCCGGCGGGATGGTAAAGACCGTAGCAAGCGCGCCCGCCGTGTCGGTGCGCCGGAGCGTCCAGCCACCCGCGGGCACGTCAATGGCCGCGTCCGTGTTGTTGTACAACTCGACGAACTCATCATTTGCGCCGCCGAGACCGCGGAAGCGGAACTCGCTGATCAGCAGGTTGCCAGCCCTGAAGCAGCAGGCCGGAACTGTCGTCGTGATGTTCAATGTCCAGCCGCCGATGCTCCCCGCATCGGTTCCGGCGTCGTCAACCACGTACAGACTCCACACGCCGTTCGGGTTCTGACCGTTGAAGACGGAGAGCAGTTGCGGGTCGGAGTGTGGGCCGGGCGGGGCGGGAGCCGGGAAGCTGTCGCCCGTGCCGCTGTTGGAAGGCCGGTACGTGCCGTCGGCGATGCCGGTGGGGATCGTCGCCTCGGCCGCGTCGTCGAGCGTGAACGTCCGGTTCGAGACGGGGAGCGTGCCGCCCACGTCGGAAATCAGCAACACCTTCCGGCCGCCGGGGCCGACGAGCAGCATGTCCACGTCGTTCGGGAAGGCGTGGCTGTAGTTGTTGAGAGTGACCGTCACTTTCGTGACCGTGCCGGTCAGACCCGCGACGGCGATGGTAGATGGATAAGGCGCGGCGGGCGCGACGCCGCCGACGCGCGGTGTGTCGAGGATGTTGACGCCGGAGGGGTTCGAGAAATGAGTTGCAGTCGAACTCGTCCCACCGATGGTGATGTTGAAACTGACCGTGCCGAGATTGGTCGCGCCGTCCTGTAGTTGCAGTGTAGCGACGAGCGTGCTGCCGCACGAACCTGCGGCGGTGAAAGTGAAGGGTCGCGACACAGCGGAAGACGAGACGGGGCTGAGCGCGCCGTAGTTCTGCGGCGCGCTCGGATTAACCACGCCGCCCGTGGGCAGCAGCGTGGCGACGAGATTTGAGGTGGGCCCCGTGCCCGTGTTCAGCAGAGGGAAGTTCATCGTCACGGTCTCGCCGGGATCGGGCGCGCTGTTGTTCAACGAACAACTCTCGGCGGCAATGGTGGCGGGCGGCGCGGCGGTGATGCCTGCCACGCCCCCGTTGAAGGGGCAGCAGAGGAAGATTCGGCGGCTGATCTCCAACTGCACGCAGCCGATAGTGCCGGAGTCGCCGTTGGCCGTGTCGGTCACTCTCAATTTCCAGATGCCTGCGGCCGGCTTGCCGTTGAATGCGCTGAGCGCTTGTTCGGGTCGGAACGAATCGGCGAAGGGGGCAGACCCCGCAGCGATAGAGGTTGCCGCGCTGTCGTCGAAGACGGTGGGTGTGCCCGAACAGTCGTTAGCTCCGCTGCCGTAGTTTGTGCCCATGCCGCCGCGTCTGTCCGAGAGGAGCACGGTCGTTCCGTCAGGGTGGACGATGCGTATCTCGACATCGCCGTCATACGCGTGGTTCATGCGCAACCTGACGTTGATGTCCGCCACGACTCCCGCGTCCGAGACGTTGATGGGGATGTCAACCGTGGTGTTGTCGGGGAGGGGCGCGGCGATATTGCCGCTGCTATAAGTGTTGGCGGGGCGCGGTGCGCTCGGCGCGCCGGTCGTGAAGTTGTAGGAGATCGTGCCGAGGTTGGCCGTGCCGTCCTGTAATTGCAGCGTGGCGACGAGCACGCCGCCGCAGGAGAGCGCGGCGTCAGCCGTGAAGGTGAATGAGCGGGTCACGGACGCGCCGCCCGCGACGACCGCGCCGTAGTTTTGCGCGTCGCCCGGCGAGGTTACGCCGCCCGTCGAGAGCAAGGTGGCGACGAGGTTTGAAGTGTCCGCGCTGCCGGTGTTCCTGAGCGTGAGATTAACCGTCACCGTCTCGGCCGGGTCAATCGCGCCGGTCGTGACGCCGCAAGTCTCGGCCGTGATGGCGGAACCGTCGGACAGGATCAAGGGCTTCGCCGTGATGCAGAGGTTGACCACCGTCGTATTGCCGTTGGTGACGGCGACGCCGCCCGTTGTGCCGGAAGCGAAAGTAGGCCGGGCGGCCGAAAGCGAGTATGTGCCCGGCGGCAATTTGGTCGTGAATGAGCCGCCGGAGAGAGTTGTCCCGTAGAGGTTGCCGCCGATGGAGATGGTCGCCCCCTCGACGGGCAGCCCGGTCTCGCAGTTGGTGATGTTGACTTGCAGCGTGCCCTGCGCGGGCGCGGTGCATTCGGCAAACCTGAAGCTGCCGACGCGGGTCTGCCACGGCACGCCGTACGGCGTGTCGTTGGGTGTCGCGTCGGTGGTCGCGTAATACTCGGAGGTGTAGAAGAAGGTGCAATCGTCCGTGGGGTCAACGTTCAGCGAACTGTAGTCGCCCCAGCGCGAGCCGGTGTTGGTCTGCGCGCCCGCGCCGTTGATCAAAGTGGCCTCGCCCTGCGCGAGTTGGCCGAGTGGGTCGCCCGCGAGACGACCGGCGTAGCGCAGGCCGGGAAAGGTTGTGAGACTCGACACGCTATAGCCCACGGCGAGATTGCCCTGATTGTCCAACGCGGAACTACCGAGCCAGCGGTTGTCTGTGTCGGGCGCGAACGTCCCCTGGTCTCTGACCGTCCACGCGCCGGAGGGCAGGGCGCGGCGGAGTTCGTAATAGCGTATGCCCGCCTGGTGCGTCGCCAGCGTCGCGCCCGTCCCGACGTTGACCGTGTGGTTGACGGTCATCGCCTCATAGCTCCCGAAGTTGCGATATTGCAGACGGTTCATCAGTCGATCCTGAATGGCATCCAACGCCGATGTGGCGGTCGAGGGCGGGGGCTGCTCGATGTCGTCCAGACCGGCCGGGTCGGTCGGGTTGAAGGCGGCGACGGCGAGCGGGCTGTCGGCGCGCTCGGTAAAAGTGGAATTCGCGGGGACGGCGAAGTCCGCGTGAAAGTCGAAGAGTCGCAGGGCGTCGCCCGAGTCTCCGGTAAATTCGTCGGCGTTGTAATAGGTGAAGACGTTGGGCGCGCCCGCGGGCGGCGGCGTCAGGCCGTCGGCGTCCGAGGGCAGCATGGCGCGCGCGTTCGGGATGGCCGATTCAAGGTCGAAGTAGACGTAGCTCGCCGCCGGGTCGCCCGCGAGAATTTTGGCGCGGTCGAGGGCGAAGACGCCGACGCCGAGGTAGGCCGTCCCCTCCAGATTGAACTGGTTGTTCGACAGGTAATAGCCGTCAGGCCAGACGCCGAATTTCGGGTAGTCGTTGAACTTGGCGTTCGGCATCACGAACTCGTACGTGTAGTACGCGCCGGTGGCGTCGCCCGTCTGCGAGATGGCGAAGCACTGCGCGAGCGGAGCCGCGCCCGACACGGCGAACTGCGTGATGATCCAACGGTCGGCGAATGAATCGTAGAGAACGATGGGGTCGCCGTCGTCTGTGTTGGCACAACGGCCGCCGAGCGCGGTGAAGAGGAAGCTGATGGGGCGCGCAGGGGTCAGTGCCGTGCCCGTCTTATCGAAAACACGAAACAGCAGGTTGGTCGCCTGCACGTACTGCGTGGGGCCGACATCGCCCACCGTGTCGGGCGGCAACACCAGGCCGGCGATCACCGGGTCGGCCGCGTTTTGCAGGTTGCTCAGACCTTCGAAGTTTGCGATGGTGGCGGGAATTTTCGGGGCGATGTTGAAGTCCTGCGCCGGGGTGTTCAGTCCGAAACCAGGGTCGAAGATGTCAACGCGCCCGCTCGCGGGCGGGCTGATCACCTTCTCGGGTCTTTCTTCGTTCGCCTCGGCTTTGCCGCGCCTCATGCTCCGGCCGGGTACACGTTTCTCCTCGATCTCGTCGAGCGGGGGCGTGACGGCAAACCCCACGGCCTGACGGGAGACGGGCACGGGCTTGGATGTTTTCTTCAACCTGACGCCGGGGTGTTGCGCATAAGGGCTTGTTCTCTTTTGTGCGGCGGCTTGCCGGTTTTCTTTGTCCTCGCGCGAAATCTTATCCAATTTCGCGGCGGCCCTGATGCGCCTCGTCGGACGCGTCGCAAAGGCTGTCGGCAGGACGGTGAGAGAGAGAACCAGCAAACAGCTAAACGCGAGAAACATCGCGCACTTCTTCATGTCAACACTTCCTCCGAGGGAGTTTTAAATTGAAACTTCCGATAGACGTGAAAGAACTAAACAGACCGCCTCGGCGCGAGGAAACTCGAATGAAGCATCTCAGGTTTGTCGTGCCAAAGTGAAGAATAGTGTGGGATTGTTTTCTATCAACCGCGCTCTCGCCCTTCGATTATCGCGCGGTGTATAGAGTGTCGGACGCGTTTCAAGTTGCTATGCGTAAAGCCCTTCGACGACTTTTGTGGTTCAGAACATTATTACTTTCCAACGAGACGTGTCAATAATATTTAGTGAGCCCCGGCCGGTGCAAAAGTCATGAAAAGGCTTTCACCGGCGGATCAACTCGTGTTGAATTTCAGACGGGTTGCCCCAATAATGGCGGCGACCGAATTTTCCCACTAGCCTTCATGCGGACGACGCGTGTGCCGGTTTTATGTTGCTAGACATCTCGCCTCTCAGAATTTCCCGCGACTACCGCCTGCTTTTCTTCGGCCAATTGATTTCGGCCTTCGGCACGGCCATGACTTTCGTCGTCGTCCCGGTGCAGGTGTATCAGTTGACCGGCTCGACGCTGCTCGTCGGACTGCTCAGCGTTGCCGAGTTCGCGCTGATCCTTCTCATGGCGTTCGTCGGCGGTGCGTATGCCGACTTCATCGACAAACGCAGGATGCTCAGGCTGACGGAAATCGGGCAGACCGTCGTGACGACGATACTCGTCGCCAACGCGTTCCTGCCCCGCCCGCAGGTGTGGGTGCTCTTCTTGTGCGCCGCGCTCCATGCAGGGCTGGCCGCGCTGCAACGCCCGTCGTTCGAGGCGTTGATGCAGAAGATCGTGCCGCCGGAATTGATGTCTTCCATCAGCGCGCTGAATTCACTGCGCTGGAACGTGACGACGATCTTAGGCCCTTCGCTCGCCGGAATTATTCTGGCGCGGTTCGGCGCGCGCGTCGCTTACTCGATAGACCTCCTGACGTTCGTCGCTTCCCTCACCGCAGTCTTTCTGATCCGCGCCGTGCCGAAGGCCACGCAAACCGGAGACCGCCCCACTTTGAAATCCGTCGTCGAGGGCGTGCATTACGCGTGGCGGCGCAAGGAAATTCTCGGCACTTACCTGATCGACATGAACGCCATGTTCTTCGGCATGCCGACCGCGCTCTTCCCGGCGATGGCCGCGCACTTCGGCGCGGGCACGGTCGGCTTTTTCTACGCCGCGCCGTCAATCGGCGCGCTCTTCGCCACGTTGACCTCCGGGTGGACGAAGAGAGTTCACCGTCACGGATTGTACGTCGCGATTGCCGCCGCGATGTGGGGCGTGGCGATCATCTGCTTCGGCTTCGCACAGAATTTATATCTGGCCTTAACGTGCCTGGCGCTGGCGGGCGGCTTCGACATGATCAGCGGCTTGTTTCGGATGACGATGTGGAATCAGACGATCCCGCATCACCTGCGCGGGCGGCTCGCTGGGCTGGAGATGATCAGTTACACCTCCGGCCCGAAGCTCGGCGACGCCGAAGCGGGTCTGGTCGCCGCACTCTTCAGCGTCAGGACTTCAATCGTGTCGGGCGGAATCCTGTGTGTCGTCGGGACGCTCGTCATCTCCGCCCTGATCCCGCAATTCCTACGCTACGACGGGCGCGAGGGCATCAGGCAAAAAGAGTTGGAAGACGCCCTGCGCGAAACCGAGACCAAAAACTTCGTGCTCGAATAACGACGCTGCGCAAGGCATCCCCCTTGCGCACACGCCGTCTCGATCCGGAACTTTACTCCCCCCTTCACCTGCGACCGGCGAGGGCGGCGACGACCGTGATCAACTCGGCCGGTTCGACCGGCTTCGACACATGCATCTGGAAGCCGGAGCGGAGCGCGCGCACCCTGTCTTCAGGTCTCGCGTAGGCCGTCAACGCGGCGGCGGGTATTTCACCGCCGCGCTCACGTGGCAGCCCGCGAATTCTCGCCAGCAGCGAATAGCCGTCTTCTTCGGGCATCCCGATGTCTGTGACGAGCACGTCCGGGCGCGCCTGCTCGACGTGCCGGAACGCATCCGCCGCAGACGCCGCCAGCGTCACCCGCGCGCCGCAAGAGGTGAGCACCGCCGCCAGCAACTCGCGCGTGTCCGCTTCGTCGTCAACGACCAGCACGCGCAGACCCGCGAGTTCGGGCGGACATTGGAGTTCGCCGTTACCATGCGCCGCCGTGTGCGTGCGCGTCGCGTCGCCCGGAGTCTCCTGCCACTGCGCCGGGAGCGGCAGGCTGACCGTGAAACTCGTCCCATGCCCCTCGCCCGCGCTCTCGACGTGAACCGAGCCGCCGTGCAGTTCGACCAACTGACGCACGATTGCCAGTCCCAGCCCGAGTCCGCCGTGCTTGCGCGTCGTCGTCTGATCGGCCTGACGGAAGCGGTCGAAGACGTGCGGCAGAAACTCCGGCGCGATCCCGCGCCCCGTGTCGGCCACCGTGATCTCGACGTGCGAACCCGCGCGCTCCAGCCTCACTTCGACGCGCCCGCCTTTCGGCGTGAACTTGAGGGCATTGGAGAGCAGATTCCACACCACCTGCTGCAAGCGGTCGGGGTCGCCCGAGATGGGGCCGGCCTGCGTGTCGAGCCGGGTCTGCAAGCGTATGTCTCTGGCTTCGGCGGCCGGGCGCGCGGTTTCGACGGCAGCCGCCACGACGCTTGCCGGATTAACGGGGCGCACCTCCAGACGCAGCTTGCCCGTGATGATGCGAGAGGTGTCCAGCAGGTCGTCTATCAGTTGCGTCTGCGCCTGCGCGTTGCGCTCGATGGTGCCGAGGGCGCGCGCCGTCGCCGCCTCGTCGAAGTTGCTCGTCTGCAACAGGCGCGACCAGCCGAGGATGGCTGTGAGGGGCGTGCGCAGTTCGTGCGAAAGCGTGGCGAGGAATTCGTCTTTGAGGCGGTTGGCTTCCTGCGCCTCGCTGAGCAGTCGCTCACGCTCGACCTCGGCGCGCTTTCGCTCGGTGATGTTTTGCGAGATGCCCGCGAAACGCGGCTGCCCGTCGGTCGCGCTGTTCGTGAGCACGCCTTGCCCGCGCATCCACACGATCTCTCCGCTCGCCGGGTTGACGAGACGAAACTCCGACTCGTAAACACGACCCTCGGTGGCGGCGGCTAAAATTTCCCGGCCGGTAGCCTCGCGGTCTTCCGGGTGTACGAACTCTAAGACGCGGCTTAACTTAGTGGGCAGCGAGAAGCCGATGACCCGTTCGATATTCTCAGACCACTCGACCTCCTGCGTCGTCAGGTTCATCTCCCACGAATAGATTTGCGCGGCGGCCATCGCCATTTGCAGGCGCTCCTGACTTTCGATGAGGGCGTTTTCCGTGCGACGCCGCTCGGTGATGTTGTTGAACAGGAGGGCTACTTTGTGATCCTCCGGCCGCCCGACCGGGAAAGCGTAAACGTCGAACCAGCGGTTCATGGCCTCCGACGCGTTGACGAAGCGGATAGGCTCGCCGGTCAGGGCGACGCGCCCGTAAATCTCGAACCAATGTTCTTCGAGATTCGGGATCAGTTGGCGCACGGTACTGCCGCTCAGAGCTTCGGCGGCCGGGATGCCCGTCAGTTTCTCAAACGCCGGGTTGAACTCAAGGAAACGGTAATCGCCGGGCTTGCCGTTTTCGTCGAACAATATTTCGATGACGCAAAAGCCTTCGTCAATCGAGGCGAACAGGGTGCGGTAGCGTTCCTCGCTATCGCGCAGCAGCATCTCGGCCTGTTTGCGCGCGGTGATGTCGAGCGAGAGGTAGAGCACGGCGCGCGTGCGGCCGTCCGCGCCGGGCAGCGGCGTCCACGTCACGCGCAGGTGCGACTCTTCGCCGTTCGGCATCAGGGCTGCGATCTCGCGCGTCTCGCTCGCGCCGGTCTCGTACACGCGTTTGAGTATGGGAGCGATCACCTCGTGCGCTTCGGGCACTACCTCCGCGTGCGGGCGGCCGATGAACTGTTCGCGTTTCAACCCCGTCACGCGTTCCGTGCCCGGATTGACGAAGGCGAAGCTGTGCTCCGCGCCTTCGAGGACGCCGATGGCGAGCGGGGCGCGGTCGAGCAAGAGTTGGACGAAATCGCGCTGGCGCTCGGCCTCGGCGCGCGCCTCGCGCTCGCTTCCGAGCAGGCGGTCGCGCTCGGCCTCGGCGCGCTTGCGGTCGTCTATGTCAACGTTGATGCCGAACATGCGCAGGGGCCGGCCGCTCGCAGCGTCGTACTCGAAGCGACCGCGACCCGCGAGCCAGCGCACGGAGTTGTCGGGCAACATGGCGCGGAACTCGTAGTCATACTCATCGCGTCGTTCGTCCAGAGCACGGCGTATCCCCGCCTCGACGACCTGCGCGTCTTCCGGCACAACGCGCTTACTCCACGCATCGAAGTTCCCCTCGAAAGTTCCGGCCGGGACGCCGTAGAGGGCTTCCAACTCAGGCGTCCAGACGTTCTCCCCCGTCTCGATGTTCCACTCGAACGTGCCCGCCCGCCCGGCTTGCAGCGCGAGGGCGAGTCGCGTGCGGCTCTTACGCAGAGACTCCTCCACGCGCTTGCGCTCGTTGATGTCGTGGAAGTAGACCGACAACCCCGACGGCGAAGGGTAGACGCGAACCTCCACCCACAACGCGAGCGGCGCGTAGAAGGCTTCGAACGTAACGGCGACGCCCTCGGCCGCCGCCCTGTGGTACTGCTCGTAGAAAATAGACTGCGCCGCTTCGGGAAATTCCTCCCAGATGCTTTTGCCGATCAACTCTTCGCGCCTGCGCCGGATCAGCGGCTCGCACTGGCGATTGAGATAGGTGAATCGCCAATTGCGGTCGAGCGCGTAGAAAGCGTCGGAGATGCTTTCCAGTATGTTGCGCCCGTACGTTTCGGAATCGCGCAGGCGGTCTTCCATCACCTTGTGCGCCGTTTCGTCGCGCAGGATTTTCGCGAAGCCGCGCACAACTCCCGTGTCGTCGTTGAGCGTCATCAACAGCCCGCTCGCCCAGAAGCGCGTGCCGTCCTTGCGCACGTGCCAGCGTCGGTCTTCGGCGCGCCCGTCCCTGGTGGCGACGCGCATCTCGCGCGCACACTCGCCGCGCTCGTTGTCTTCGGGCGTGAAGATGATGCATGAGTCGCACCCGACGAACTCGCTTTCGTCGTAACCGAGCAGTTTCTCGACACCGGGATTCCAACTCGCGACCGTGCCGTCGGGATCAATAGCGAAGACGGCGAAGTCTTCCACCTTCTCGGCGACGAGGCGGAACAACTCATCGCTTCGAAACGGAGCACCCCTTTGATCTCGTGTCATAAACTTATCAATTCTAAACTGTATGAAGGTTTGTTCAGTCGCCAGTATAACGGAAGTCAACGCGCATCACACTTTCGAGCGGCGAGAGGCCGCTGGCGCACCCGTAGAGTTCTCGAAACGGGTGCAGGTGAGTTTAACAACTCGCCCCGACTCTGTTACCCTATGCGCACCTCGACTGTGGCAGCATTACCTGTTGCCAATACCTTAACCGGCCTGACCACGATAGTTCGACGCATTACGAAGGAAAGAACGCCCGTAAGTTTTGGCCCTCCACCAGACGGAGCAAGTGTAAACGCGTCCCTGCATCGCAAGTCTTCGCATGACGCGCCGGAAACGTGACGAGTTCAGGCTACCCGAACCGTTAACTTGTCAGAACAAAGTACGCACAGGGCACTTCTCAACCTGCCGAAGCCGTGAGGCGTCCGCTCGATCACATGACGGGCGCTCTCCTACTCGCGGAACTGCCGGAAGTCCCGCTGCCCTGCGCCCCGACGTAAATTAGCCACCCACCTCAACCGATTGTTTTGAAGGGAGAAACCAATGCGTAAGAGTTTGCTTCTGGGCCTGCTGGGTCTTGTCCTCGCAGCCGCCTCAATGATCCCCTTGACGAAATCCGGCTCGACCCACGCCTCACAACAAAAGGGTGCCGCCGCTGGCAAGTCGCGTCCGAAGACGCTGCCCGACTATGACATCCGCCTCGTCGATAAATCCGAGTTCACAGACCACGATCTCAACTTGCCCGCCGCCGCCGCGAAGGGTGCGGCGCAGAGTTCCGCCGTTCGCGGGCGCGCGAATGCCGTCAACGAATTTCGCGCGAGTCTCGCCCCCGAGCGCGCCGACAACCTGCGCGCCATCGCCAACGATACGGGCGCGATCAAAAACATCTTCATTGACGGCGCGTCGCTTTCCGCGCCGCAGTCCGGCTCTGCCGATACGGTCGCGCGCGGTTTCCTCAAACGCCACAACGCGCTCTTCTCGCTCACGGATGCCTCCGTCTCCGAACTTAAGTTGGACAAGGAAGACAACGACGAGGGAACGTCGTTCCTCGGCTACGTGCAGACCGTCGGCGGGATCAAAGTCTTCGAGGGCGACGTGCAGGTGGCCGTCAACCGCAACGGCGAAGTGCTTTCCGTCCGCGAAGGCTTCCTCATCTCCGGCCAGCAGGTCGCGTCTGAACCCGCGCTCGACGAAGCGCAGGGCATCGCCCGCGCCTTCGGGCATGCCGGGCGCACCGTGATGCCGTCGTTCGCGGAGACCTCCGCGCGCTCCTCCAAGAGCGAGAGGTCAATGTTTGCCAACCCGCTCTCGGCGGGCAACGAAGATGTGCTGTCCGAATTGAGCATCATGCGCGTGGGCGACCAAGCGCGCCTGGCGTGGCGCGTCTTCGCCGATGTCGGATCAAACGAGTGGTACGAGATTCTCGTTGACGCCAACGATGGCGAACTGCTCTACCGCCGCAACCTCTACGTCTTCGAGGCGCAGGGCACGGTCTACACCGAGCACCCGAGCGCGAACCCCACGCGCCAACTCGTCTCCTTCGTCGGCGACACGACCATCAATACGACCGCCGGTTGGATGGGAACTTCCACCGTCACCACCGGCAACAACGCCGAAGCCTATCTCGACACCGACGCCAACAACGTGCCCGACGCCAACAACACGACGGGGCTGTCCAACGGCCACGCCTTCTCCTCGACACAGGATTTCACGTTCCCCTTCTCCACGACCGTTGACCCGCGCACGCAGCAGGCCGCCGTCGTGACGAATCTCTTCTACTTCAACAACGTCATGCACGACTTCTCGTACGGCCTCGGCTTTACGGAATCGGCGGGCAACTTCCAGACGAATAACTACGGGCGCGGCGGCCTCGCCGCAGACTCCGTGCGCGCCGAGGCGCAGGACGGTTCGGGCACGAACAACGCGAACTTCGCCACGCCGCCCGACGGCCAACGCCCGCGCATGCAGCAGTATCTCTTCACCTCGCCCAACCCCGACCGTGACAGTTCGATGGACGGCGACGTGGTTTTCCACGAGTACGGCCACGGCATCTCGAACCGCCTCATCGGCAACGGCAGCGGCCTCGGCGGCACGCAGTCGGGCGCGATGGGCGAGGGCTGGTCTGACTACTGGGCCTGCACGCTCGGCAACGACGGGCTGGTGGGCGAGTACGCCACCGGCAACACGACCGCGGGCATCCGCCGCACGGCCTACACCGTCCCCGCCAACACGGTTCACGATTCTTACGCCGACGTGTGCGCGGGCGGCTGTCAGGTTCACCGCGACGGCGAGGTGTGGGCGGCGACGCTCTGGGATTTGCGCACGCAACTCGGCGCGTCCATTACCGATAGGCTCGTCTTGAACGGCATGAAGTTCACGCCCTCGCGCCCGTCATTCCTGAACGCGCGCGACGGCGTCCTGCAAGCCGACCAGAACCTGAACGGCGGCGCGAACCGCTGCGTCATCTGGACGGTCTTCGCGCGCCACGGCATGGGCGTCTCGGCGGTCGGCAACGACGGCACGACGCACACCGCCGCGAGCGACATGCCCACCGATTGCGGCGGTACGTGTTCTTATTCGATCAGCCCGACGAGCGCGAGCGTCGCGGCAGCGGGCGCGACGGGCAGCGTCAGCGTCACGGCCGGGGCGGGTTGCGCCTGGACGGCCACCAGCAACGCAGCCTTTATCACCATCACTGCGGGCGCAAGTGGCTCGGGCAGCGGCACGGTCAGCTATTCCGTCGCGGGCAACACGAGCACGGCCTCGCGCACCGGGACGTTGACCATCGCCGGTCAAACTTTCACGGTCACGCAGGCCGGTACGTCGGGCGGCGGCGTTGAACTCATCACAAACGGCGGCTTCGAGAGCGGCACGACCCCGTGGATCATCAGCGGTCAGGTCACGCGTTCGACGGGCGCATACCCGCACGGCGGCGTGGCCTACATGATCCTCGGCGGCGTGAACAGCACTACGGGGACGCTCTACGAGTCGATCACGATCCCGAGCGGCTCTTCGCCTAACCTCTCCTTCTGGTTGAACATCACCACGGGCGAGGCGGCGGGCGCGGCCGTCTACGACCGCCTCTTCATCGAGGTGCGCAACACCGCCGGCACGCTGCTCAGCACGCCGGCAACCTTCAGCAACCAGAACAGCGGCACGACCGGGGTCTACGTGCTGCGCGGCAATTACAACCTCGGCGCTTACGCCGGTCAGACGGTGCGGATACAGTTCCGCTCGACGCAGGACTCTTCGCTGCCTACTTCGTTCCGCCTGGACGACGTATCCGTGAAGTAAGTCCGGAGTCTCGCCCGGCCTTCAACTAATGTGGCCGGGGTTGCCGCAACGGGCTTTGTTTAAAAAAAAGCCTTTTCGTAAACGTGTAAGGGGACGCAGCGGCGCGTCCCCTTACACGTTTCACCCGCCCGCAAACGCACATCCAAATTTCTCGGCCTCGACGCCCGCCGGATGTCGATCACAAAGGCCGATTCCGATAGTTTTCCCTTCCCTTTGTCCATGCGCTGACTTTTCTTGACAAGCATTTGCGGCGAGAGTATTTTCCAGTTGTTCCCGACAGTCCCCCTCCGAAAGCCGGTGACTTCAACCTCACCAGCTATTCATCAACTTCACCGTTCCATTTACAGAGGGACTGCCAACGGCGGGCTGCAACGGCCGATAGGCCGTACACGAGCGTCCGCACACGGCGTGTCGGCATTTCCTCCGGCGAGAGAACCCGCAATACCCTGTTTCTGAAAAGTTAAGGGGGCGCATGAAAAAAAAGCGCAACTTATTCATCATCGTCTTCTTCACGGCCCTCACCATTGCCTTAACCGCTGTCGTCGTACTGGCGTGGGAGAAGTTTCTGATGATGCCCTTCTACTCGGTGATCGAGGCGTATTATCCGGGCGAAGCGAACAGCGTCGCGCGTTGGAGGATGCAGCAGAGGTTCGAGCACTTCTTCATCTCTACGGTCGTTGACGTGATCGTCGTCTCTCTCCTCCTGCGGCTTGTCGGCCGCCAGCAGCGCAGGCTGGCCGCCAGCGAGTAACGCTACCGCGCCCTCTTTGAGCACGCCAACGACGGCGTCGTGATCGTGTCTGCCCAGAGCCGGACGATCATCGAGGTCAATAATAAGTTCTGCGAACTCTTCGGCTGTCGCCCGCAGGAATTGAACGGCAAAAACATCACGGCGCTGGCGTGGCAGACTGACGGCGGCGACGAAACCGGCGACACGCTTTCGGCTTTTCTGGACAACAATTTTTGCGGCGAAAGGGAGTTGGCGATCAAAACCTCTGCGGGCGCATTTCTGCCGGTCTCGGTGTCTTGCAGCGCGCTCTCGATGGACGAAGAGCGTCTGCTCGTCCTCATCGTCCGCGACTGGTCGATCCGCAAACGTCTGGAGGATGAGAAGGAGGAGATGCAGCGGCAACTCTTCCACAACGAAAAGATCGCCGCGCTCGGGCGCGTCGCGGCGCAGGTGGCGCACGAGGTCAAAAACCCGCTCACCGGCCTGTTGCTCTACGCCATGCACTTGAAAACCAAACTGGCCGCCAAGCTGTCCGAAAGCGAGCTAACGCTTTGCGACCGAATCATCAACACGGTCAACCACCTCGTCGGCACGACCGAACAGATCATGAGTTTAGCGCGCCCCGTCTCGCTCTCGCCCCGGCCAATTGATCTCAACGGCGTCGTGCGTAAGGTGGTGCATATGCTGCAACCGCAGATCAACGCCTATCGCATCGAAGAGCAGCTCGACCTGCCCGACACCGAGGTCGTCGCGCTGCTCGATGAAACTTCGATCACCTCCGCGCTCATCAACCTGACGCTCAACTCGATCCAATCCATGCCCGGCGGCGGACGCCTGACCCTGAAGACCAGCCGCTCGAACGGCACGAGCCAACTCATGATTGCCGATACGGGTTGCGGAATGACCGACGAGCAGATCGAAAAAGTCTTCGAGCCTTTCTACAGCACGAAAAGTCAGGGGCTGGGCTTGGGCATGCCCTACGCCAAAAAGGTGATCGAGCAACATCATGGGGCGATTCACATCGAGAGTCGGCGCGACGAGGGCACGCAAATTACCGTCGAACTGCCGGCGGAAAAGTGAGTAACCAAAAGATGCGTTCATGGGTCAGAATCCTGGTGATAGACGACGAGAGCAGCATCACGGGCGCGCTTCAGGTAATTCTTGAGGAGCAGGGCTATCAGGTGCAGACGGCGGCGAGCATGTCGGAGGCGGCGCGACACTTCGACGGCAGCACGTTTGATCTCGTCTTCACAGACCTCCGCCTGCCCGACTCCAACGGCATGGAAGTGCTCAACCGCATCAAGGCCGAGAACCCCGACACGGAAGTGGTGCTGATGACCGCGCACGGCTCGCTCGACATCGCCATCAGCGCGATCAAGCACGGTGCTTATTACTACGTGGAAAAGCCTTTCACGCCCGACGAGATCGTCATGCTCACGGAGCGCGCGCTCCAGTTCGCCGGGATCAAACAGGAGAACCGCGTGCTTAAAAGCACGCTCGCGGGCGAGAAGGAAACCTACGGGATGATCGGCCGCAGCCCGCAGATGCGACAGATTTACGAGACCATCCGCGCCACCGCCCCTTCGGAAGCCTCAGTCCTCATCGAAGGCGAATCGGGCACGGGCAAAGAACTCATCGCCACGGCCGTCCACTTGCAGAGCAAACGCGCGAGCCGCCCCTTTATCCGCATCAACTGCGCGGCCTTCCCGCCCGACCTCATCGAATCCGAGTTGTTCGGCTACAAGCGCGGCGCGTTCACCGGGGCCGACCGCGACAAACGCGGCCTGATCGAGGCCGCCGCCACCGGCACGCTCCTGCTCGACGAGATCGGGGAGATGCCCGCGCACTTGCAGGCCAAGCTCCTGCGCGTCTTGCAGGAACGCAAACTGCGCCGCCTTGGCGACGAGCAGGAAATACCGGTTGACTTTCGCCTCATCTCCTCCACAAATCGAAACACGACGCAGGCCACGCGCGAGGGGCTGCTCAGGGAAGACCTCTATTTCCGCATCAGCACGGTTAAGATCACCGTGCCCCCTCTACGCGAACGCCCCGACGACCTGCCGCCGCTCGCGGATCATTTTCTGCAACGCTACGCCGGCCAATATCAAAAGCCGATTCGCGCCATTTCGCAGCCCGCCCTGTCGCTCCTGACACGCTACGACTGGCCGGGCAATATCCGCGAACTCGAAAGCGTCATCGAGCGCGCCGTCCTGTTCTGTCAGGAAGAACAACTCACGGTCGAGAGTTTGCCCGAACATCTGAGGCCGGAAGCCGACGGCGCGGGTCAGGTCAAATGTCTCATCCCTCCCCACCTCACCCTCGAAGAGATCGAGCGTGAAGCCATCGCCCAGACGCTCGAACGCACCGGCGGCAACGTCAAAAAAACCGCACAGATACTCGACCTTCACCGGCCGACTCTCTACCGCAAATTAAAACGCTTCAAACTCATCAACATCTAAGCCCGCCGCGCGAAACTACTTCCTGCCCGAAGGGCGGCGCAGAATAGAACACGCGCAGCTATGTTTGCGTTCGCGTGACATCGTTGCCGCACAACCCCGCGCTCAAGGCCGCTTTTTTACTGGTGAATTACAACAATAGAACCGGCATAGGCCCTCACATTGCAGGCTCCGTGCAATTCCGTTTTGTTTTACTCTGAACCACCGCCCGCGCCCCGAGTTTCATACTGAAACACACCCGCTCACCCGCCCGCCCCGTGCGATTCAGCTAAGTGTTGCTCTCCCGCGCTTTATGTTTTGGCCGACTGTGGAACACCTATTGCACTAAGGATGATTGTAAGCCGGATGAAACCCCCATCTTGAGCAAACTCACTGCGGCATTGTCGGAGTTGAAGGCCAGACATCATCGCTTCCGGCTCACATCGTCTCGAACACTTCACGACCAAATCATAGGGTAGACAGTTATCGCTTCCACGCCGATTTTACGCGTGGAAGTGTGCGAAATAGTTAGGCGCGACGCAGGCGTGTTTGCCGCGACGTAATCTCTTTCGAGTTTCTTCTCATTCAAAACTTATAGGTGCTGAAAATGAAACTGGTCAAAGTTCTCTCCCTGATTCTCTGCACACTGGCGCTTGTTCCCCACCTTGCACTCGGACAAGAAACAAATGCCAAAGGTCGCTTCCGTAAAAACGACGGCGCGATCCCAGATAATTACATCGTGGTGTTCAACGAGAGCGTCCCGCCCGCTCGCGTCTCCGCGTTCGCCGCGCAACTGGCGCAGATGCACCGCGGCACGGTCGGCTTCACTTATGAGAGCGCGTTGCGCGGTTTCTCGGTTGAGTTGAGTGAGGCGCAGGCCATCGCCCTGAGCCACAATCCGCACGTCGCTTATGTCGAGCAGGATGTGTTGGTCGAAGGGGCTTCAACCCAAACGGTCGCGCCGTGGGGTCTGGATCGTATTGACCAGCGAAATTTGCCGCTCGACACAACCTACAACTATTTGAATTCAGGAACAGGCGCGAATGTCTATGTCATAGACGGCGGCATTCGCATGACGCATCAGGAGTTCGGCGGGCGTGCCGTGTTCGCCTACGACAACGTAGGCGACGGGCGCAACGGAGTGGACTGCAACGGCCACGGCACGAGCGTCGCCGGCATCATCGGCGGCGCGACCTACGGCGTGGCGAAGAACGCGAAGCTGCATTCGGTGCGCGTGCTCAATTGTCTGAATCAAGGGACTGCCGCGCGCATCATCGCGGGCATTGACTGGGTGACGGCCAACCACGTCAAACCGTCGGTGGTTAATTTGAGCTTCGCTACGGGACTTGGCAACGACTCGATGGATTTGGCCGTGCGCAACTCGATTGCGGCCGGCATCACTTATACGGTCGCGGCGGGCAACAACGCGGGCGACGCCGCCCTGCGCTCGCCCGCCCGCGTGACGGAAGCGATCACTGTCGCTGCCACCGACCAGAACGACAATCAAGCCACGTTCTCCAACTTCGGTTCGGTCGTGGACGTGTATGCGCCGGGTGTGGACATTGTGACGGCGTCGAGCTTTGATGATGTCTCGACCATTATCCGTTCGGGCACTTCGTTCGCCGCGCCGTTTGTCGCGGGCAGCGCGGCGCGTTACCTGAGCGCAAACCCCGGCGAATCCCCTGCGGCGGTCAGCCGTGCGATCACGTTGAATGCTACGCCCGGCAAAGTGGCGAACGCCGGTCTCGACACACCCAATCTCGTCCTCTTCAAACCTAACAGCAAGATCGCGTTTTACAGCCAACGTGATGGTAACTGGGAAATTTACGTGATGAATCCCGATGGGAGCGAGCAGAAAAATATCTCGCTCGCCGCCGGCAGCGATCAATTGCCCGTCTGGTCGCCGGATGGTAGGAAAATAGCTTTCACCAGCAAGCGCACCGGGGCAGGCGATATTTACGTAATGAACGGTGACGGTAGCGGGCTGATGAGGCTGACCACGAGCACCTATGCCGATCAGAACCCGACGTGGTCGCCGGACAGCCAGCGGATCGCCTTCATCAGCAAACGTGACGGCAACCCCGATGTTTTCATGATGAATGCGGACGGCACTAATCAAGTGAATCTGACGCAGACTCTATCAGAGGAGTACACCCCGGTCTGGTCGCCCACCGCAGACAAAATAGCTTTTCGCGCCTATCGCGACGGTCTGACTAAAATTTACATAATGAATCCGGACGGCACTAATCAAGTTCGTCTGACCAACGCTGCCGTCCACGAGGGTTATCTGGACTGGTCGCCGGACGGTCAAAAGCTCGCTTTCGATAGCTACAATGTAACGCCGGACTACATGGAGCATTACGACGTCTGGGTGGTGAACGCCGACGGCAGCGGGCTGGTGAATTTAACGCCTTACAACGCCGCTGGCGATTCCGAGCCTGACTGGTCGCACGATGGTAAAACACTCGTCATAGCGAGCACCCGTCACGCCGGCAGCCAATATGGCTCCAAAGATGTCTACACCATCAATCCCGATGGCAGCAACGCTTTCAGGTTGACGTTTTCGCAGGGGAATTTTGCGGCGAAGTGGGAACCGGGCGGCGACCGACTGGTCTACATGAGGGAGATCCGCGCCAACTACACCTACACCTATGACCTGTTCACCCTTAAACCCGACGGGAGCAACTTTTTGAGGCTGACCTCCAACACGGCGCAAGATTACGACCCCGTCTGGCAACCGATGTAAGGCTGCCGTTTAACTTGCGCCCCCGCAAACGTTGATGATCTCGATTTAACGAAATACACGGAAACATGATGAAGAAGAGCTACACACTGCTACTGATCGTCTGCTCACTGGCGCTCGTTCCCCAACTCGCGCTCGCACAGGAAGCAAATTCCGAAGGCAGCATTCGCAGAAGCCATACGGCCGTTCCCAACAGCTACATCGTTGTCTTCAAGGACAGCGTTCCCCAGAACCGCGTGAATGCGTTCGCCGCACAACTGGCGCGCACGCACGGCGGCACGGTCGGTTACATTTATCAACACGCCCTGCGTGGTTTCTCAGTCGAGTTGAGCGAGGGGCAGGCGCGCGCGCTCAGCCTGAATCCGCAAATCGAATACATCGAGGAAGACACGGTCGTCGAAGGCGCGGCCGTCCAGAACAGACCGACTTGGGGGCTGGATCGCATAGACCAGCGCGGCCTTCCGCTCAACGCCTCTTACAGCTACGCGAACGCGGGCACAGGCGTGAACGTCTATGTCGTTGACGGCGGCATCCGCTACACGCACCGGGAGTTCGGCGGGCGCGCTGCGCTGGCTTACGACTACGTGGCGGGCGGAACCGGCATGGATTGCAACGGCCACGGCACGCACGTCGCGGGCACAATCGGCAGCGCGACTTATGGCGTGGCGAAGAACGCAAAGCTGTGGTCTGTGCGCGTGCTCGACTGCTCGAATCTGGGAACTGTGGCGCGCATTGTCGCGGGGGTTGATTGGATTACAGCCAACCACGTCAAACCGGCGGTCGCCAATCTCAGCTTCGCCACCGGCCTTGGCAACAACACGATGGATTTGGCCGTGCGGAACTCGATTGCGGCCGGCGTCACTTACGTCGTCGCCGCCGGTAACAACGCGGGCGACGCCGCCTTGCGCTCCCCCGCGCGCGTCACCGAAGCCATTACGGTGGCCGCCACCGACCAGAATGATAGCCAGGCCACGTTCTCGAACTCAGGTGCGGTCGTAGACGTGTATGCGCCCGGCGTGGACATCATCTCGACATGGAGCACGAGCGACGAGGCCACGAACATCCGTTCGGGCACATCCTTCGCCGCGCCTTTCGTCGCCGGTATGGCGGCGCGCTACCTGAGCGGCAATCCGCAGGCGACGCCCGCTTCGGTCAGTCAGGCCATCACGCGCAGCGCGACGGCGGGACAGATCACCAACGCCGGCGCGGGTTCGCCGAACCTCCTGCTCTACCGGCCGGATGGCAAGATCGCCTTCTCCAGCGCCCGCGACGGGAACGATTTTGAACTCTACACGATGAACCCCGACGGCAGTGAACAGACGCGCCTCACCGTTCACGACTACAGCGACGATATGTGGCCGGAGTATTCGCCCGACGGCACGAAGATCGCTTTCACGAGCGGTCGCGGCGACGACCTCTATTATCAGGTTTACGTGATGAACTCCGACGGCTCGAACGTCACGCGCGTGACCAACAGCCGGACGGGTCACAGCGCGGAATCCGCCTGGTCGCCTGACGGAACACAACTCGCCTTTCGCTCAAACCGCGATGGCGGCGACTGGGAAATTTACGCCATCAACGTTGACGGCACGAACGAGCGGCGGCTGACCAACAGCCCCGGCGCGGACATCGACCCGGCGTGGTCGCCCGACGGCACTAAGATCGCGTTCCCCAGCTTCCGCGTCTCCCCCTCCATCCCCAATCCGGGTGGTCTCGGCAGCATCGACATCTACGTGATGAACGCCGACGGCAGTAACCAGTTGAACCTTACAGATAACTTCGACGGAACCGGGGCGAGAAACGATTATTACCCGGCCTGGTCTTCCGACGGCACGAAGATTTCGTTCGTCTACGACGGCGAAGGTAACGACGAGATATATGTGATGAACGCCGACGGCAGCGGGCGCGGGAATCTCTCCAACCTTCCGCAACACTGGGAATACAACCCTTCTTGGTCGTCCGATGACAGCAGGATCGTGTTCCAGAGCACCCTCGACGACGGCAAGGCCGAGATTTACGTGATGAACGCCGACGGCACGAATCGTGTCAGGCTCACCTTCAACACGGGCGACGGCGTTAACGCGTGGACTGCCGACGACTACTACCCGGACTGGCAGGCTTTATAAAAATTCACTGCGCCCGGTAACTCCGAACGCAAGCGATCTGACTTTATGGACGCGGGAGCGCGCCCACCCCGGCGCGCTCCGCCCGAACATGCATTTAGGAAGCAATCAAGGACAAGGATAATGAAGAAACTAACCTCGCTATTTGTGATCATCAATCTGTGCGCACTCAGTCTCGCCCCCGTCGCGGCTTACGGCCAGCGCGTCAGCGTCCCCGCACCCCCGGCAGCAGCAACGGCCGCCCTCGCCAAACTGCGCAAGCGCGCCGACGCCATCCGCGACCACTACATCGTGGTCTTTAACGACACGGTCGCCAAACGTGAAGTCGGCGCGCTGGCCGATGCACTGGCACGCGCCCACGGCGGCACTATCGGCTTTACTTACCAGAGCGCGCTGCGCGGCTTCTCCGTTGAGATGAACGAAGGGCAGGCCGCCGCCCTCAGTCGCCACCCGCAGGTCGCTTTCGTCGAAGAAGACGTGATGGTCGAAGGCGCAGGGACGCAGACCGGTGCGCCGTGGACGCTCGACCGCCTCGACCAGCGCGATTTGGCTCTCAATAACTCTTACACCTACTCAAGCAACGGCGCGGGCGTCAATGCCTACATCGTTGACGGCGGCATTCGCATGACCCACCAGGAATTCGGCGGCCGCGCCGTCTTCGCTTACGACAACGTGAACGACGGCAGAAACGGCATGGACTGCAACGGCCACGGCACGCACGTCGCCGGCACCATCGGCGGCGCGACCTACGGCGTCGCCAAAGGCGTCAAGCTGCATGCCGTGCGTGTCCTGAACTGCTTGAACCAGGGGTTAGCCTCGCGCGTCATCGCGGGCATCGACTGGGTGACGGCCAACCACGTCAAACCGGCGGTTGTCAATCTCAGTTTCTTCACCGGTGTCGGCAACGACTCGATAGACTTAGCCGTGCGGAACCTGATCGCGTCGGGCGTGACGAGCGTGGCGGCGGCGGGGAACAACTCGGGCGACGCGGCCTTGCGTTCGCCCGCGCGCGTTGCCGAAGCCATCACGGTAGCCGCCATTGATCAATATGACAATCAGGCCACGTTTTCGAACTCCGGTGCGGTCGTAGACGTGTATGCGCCCGGCGTGGACATCGTCTCGACGTGGAGCACGGCCGACGACGCCACGAACATCAAGTCGGGAACCTCTTTCTCCGCCCCTCTGGTGACGGGATTGGTGGCGCGTTATCTCGCCACGCGACCGGGCGACCAGCCCGACGCGGTCGCTCAGGCCATCAGGAATGCCGCGACGCCCGGCAAAGTGAACAACGCCGGCGCGGGGACGCCGAACCTGCTGGCCTATGCGGGCATCACCCTCAGCGACGACTTCAACGACAACACGCGTGACTTACAGAAGTGGAACACGCTGGCGACGGCCGGCTCCGTCATCGTCGAGCAGAACGGCCGCCTGGAAGTCACTCCCGCCGCCGCCATGCCGGGCTATGACGGCTACATGTCGGCCGCCGGCATCGACCTCACCGACTCGCGTATCTCC
>DATCWB010000257.1:0-4637 GCA_036566625.1 Pyrinomonadaceae bacterium
GACCCATGCGCGTTTTGGCTGCCGGAGTCTAACCTCTTAGCACCGATGAACGACGTACCTGACAACAATTCAACTCCAGACTCTGCCGACGGCGCGACGGAACAACCCGCCGCGCCGCGCCCCGACGAAACAGCAGAAGAGAAGCGCGCGCGCATGATGGCCGAAATCAAAGCCAAAGCCGCCGCGAGGATGGCCGCGAAGGGCGGCGCGCCCGCTCAGACTGAAACTCCAACCGCCAAGACCGAAACCTCCTCCGCACCACGCGCCGACGACATCTCGCCGAGTCCCGGCAAGGAAATCTCACAAGCCGGAACGTTGCCCGCGCCGCCGCACGCGGACGCACCGCCCTCGCCCGAAAGTCAGGCCGCGCCGCAGGCGAAAGCCCCTTCCGGCCAGTCACGCGATACGGTGATGGGAGCTTCGTCGGGCGAGGCCGAATCGCCCGCGCCCTCCGCCACAACGGGCGACGCGCCCGCCGACGAGACACCCGAACAGAAACGCGCCCGCATCATCGCCGAGGCCAAGGCGAAAGCCGCCGCTAAAATGGCCGCCAAAGGCACGGCGGACGCCCCCGGCGAGACGCAGGGCGCAACGCCGCCGCCTGTTGCGGCGAAGACGCCCGCCGCTGCAACGTCCGATGAAGAAAAGGCCGCGCGCATCGCAGAGGCGCGCGCCAAAGCCGCCGCTTTCAAAGGTGCGACGGCCACGGGCGGGGCGACCGCCGAGACACCGCCAAGGCCACCCGCAACGGACGCCGCTCAGGCTGGCGCGCCGAAAGCTCCGGTCAAGAAGAAGGAAGAGGGGGCGCGGGCGTCGGACGCATCGAATCACCCGCTCGTCCGACGCCTGCGGGAAAATCTGGACGGCGCGGTCACGGAGGCGTCGGAGTTCCTCGGCCAGTTGTCCGTGCGCGTCTCGCCCGCGCGCGTCGTCGAAGTCTGCGAGTTTCTGAAACGCGATGCCGAGTCGCCGTTCGACTATCTCTCCGATCTCACCTGCGTCCACTTTCCCGAAAACGCGGACGCGCCTTTCGAGGTTGTCTACAACCTCTATTCGATCAGCGCGAACGTGCGCGTGCGCCTGAAAGCGGCGACGACGGACGCGGCGGGCGTCGAGAGCGTAACGGGCGTGTGGCCCGCGGCGAACTGGTTGGAGCGAGAGGTCTATGATCTCTTCGGCGTGCAGTTTCATAATCACCCGGACTTGCGCCGCCTACTCCTGCCGCCCGATTGGGAAGGCCACCCGCTGCGCAAGGATTACCCGCTCGAACCCGTCGAGAACAACTGGACGGCCAAGCACCTGCCGGAGTTTACGGACGTGCAGCGCGAGCAACTCGAGCAACGCCGCGCCTACGGACTCGAAGCCCTGTCGACGCCGAACGAGCGGCGCGTCCGCGACATCTTCCGCGCGGGCAAAGAAGTGATGCCTTTGGATCGTAAATAGTGAATCGTAAATCGTATATAGATTAAGACGTAAGACAAACGCTTCCTTCTTCCTCTATTCACGATTCACGATTCACGATTCACTAAATTATGCACCAGGTAGAAGTCGCAACCACGAGAGAGACCCTGCTGGACAGCCCCGAGATGGTGCTGAACATGGGGCCGCAGCATCCTTCGACGCACGGCGTCCTGCGCGTGATCCTGAAACTCGACGGCGAGACGGTCATCGATCTCGACTGCGACATAGGCTACCTCCATCGCGGCATGGAGAAGATCGCCGAGCATCGTCTCTATCCGATGATCGCGCCCTACTGGGATCGTCTCGATTACATCGCCGCCGTCTCGAACGGCCTCCTGTGGGTCGAGACCGTCGAGCAGATGCTGGGACTCGAAGTGCCGCCGCGCGCACACTACATACGCACCGTCCTGACCGAACTCAATCGCATCTCCTCGCACCTGCTCTGGCTCGCCACGCACGGTCTCGACATCGGTTCGTTCACCGTCCTGCTGTGGGCTTTGCGCGAGCGCGAGGAGATTCTGAAAATTTTCGAGCGACAGTTCGGCGCGCGTCTCACCTGCCACGCGTGGCGCATCGGCGGGATGCCGAACGACACCTACGACGGCTTTACGGAAGACGTGACGCAGTTCGTGGACAACTTCCCGCACCGGCTGGCCGAGTATGAGACGCTCCTTTCGGAGAATCGCATCTGGCTCGGCCGCACGGTGGGCATCGGCGTCATCTCGGCCGAGGACGCCATCGCCATCGGCCTCTCCGGCCCGGCGCTGCGCGGTTCGGGCGTCGCCTGGGACATACGCAAGTCGCGCCCCTACGCCGCTTACGCCGACATGGAATTCGAAGTGCCCGTCGGCGAAAACGGCGACACGTATGATCGTTACCTCGTCAGGCTCGAAGAGATGCGCCAATCGCGTCTCATCGTGCAACAGGCTCTGGCGAAGATGCCGGACGGCCCCGTCAACGCGAAAGTGCCGAAGATCATCAAGCCCCCCGCAGGCGACTACTATCATTCGATTGAAGGGCCGAAGGGCGAGATCGGCTGCTACCTCGTCTCGGACGGTTCTTCGAGACCGGCGCGCGTGCGCGTGCGCCCGCCCTGCCTGATCAACTTGCAGGCGCTCCGGCAGATGTGCCTCGGCCACCTCGTCGCCGATGTCGTCGCCATCATCGGCACGCTCGACATCGTGCTCGGCGAAATTGATAGATGAAAGTGACAAGTGACGAGTGACAGGTGACAAGTTAAAACCTTGTTCTCTCCTGTCACCTGTCACTCGTCACCTGTCACTGGCTTTATGAGAGTTGTTCGCCTCGTCGTGCAGGAGATGACGCGCGAGCGGTTCGCGCCGTACGGGATTTTGCTCGACAGCCGGGGGTCGGTGGAGATTGATCTGGGAACGGGCGCGCCGAGTTTGACGGGCGCGACGAGCGAGCGGCGGCCCTTCGAGTTTCAGTTCATGGCGCGGCACAGGCGCACGATGCAGGTCTTTTCGCCGCTTGCCTCGTCGCGTTCGATCATTTGCGTCGCGCCGCCCTCGGAGAGGGACGCGCCGGCCGTCGAAGAGATAGGGGCCTTTCTGGTCAACGGGCTGCTGCCCTACGCGTATCACAAGGGGACGTGGCACACGCCGCCCTTCGCCGTCGGCGAGTGGTCTTCCTACCTCGTCGTTGACCGCGCCGGAACGCTCGACAGCGATTACGAGTTGGTTGATTTGAAGGCCGTCCACGACTGCACTTTCGAGATCGAAGTCTGAAACCTCTTATGGACATGCTCGCACTATTCGCGCCGCCGGAGTTAATCAACGGACTGCTGCTCAAGTTACGACTGGGGCAGGAGACGATCAATTACGTCGTGTGGCCGTTCATCCAGATCGGCGCGGTCGTAACGGGCGTCGCCGTCTGGGCGGCTTATGCGACGTACCTTGAGCGCAAGATTTCGGCGTTCATGCAGGCGCGTCTGGGGCCGATGCGCGTCGGGCCGTGGGGGCTGTTGCAGCCCATCGCCGACGCCATCAAGCTGCTCACCAAGGAAGACCTCAAGCCCGACCGCGCCGACACTTACATCTTCTTCTTCGCGCCGTTCATCTCGGTGGTCGCGGCCTTCGTCGTCTTCGTCGTGATCCCTTTCGCGCCGGACTGGGGCGTGATCACGGACATCAACATCGGCCTCTTGTTCGTCCTCTCGGTCTCTTCGGTAGGCGTGCTCGCGCTCATCCTCGCGGGGTGGTCTTCAAACTCGAAGTACGCGCTGCTCGGCGGCTTGCGCTCGTCGGCGCAAATGGTGTCATACGAGGTGGCGATGGGCATGGCGCTCATCGGCGCGTTGATGTTCGCGCGCACGCTCTCTCTGTCGGGCATCGTCTCGGCGCAGGGGCTGGACTCCGTCTGGTACATCTTCTACCAGCCGCTCGGCTTCATCATCTTTCTCATCAGCGGCATCGCGGAGAACAACCGCGCGCCATTCGACTTGCCGGAAGCGGAATCGGAACTCGTCGCCGGTTTCCACACGGAATATTCCGGGATGCGCTGGTCGCTCTTCTTCATGGCGGAGTATGCGGCGATGATCGTCGTCTCGGCCATCGCCACCTCGGTCTTCCTCGGCGGTTGGTATTTCCCCTTCGTGTGGCGGCTCGGCGTCAATTACCCGAACCTGTTCGTCGCCGTGAGCCTCGTCGTCTTTCTGACAAAGATGGCGGTCTTGCTCTACGTCTATTTCTGGCTGCGCTGGACGTTCCCGCGCTACCGCTACGATCAACTGATGGATTTGGGTTGGAAGTGGATGATCCCGGCCGCGCTCCTGAACATCACACTTACGGCCATTGCGGTCTTTACCGTGCAGGCGCTCGACGGCTGGCGCGGCATGAACACGGTCGAATCTCTCGCGCGCGGCGTGAATCTGACGGGGACGGGCAAACTAATTATGATCGCTTTCGGCGCGCTCGGCGTATTCGTCGCCGCCGGGATGCTCTCGTACATCAACCACGGCGCGCGCGACTTCAACTTGAAGAAGCAGCGCGTCGGCATACGGCTCGTCAGCCCGCCCAAAGGTCAGACGGCGGTAGCGAGCGCGGCCACGGCGACGGCGGAATGAAGAGTTTCAAGTCTCGGGTTTCAGGTTTCAAGTTGAAAAATTTCAAACCTCAGACCTGAAACTTGAAACTTGAAACCTGAAACTCCAGAGG
>DATCWB010000258.1:0-3291 GCA_036566625.1 Pyrinomonadaceae bacterium
TCTTATTCCATTAATTCTCTATAAAAAAGCACAATGGTTAAGTACTTCAAGGTCACTCCGGTTAAGGCTGGGTATGGCGTGGTGTGCTCCAGCGTTCGATGCTTCCGGCGATTTCAGATGCCTGCTTGACGAGATTACTGAGCAGGGCGTTCACATCTTCGCAATAAGAGAGCCGCGCGCTTTGTCCAGCCCACAGCGGTAAAAGTTCGCGACGCCCAGCCTTCTCTGCAGGGATGGAGAGTTGGCGAATTAGCGCCCGTTGAAGCGGATAGGGAAGAATCTCTGCCTCTTTCCCGTTCAACTCATCGAGCAATCGGTTCTTGATGCCTCGTGCGAGCCTCCCGGTAAAACCTCTGGTCAAAGCGGTCGCGCCTGCCTCGCGGGAAAGCAGAGCCTGGCGATGAACCGGGCTCGCCCCTGAGTCCTCGCACGAAAGGAAAACGGTACCCATTTGAACGCCGGACGCGCCGAGGGCAAACGCCGCCACAATACCGCGTGCGTCGGCGATGCCTCCCGCAGCTACCACCGGCAATTTCACGGCGTCCACGATTTGCGGCACGAGCGCAATAGTGCCGACAAGAGACTCTTCCGCAGCCCGCAGAAACGAGCCGCGATGCCCTCCCGCTTCAAATCCTGAAGCGACAACGACATCTACGCACGCATCTTCGAGCGCACTTGCCTCATCCACAGTCGTCGCCGTCCCGATGATTGTAATACCGCGATTACGACACTCATCCAAGACATCTTTGTGAGGAATTCCAAAGATGAAGCTGAATGCAGGCACGTTTGCGTCCAGCAAAATTCTAGCCTGGTCTTCAAATCGCTTGGGCGAATACGGCTTGTACACCGGATGAGATATTCCAAGGGTGTCGAAATAAGCGGCGAGCGCCCCGACGCTTTTGTTGAACGCTCTTTCATCCGACTCGCGGGTGCCTTCGTCCTCCATCGACACCCACAGGTTCATTGCGAAAGGTTTGTTCGTCAGCGAGCGGATTTCCTCGATTACGTCACTGATCGCCGCCGGTTCAAGACTATGCGCGCCAAACGATCCGAGTCCTCCAAATTCAGATACCGCTGCCGTTAATTTCTGCGATGACAAACCACCGAGCGGACCTTGAATAATCGGATAGTCAATCCCGAGTTTCGACGTCAGTTTATTTTGATTCCACGCGCTCATAAGTTCAGAAGAATTGCGGAACCTACTCTATCCGCAGGCTTTGCTCCATCGCGTAACACTGATCCCAGATATAGACATCAAAGGCGGCGAGCTTGTTAGACCACTTGGAAGTCAGAGCATTGACGCATTGAGCGGCGACGCGGTCTATGTAGTTATCGAAACCCGCCCACGGATTCGCTCGATCCAGCGGATTTAATCCCACGCCGAGCATAGTCGTTGCGAGAGCAGTTTTTGCTGCCTGTTTCACGTCTTCGTTGAATTCGGCTTGCAGGTCTACGTCCGCGCGAGTGCCGGTGCGCGCGACGTGCCCCCCGACCAGTGTGTCCCAATCCATCTTTCTGATTTTCTCGACCTGCTCGAAATAACCGGGTATGTCTTGAGCAAGGGCAAATCGTCGCCACGGCATCCAGCCCGGAAACACCACATCGACGACCATCAGCACTCGCTGCGCCGGAGCATAAATGAAAATATTTCCCGGCTCGTGTGCGTTGCCGTGATAGGAAAGCTCAAGCACCTTGTTTCCGACGCGCAGTTTATATTTGTCCGAGAATGTCACGGTCGGCAGCGGGCGGTTCGGGTCGGCGTTTCGTTTCAGCAAGCGGAGGGTTTCTTCATGAGCGATAATGACGGGACGCTGCTCCGCCAGAGACTTCGCTCCGCCGATGTGATCGCTATGGGAATGGCTGTAGACGATGTGCGTAATTTTCTTATCGCTGACTTCCGTAATCGCCTGCCGGATACGCGGCGCGTAAGCCGGAGGCGCGTCGATTACCACGACGCCGCTGTCGTAAACCAGAAACATCGATTGGTATGCGTTGTCGGTAATCATATACAGACCGCTTCCAAAATCCTGAAGCCGGTAACCTTTTGCGGGATCAATAGCCGGTCCCTGCGCGGAAACCGGAACATTCACGTATTTGCCGATCCTGATACCTATCGGGGCAATCAACGGCATCTGGGGATACGGCTCACTTGCCGCCGCTCCCTGCACGCTGCTTGAATCTGCGGATTGTCCATGAACACGCCCTGCATTCATGAGAATGCTGCTGAAGACAAGTCCGGCGAGAAAAAGCCGAGCTGTAAAGAAGTACAGCTTTTGCCGATTTTCGCCGCTGCCCGGTTTTTCATGGCTCAAGTTACGAATTCGCGCCTCGTCCAGTGATAAACCCGTTCCTTCATCATTATTTCTTTTATTTCTTATATTTCTTATGTCTCTCATTTTCTTTCTCCTTTAGAAACGGTAATTTCTCCGGCTATTAAACTGTGGCTGAAAAACTCTCCGAATGCTGATCCCTATCCGGCTCATGATGCGCGGCATTGCGTTCATGGACGTGCGAAGTCACGGTACGGTCAATCAGGAGACTGAGCAATTCGGGTCGGCTGTAATGACCGCGCGAGTCCATCGCCAGCTTGCGCTTGTCGATCAGCGTAAAGTCGAGATCGGCAATAACGTCGCCTTCGCCCGAGCGCAAAGGCTCGCCCAGTAGTGTTCCGTCGGGCGCGGCAATCGTCGTGAAGCAGCCGCCGGAGATTGTTCCGATGTCGCAGCCGGTGTCCTTCATGATTTGAGCTTGCTGCTCGGCGTCGAGCCAGGCAGTGGCGCAGACGACGAAACAGGCGGACTCCAGGGCATGCTGCCGGATGTTGACCTCGGTCTGCTGTGAAAACAAATCGCCGAAGATTGACCCCGGATACATCGCGGAATGAATCTGCTCGCCGTCCGCCATCATCGCGTAACGCGCCAGCGGGTTGTAATGCTCCCAGCACGCCAGTTGCCCGATGCGTCCCGCCTTGCTGTCGACGGCGCGCAGACCCGAGCCGTCGCCCTGTCCCCAGATCATGCGCTCGTGATAGGTCGGCGTGATTTTGCGGCGACGCTGAATCAGCGTACCGTCGGCGTCGAAGAGAAGCTGTGTGTTGTAGAGTGTTCCGCCATCGCGCTCGTTGACACCGATGGAAACGACTATCCCCGCCCGCCCGGCAGCTTCGCCGATGGCGTCCGTAGCAGGTGACGGCACCGTCACGGACTGGTCGAGCAATTTGCGCTGCTCGCCTCCGCCGATATTCCGAAAGGGCGGTTGAACGAAGGAAAAGTACGGGTAGTAAGGAACCAC
>DATCWB010000259.1:0-6253 GCA_036566625.1 Pyrinomonadaceae bacterium
CGCCATCTGGTCGGAAGTGACCGACAAGGTCGCCAAAGAGATGTTCAAGGCGATGGACAAGCGCGAGAAGGACACGAACGAACTGAACCCGATTTTGATCATGTCGGATTCGGGCGCGCGCGGCACGGCGCAGCAGATTCGGCAGCTCGCCGGTATGCGCGGCCTGATGGCGAAGCCTTCGGGCGAGATCATCGAGACGCCCATTCGTTCAAACTTCCGCGAGGGGTTGAACGTCTTGCAATACTTCATCTCCACGCACGGCGCGCGCAAAGGTCTCGCCGACACCGCGCTCAAGACGGCCGACTCCGGCTATCTCACGCGTCGTCTCGTTGACGTGGCGCAGGACGTGATCATCAGCGAACCCGATTGCGGCACGCTCCGCGGCATTTCCTCGACGGCCATCGTCGAGGGCGGCGAAGAGATCGAATCGTTGCGCGACCGCATCGTCGGTCGCACGGCCCTGGACGACGTGATCGACCCGGTCGAGGGTCGCACCATCGTCGAGACCGGCGCGGAGATCGACGAAGACGTGGCGGCGGAGATTCAACGCTCCGGCGTGCAGCGCGTGCGCATCCGCTCGGTGCTCACCTGCGAATCGCGTAGAGGCGTCTGCATCAAGTGTTACGGGCGCAACCTCGCCACCGGCAAGCCCGTGGACATCGGCGAGGCCGTCGGCGTCATCGCCGCGCAATCAATCGGCGAGCCGGGCACACAGCTCACCATGCGCACGTTCCACATCGGCGGCACGGCGCGTCTCGAAGAGTCTTCCAAGCACGAGGCGCGCACCGACGGCACGATCCACTACGTCGAACTCCAGACGGTCAAGAACCGCAAGGGCGAGATCATCGCCATGAACCGCAACGGCGCGCTCACCATCCACGACGAGCGCAACCGCGAGGTGGCGCGCTTCCAGATCGTCTACGGCGCGCACCTGCACGTCGAAGAGGGGCAGCGCGTCCGGCAGGATCAACTGCTGGCGACGTGGGACCCGTTCACCTTCGCGATCCTCACGGAGGTCGCGGGCAAGATCAAGTATCAGGACTTGAAGGAAGGCGTCACCGTCGACGAAGAGGTGGATGAGGTGACAGGCCAGTCGCGTCTCGTCGTCAAGGACTCGCCCGACGAGAAGAAGCAGCCGCGTTTTGAGATTCGCAGTCTGAGCGCGAACAAAATCCTGAAGACCTACCAGATGCCCGTGCGCGCCAACCTGATGGTCGGCGACGGCGACGAGGTCGAACCGGGCGACGTGATCGCGAAGATTCCGCGCGAGACGACGAAGACGAAAGACATCACGGGCGGTCTGCCCCGCGTCGTCGAGTTGTTCGAAGCGCGTAAACCCCGCGAGACGGCCATCATGTCCGAGATTGACGGCATCATCAAACTCGGCCCCATCGCCAAGGGCAAGCGCAAGCTGATCGTCGTCGGCAACGACGGCGAGGAGCGCGAGTACGACATCCCGCGCGGCACGCACATCAACGTGCAGGAAGGCGACCGCGTGCGCGCGGGCGAGGCGTTGATGGACGGCCCGTTGAACCCGCACGACATCTTGCGCGTGCTCGGCATGAATCGTTTGCAGGAGTACATCGTCAACGAGATTCAGGAGGTCTATCGCCTGCAAGGCGTGAACATCAACGACAAGCACATCGAAGTGATCGTCAGACAGATGTTGCGCTGGGTGAAGATTCGCGAAGTCGGCGACACGGAATTCCTGCTCGACGAACAGGTTGACCGCTTCCGCTTCACGGATGAGAACGCGCGCGTGGCAGAGTTGGAAGACGGCAGCGGGGAACAGGCTAAGGCCGAACCCCTGCTGCTCGGCATCACGAAGGCGTCGCTCTCGACCGACTCGTTCATCTCGGCGGCTTCGTTCCAGGAGACGACGCGCGTGTTGACCGAGGCGGCGATTTCCGGCCGCATAGACTACCTGCGCGGCCTCAAAGAGAACGTCATCATGGGACGCCTCATCCCGGCCGGGACGGGCATGGAGTTCTACCGCAACGTCACGGTTGACCGCGACGAGACGGCGGATCAAGGTGTTCGCATGGATCGCGGTCTCGACGACCTGCCGGAAATCATCGGCGCGGACGTTCCTCCTGTACCCGCCGCCGCCCAACCTGCACCCGTCGCGGCGGCTGGCGACGCTGTTACCGCAGACGAGGAGTAATAGACACTCCATCGTCTAACACTCGACCAAACAAAAGGGCGTGTCCACGAGCGGACACGCCCTTTTTCGCGTCATCTCCGCTACCCGCAAAGTGATTGAGCGACCTGAGATCGTAATTTTGCCACGCGAAATAGGGATTTTGACTCTGACGGGGACGTCTTCGGGCACGGAAAACCCAGACTTGCCGTGCGTGAAACTATTTTCCGAATAGCCCTCCCGCCTTCGCGTTTCCGCAACTTGACATATCGCGGGGCAATCCTTACAATCCCTCGTTTGGACATACAGTCCATTTCCCAAGAGAGCAACGCTGAGTAGGTTCTGTCGGTGTGGAGGCGTTGCCCGGCTGTCTGCGTTTCAAGACGGTCGCTTGATAATTATTGTGGCGTAAAGGCTCGCGCGCCGCCGGTCAGGCTTAAGTCACGACCGCCAGCGGATTCCAGCGCGAAGCACGCGAAAAATAGCGCGGTTTTTACTTGCGCTTCACTCCTTTCCTTCGGGATAGGCGACGCCACAGAGAAACATTTTGGCTCGTAGGGAAGCCATGATCCACACCCGTCTCCTTAACTGTGGGGACGCAGCACGGAACATCCCGCTTTAAGATAATCAACAGAGGCCAACCGCTTCTTGCGCTGACTGCCGGACGAGTTCCGGTTAGAGGCAGGATTCGGAGTCTTTTGCGCTTTGAGAAACTTCGCTACTTCAATAGAGACGAAGAGGACGGATAAAAAGCAGTGCCGACTATCAATCAACTTGTTCGCAAAGGGCGTCAGGAAGTTAAGTACAAGACGGCCAGCCCCGCTCTGCAATCGTCGCCGCAGAGGCGCGGCGTCTGCACGCGCGTCTACACGCAGACGCCGAAGAAGCCGAACTCCGCGCTCCGCAAGGTGGCGCGCGTTCGCCTGACCAACGGCATCGAGGTGACCACCTACATTCCGGGCGTCGGCCACAACTTGCAGGAGCACTCGATTGTGCTGATTCGCGGCGGCCGCGTGAAGGATTTGCCGGGCGTGCGTTACCACGTCATCCGCGGCACGCTCGATTCGGTGGGCGTGGCCGACCGCAAACAGGGACGCTCCAAGTACGGCGCGAAACGTCCGAAGGCAGGCGCGGCAGCAGGCGCCGGGGCCAAGGGCGGCGCGAAGGGCAAGAAATAGTTTCAGGAGTTGAAGGCTTAAACAGTTATGCCAAGAAGAAGAGTTGTCGACAGACGCGATGTGATGCCCGACCCGGTCTATAACAGCCCGCTGGTCACGAAGTTCATCAACGGCCTGATGGAGGGCGGCAAAAAGTCGAACGCGGAGAAGATTTTTTATAACGCGCTGCTCCAGTTGGGCGACAAAGTGGGCGACGATCCGCTGAAGGCTTTCAAACGTGCGATTGACAACGTGCGCCCGCAGGTCGAAGTGAAGTCGCGGCGCGTCGGCGGTTCGACTTATCAGGTGCCGCTCGAAGTGCCGCAGGAGCGGCGCGGCTCGCTCGCCATCCGCTGGATCGTGGGCGCGGCGCGCTCGCGCGGCGAGAAGACGATGATCGACCGCCTGACGGGCGAACTGCTCGACGCGGCGAACAATCGCGGCAACGCCGTCAAGAAGAAGGACGACGTGCATCGCATGGCGGAAGCCAACAAGGCGTTCGCCCATTACAAGTGGTAAGAACCCGGTGAAGAGTGACAAGCGACGAGCGACAAGTTAAATCAACTTCTTGTCTTCAACTCGCCACCTGTCACTCGCCACTCGTCACTTAAAAGTTATGGCAAAGCAAGACCTCAGTAAATTCCGCAACATCGGCATCATGGCGCACATCGACGCCGGGAAGACCACCACCACCGAGCGCGTGTTGTTCTACACGGGCGTCTCGCACAAGATCGGCGAGGTGCATGAGGGCACGGCGACGATGGACTGGATGGAACAGGAGCAGGAGCGCGGCATCACCATCACGTCTGCCGCCACCACCTGTTTCTGGAAGCGCAACAACGTCGAGCACCGCATCAACATCATCGACACGCCCGGCCACGTTGACTTCACAATGGAAGTCGAACGTAGTTTACGCGTCCTTGACGGCGCGGTCGCCGTGTTTGACGGCGTCGCGGGTGTCGAGCCGCAGTCGGAAACAGTCTGGCGTCAGGCCGACAAGTACGGCGTGCCGCGCATCTGCTTCATCAACAAACTCGACCGCGCGGGCGCAAGCTTCCAACGCTCCTTCGATTCCATCATCACCAGACTCGGCGCGAACCCCGTCGCCATCCAGATTCCCATCGGCGAGGAAGACGGCTTCAAGGGCGTCATCGATCTCATCAAGATGAAGGCGCTGTTGTGGAACGACGAGACGAAGGGCGCGGAGTATGCGGTTGAAGAGATTCCCGCCGGGATGCAGGCGGAAGCCAATGCTGCGCGCGAAAAGATGGTCGAATCCATCGCCAGCATTGACGATGCATTGACGAACAAGTTTTTGGAAGGCGAAGAGATCAGCGAGGACGAACTGCGCGCGGCCCTGCGCAAAGGAACGATTGAGATCAAGATCGTGCCCGTCGTGACCGGCTCGGCCTTCAAGAACAAGGGTGTGCAGACGCTCCTGGACGCGGTCGTGGATTTTCTGCCCTCGCCGCTCGACATCGAGGCGATTAAAGGCACGAATCCCAAAACCGGCGAGGAAGAGCCACGCCCGGCCGAAGACAACGCGCCGTTCGCCGGTCTCGTCTTCAAGATCATGGCCGACAAGCACCTCGGTCAACTCTCGTTCGTGCGCATCTATTCGGGCACGATCAAGGGCGGCTCTTACGCTTACAACTCGGTCAAGGGCACGAAAGAGCGCGTCGGCCGCCTGCTGCGGATGCACGCCAACAAGCGCGAAGACATCGACGAGGCATCGGCCGGAGAGATCATCGCCATCGGCGGCATGAAGCAGGTCACGACCGGCGACACGGTCTGCGACGAGAACAGCCCGATCATCCTCGAAGCGATGGACTTTCCCGCGCCCGTTATCCGCGTCGCCGTCGAACCGAAGACGCGCGCCGATCAGGACAAACTCGGCACGGCGCTGTCGCGTCTCGCTCAGGAAGACCCGAGTTTCAACGTCTCGACCGATCAGGAGACCGGCCAGACCATCATCGCAGGGATGGGCGAACTCCACTTAGAGATCATCGTGGATCGCATGAAGCGCGAGTTCGGCGTCGAGGCCAACGTCGGCAAGCCGCAGGTGGCCTATCGCGAGACGATCACCGCGCCCGCGCCCGGCAAGGAAGTTTACAAACGCCAGACGGGCGGTCGCGGCCAGTTCGGCCACGTCGAGATCGAGATCGAACCCGCACCGGGCGAAGGCTTCGTCTTCGAGAACAAGATCACGGGCGGCGTCATCCCACGCGAGTTCATCAAGCCGGTCGAAGAGGGCATCCGCGATGCGCTGCGTCGCGGTTTCCTGGCGGGCTACGAGTTGGTCGATGTGCGCGTGCGTCTCGTCTTCGGTTCGTACCACGAAGTTGACTCCGACGAGCGTTCGTTCCACATCGCAGGCTCGCTCGCCTTCAAGGACGCGGTGCGCAAGGCCAAGCCCGTGCTGTTAGAGCCGATCATGCGCATCGAGGTGGTGACGCCGGAAGACTACATGGGCGCGGTCAACGGCGACTTGAACCGGCGTCGCGGCCAGATCGAGAAGATGGAACCGCGCACGGGCGGCGTACAGGTCATCACGGCCTTCGTCCCGCTCTCGGAGATGTTCGGCTACACGACCGACCTCCGCTCGTCCACGCAGGGACGCGCCACTTCCACGATGCACTTCGAGCGTTACGATCAAGCGCCGAAGAACGTCGCCGAGGAAGTGATCGCGAAGGTGCAGGGCGTCGCGAAATAAGTTTAAGCAATACGATAAGCGGGTCGCTTCTCTCGCTGAATGACTGGCGCGGCGACCCAACAGACAAACTGACTATTAAATTTGTAGGAGCGAGAGAAAAAGATGAGCAAGGAGAAGTTTGACCGGTCGAAGCCGCACGTCAACATCGGCACCATCGGGCACGTCGACCACGGCAAGACCACTTTAACTGCGGCCATCACCAAGGTCTTAGCCAAGCACAACCCCAAGATCACCGTGCGCGCT
>DATCWB010000260.1:0-12483 GCA_036566625.1 Pyrinomonadaceae bacterium
AGGGTAAAGGCGAATAGCCGCGCATGAGTTTCTTCTCCCTTCCCCTTCACCCCTTGCCCTTTACCCTTCCCCGTTTGTGTTAAGCTAACAAAACTTTAAAGATGACGGGTACACTGCGATGACTTTGCCTTTCGCGCCGGGCGACGATCTCATCTTCCAACTTGAGAGCGGCTTCGGATTGCTGCGCGTCCTCGCCGTCGAGGAGCGCGACGGCCAAACCGTCTGGCATCTGCTCGCCTACGAAGAATTTTTCCCGGACGTGGAGACGGCCGAAGCCGCCCTCCTCGACGCCTCGCAACTCGGCGTCCGCGCGGCACACCTGCCGCTCACAGATTACGCGTTCGGCAAAACTCCCGCCGCGCGTCTCGGCAATCGCCCCGTCACGGAAGACGAACTGGCCGCCTATCGCGCGTGGAGCGCAGGCGGCGAGGGCAAGCCCTTCGACCGCTCCGCCCTCCTCATGCTCGGCCTGCGCTGAACGACTCTGAACGAAAACCTGAGATGATGAATTTTCAACTTCTTCCGCCGCCGCGCCGCCTGTTACGGCGTCAACGCCTCCCCGCCCTGCTGATTCTCGTCGCGCTCTGTTCGGCCGCCGTCGCCGAACGCCGCGAACGACTCGTCGAAAATTGGCGACCGCTCCACTACGACGTGACGCTCGTCTTCGACGACAAACTCGCCGAACTCAAGCGCGCCGAGACGAAGCTCGACGCGCTCGTCCTGAGCGACCGTCTCGCCGTCATTGACCTCGACTTCGGCGCGCTCACGATTGACTCCCTGAGCGTCGCAGGCCGGCCGGCTCGCTACGAACGGCAGGGCGAGCGGCTCAACGTCTTTCTCGCACGCCCCGCGCGGCGCGGCGAACGTTTGCAGTTGAGCGTCGTCTATCACGGGCGACCGGCCGACGGCCTGATCCTGACGAACGACAAAGACGGTCGCCCTTCGGCCACCGGCGACAACTGGCCGAACCGCGTGCATCACTGGATACCCTCGCTCGACCACCCCTCGGCGAAAGCCACCGTCAGCTTCAACGTCACCGCGCCGGCGCGCACCTCGGTCGTCGCCAACGGGAGCCTCGACGCGCGCCGCACGAACGCAGACGCGACGCAGACGTGGACCTACAGCGAATCCGCGCCGATGCCGCCTTATTGCATGGTCGTCGCCGTCGGCGAGTTTGCCAGTCTCCGGCCGGGCGTCCTGTCGCCTGCGCGGCACGCGCCCGTCTCGTATTACGTGCCGCCGTCAGAGCAAAAGTTCGCCATGCAGGGGTTCGGCGCGGCCATCCCGTCGCTCAAATATTTCAGCCAGACGGTCGCGCCGTTCCCTTACGAAAAGCTCGCGCACATCGTCGGCGCGACGCGCTTCGGCGGCATGGAAAACTCCGGCGCGATCATCTATTCGCGCACCCTCTTCGACCCGCGCGCGGACGCGCCCTTGAGCACACGCTTCGGCGTCCGGCGCGGCCTCGTCGAACTCATCGCGCACGAGACGGCGCACCAGTGGTTCGGCGACGCCGTGACGCCCGCCACTTGGGCTGACCTCTGGTTGAGCGAAGGCTTCGCCACCTACTACGCCGGTCTCTTCGTCGAACACGCCGAAGGCCGCGCGGCTTTCCGCGATTACATGCGGCGCAAGCGCGAGGAATATCTCAAGTATGAACAGACGCGCCGCGCGCCCATCCACGACCGCGAGACGGAAGACCTGAACGCACTTTTAAACGCAAACAACTACCAGAAGGGCGCGTGGGTCTTACACATGCTGCGCTCCGAACTCGGCGACGCCGCGTTCTCGCGCGGCGTGCGCGCCTACTATCGCGCGCACCTCAACCGCAACGCGACGACCGAAGACCTGCGCGCCGCGCTCGAACGCGCCTCCGGCCGACGCCTCCGCGAGTTCTTCGCGCGCTGGGTTTACGCGAGCGGCCACCCGCGCTACGAAGCCGCGTGGGACTGGAGCGCGGGCGCGAGAAATCGTCGCGGCGTCCTGACGCTCACGCTCAGGCAGACGCAGGAAGGCGACAACTCGTATTTCCCAAACTCCGTCCCCGTCGAAATATTGACCGGCGCGGGCGCGCGTCGCATTAAACTCACACCGACCGGCCGCGAAACCGTCGCGCGCCTCAACTTGCCCGCACGCCCCGCGAGCGTGCGATTCGACCCCGAAGAGACGATTCTCAAAGAGTTGAGTGTTCGGCCTTAAGTGAAGGGGTTTGCGGGACAGCGGCGTAGAGAAGCCCCGGAGGGGCGGCACAGTCACGCATGGTGAAGTGCCGCCCCTCCGGGGCTTCATAATTTCCCTCTTGCTTGATGCCTCCGCGCTCACGCACGGGGGCTATCAAAACTGTAGCCGTGAAGCGGCTGCCGGCAACTATCGCCGCTTTACGGCTACCGGCAATTGTGTCGCCGCTTTGCGGCTGGCGGATGCCCTTTCTCCGTCGAGCGTTCGACGGATAGGGTCTGCGGAAAAAGTCTAAGATTCTTTCTGCCGGAGCGATTCGTCTACCGTGTCCTCGTCGCCCTCGGCCGTGCCGGGCGTGCGTCCCGGATCACCCGATTGCTTTTCGGAACCGCCCCCCTGCGCGCCGCCTTGCGCGCCGGCCTGCTCGTCGTTCTTTGTTTCGTCAGCCATGTCTTTCTCCCTCCCTCTCTCGATTCTTTACGACACGGCGCGAGTATACGGCAACGGCGACAGGCTCGTCACATTGAAAGGCGGTCGCGCCCGAAGCATAACCTTTCCGGCGGCCTCTTCCACGCACACATCTCTCTGCGGCGCGGTTTATCACTGGCCGAATCTCAGGCGATACTCGACGGAGTTCATGAAACCGTTGACCATGAGCCGGACGTTCTTCGGGTCTTCATTGATCACACGCAGCCAGTCATTGTAGCCCGTTTCCTCCGGCGTCCTTCTCAGGTAGCCGTAATACTGCATCGCCACGAAGGCGCGGTTGTACTCGGCGGCAGATACCTCGTCCGACTCGACGATGGCGCGCAGCACCTGCCCCCGCGTCAGGCGAAACATTCCCGAACTGTTGAGTCCGTCGATTAAAGCGTTTCGGGTCAGTGTCACCCTCGTCGTTTGCTCCGGCTGTTGCGGCGAGCGAGTCGTGATCTGTTGCAACCCGTAAGCCCTCAACAGTGCGTCCACATAAGCCTCTGACGACAGCTTATCGTAACGCGCGCGAAATTCCTCGCGCTCGGCAAAGTAGTAGGCGAAGGCGCCGCGCCGCGCGTACACTTCCGACTCGGTCGCCCCGGTCAGGAATCTCATGTCGCGGGTGATCTCTTCGTAGGCGGGCAGGCGTCCGAAGGCCACGCGGTAGAACGTGAAAGCGTAGAAGCCTTTCAGGCGAAACTCCGGCGAGCCGAAGAAACTGGCCGACACCGTGATGCGATCACAGGTCGCCGAGAAACTGTTCGGATCGAGGTTGTTGACGTTCGGGCATTTGTCCAGGACGGCCGACCACGGCTCGTCCGCCTCCGGCTCACGGGACAGGAAGTCGAGATAGTGTTGCCGCACGAAGAAGGGCGTTGTGAAGACGGGGTTGGGCGCGCCCGCCGCGTCGTTGTCGGTAATGGTCAAGGTGGCGGTCGCAATCGCGCCGAGCACGGCCATGCCGCCCGGCCGTCCGAGAGTCACCCGCACCGTCTCGTCTCCCTCGACGTGCGCATCGTCCACGAGCGGGATGTAGACCTCCTTACTTCCTTCGCCGGGGGCGAAAGTCACGAAGTCAATCGTCGTCGCGTAGTCGCAGCGCGCGTAGGCCGTGCCGTTCGCGGTGGCGCAAGGCACGGCGACCGGATCGTCCACGGTCTGATACTCGACGCCCGCCGTTGTCGTGCCGGCCGTGTCGCCCGTGCGTGTGATGACGAGTGTGGCGCGCGCCGCGCCCTCGGAGGAGCGAAAGTTGGCCTGGGCAAACTGGATGGTCGGAATTGCCGGGATGACTTCCGGCTGTACGACGGTGAGAGTCTGCCCCGCGATCCTGACGGTTCCGAGGCGCGGCACGCCCGAACCGTTCGACGGCACAGTTAAAGTGACCGTCCCGCTGCCCGTGCCGCCCGCGCCCGCGGCGACGGTGATGAAGGTGCTGTTGTTCGTCACCGTCCACTCGCAACCCGCCTGCGTCGAGACGTTCACGGTCAGGGTTTCGCCCGCCGCGGGCGAAGTGTGTACCGTGGGGCTGATCGAGTAGGTGCAGGAGTTGCGCGGGAAGGTGTAGGCGAACACGTCCGGCATGTTGTTAACGTCGTTCACGATGAAATCGGTGGCGTCGCTCAGGAAGACGACCGTCGAGCCGTCCGCGCTGATGGTGACGGCGAAGGAGTCTTGGTTGCCGCCGCCGGTGCGACTCAGGTTCGGACTCACCAGAGTGGTCTCAGACTGCCGCATGTCGCGGACGAATACCTGTTGGGCTAACCCGGCCGGCATCCCCGCCACCAGATCGTCAGCGAGGCTGTCGAAGGTGACGAACCTTCCGTCCGCGCTGATGCTCACTTCGTTGGAGGCCGAGAAGGAATTGCCGCTGCCCGTGCCCGCGCTGTTCGCGCTGGCTAAGCTGGTCACGCCCGCGGCCACGTCCCGCACGAACACGTCGTTGATAGTCCCGTTCGTGTCGTTGCCGACGAGGTCGTAGGCTCGGCTGGCGAAGGCGATAAAGTTTCCGTCCGCGCTGATCGCCTGTGGCGATTGGAGGTGAGAATTCCCCGCCCCGGTCGCTACCCCCTCATAGTTGACGCTGACGAGCCTGGTCTTCCCCGCCGCGAGATCGCGCACGAACACGTCGTCCGTCCCGTTGAGATCGTTGAGCGTGACGAGATTCGTCGCCCTGCTGTTGAAAACGACGAAACGCCCATCGGCGGAGACGCTCGGGACGGCGGAAGAATTGTTGCCGCTGCCTGCCCCGTCGGGGGTCGCGCTCGCGAGCGTGGTCGTGCCGGCCTGCAAATCGCGGACGAAGATGTCAACGACCGCGCCGTTGGAATCGTTCGCGACGAGATCGCTCGCGCTGCTGGCGAAGGCGACGATTCGCCCGTCCGCGCTGAACGAGGAAAAGGAGGACGGCCCGTTTCCGCTCGCCGTCCCGCTGCCGTTGACGCTGACGAGCATCGTCGCGCCCGTCTTTAAATTACGCACGAACACATCGGTCGCATTATTCGTGTCGTTCGCCACGAGATCGCTCGCCGTGCTCCTGAAACCGACCATGCCGCCGTCCGCCGAAAGGTATGGAAACGTCGCGTTGCCGTTTCCGCTGGCCGTGCCCGCCGCGTTGACGCTGGCTAAGGTCGTCACGCCGGTCACGAGGTCGCGCACAAACACGTCGTTCAAATTGTTCGTGTCGTTCGCCACGAGGTCGCTGGCCGCGCTGTTAAAGGCGACGAACCGCCCGTCCGCGCTGAGCGCGAGCGAGATGGCGGTAAACCCCTTGTCGTTGAAAGTGCCGGAAGCCCCGTTGCCCGCCGCCGTGCCGGATGCGTTGACGCTCACGAAAGTGGTGACGGCGGTCTTCAGGTCGCGGACGAAGACATCATAAGTGGCGTTCCCGTCTGGCAGTGCGGTGAGGTCGCTGGCCTTGCTCGTGAAAGCGACAAAGCGACCGTCCGCGCTGACAGTGCCGGACGAAGTGTGCGACGTACCGTTGCCGCTGTCTGAGCCGTTTCTATTTACGTTCACCAACTGCACGTTCGGCGCATTCTGCGCCGGGACGAGCGTCGTCCCCCACAGCATCATGAGAAGCGCGGCGGAGAGCGCGAACGGATAATTCAGCCGCCTTCCCGACTTTTCATCTGAGAAGGCCAGAGCATGGAGGTGTAAACTCATAGAACTACCTCGCGATAAACTAACGAACTATTTACGGGTTATTAACAACGTGAGTGCTGTGGCGGGAGCTGCGAGGGGGGGCAGAAACCGGGAGCACCGTCTCAACCATCGCGCGCAGAATAACACACGCGCCCTCGCGCTTCCAGTTTAACGCCGGTTCGAGTTAAGGCCATAGCGAGCAGAGTTTCGACAGGCTTTTATTGCATCCCTTCAATGGAACCGATCTACTCCTATGGGTGTCTAACCCCCTGCCAGTCTATAAATGGCTGCAATCCCTTATCAGGAGCTAGAAGCATGCATCGAAACACAGATCAGCGCCCCAAGAACGCCACGCCTAACATCAACGTCACACCATTGATTGATGTCTTACTGGTGCTATTGATTATCTTCATGGTCATCTCTCCTTTGAGGCCGAGTCGCTTCAAAGCTCTAATCCCACAACCGCCGAACGTAGACGAACATGTCAATCCTAATCCTCTCACGATCGTCGTCACGGTCGATAGAGACCTGAAGCTCAGGTTGAACCAGGAAGAAAATATGGGGACGGTCGGCGACATGGGCAGACTCAGTACAGAGTTGGCACGAACTTTCGAGAGACGTAAAGAAGCCGGTATTTATACAACAGGGCTTGAGGGCAATTCGGGTCTATCCGGAAAAGCTCAGATAGAGAGGACGGTGTTTATCAAAGCGCCCCGTTCCATCGCATACGGTGAGGTGGCGAAAGTAATTGACGGGGTGAAGGGGGCGGGGGCTAATCCGGTCGGATTACAGATAGACGACCTGGCGCAATAAGATGGAAATTTGTAGCGACAAGACGTAGCGACAAACATACCCTTCCTATAATGCCCGTGTATGTGCCTCCAAACTTATGGTTTGAGCACGATCTTGATGCAGTTGTCCTGCTTGTTTTTGAAGATGTGATAGCCCTGCGGGGCGTCTTCGAGTCGCATGCGGTGCGTGATGACGAACGAGGGATCGATCTTGCCGTCGTCGACCAACCGCAGGAGCGGGCGCAGGTACTTCTGCACATGCGTCTGACCCATCTTGAAGGTCAGCCCTTTTTGGAAGGCCGCGCCGAAAGGAATCTTGTCGAGGAAGCCGCCGTAGACGCCGGGAACGGAGACCGTGCCGCCCTTGCGGCAGGAATGAATCGCCTGACGCAGGGCGTGCGGCCGGTCGGTCGCTAAGAATGCCGCCGCCTTCGCCTTGTCCAGATAGGCGTCGAACGAACCGCCGCCGTGCGCCTCCATGCCGACGGCGTCGATGCACGAGTCGGGGCCGCGCCCGCCGGTCATCTCCTTCAACTTATCGAAGATGTATTCGTCGTCGAAGTCGAGCGTCTCGGCGCGGCCTTCGGTGCGCGCCATCTCGATGCGTTCGGGCACGCGGTCAATGGCGATGACGCGCGACGCGCCCAGAAGATACGCGCTCTTGATGGCGAACTGCCCCACGGGGCCGCAGCCCCACACGGCGACGGTGTCGCCCGGCCGGATGTCGCAGTTCTCCGCTGCCATGTAGCCGGTCGGGAAGATGTCCGTGAGAAAGAGCACCTGCTCATCTTCGAGGTGGTCGGGAATTTTAATCGGCCCCACATCGGCGAAGGGCACGCGCGCATACTCGGCCTGCCCGCCCGCGTAACCGCCCGTCATGTGCGAGTAGCCGAAGAGGCCGGCGGTCGTGAAGCCGTAAAGTTTTTCGGGGATGGCGGCGTTCGGGTTGGTGTTGTCGCAGAGCGACCAGAGTTCGCGTTGGCAGAAGAAACAGTTGCCGCAGGAGATCGTGAACGGCACGGCGACGCGGTCGCCGACTTTCAGATTCCTGACTTCGCCGCCCACCTCGACGACCTCGCCCATAAACTCGTGACCGAGGATGTCGCCGCGCTCCATCGTCGGGATGTAGCCGTCGAGCAGGTGCAGGTCTGAGCCGCAGATGGCGGTGCGCGTGACACGGATGATCGCGTCGCGCGGGTTGAGGATTTTTGGTTCGGGCACGTCCTCGATCCGCACATCGTTTTTACCGAACCAGCAGAGAGCCTTCATTCCGTCGCCATCTCCTTTTGAAAGCAAAGGGAAAAGGTAAAGGGGGAAAGGTTAAAGAAGCTACTTACTTGTCTTCACCTTTCCCTCTACCCCTTCCCCTTTAGCCTTGCGCCTTTACGCTTTCGCGCCGCGCCCCGAAGTCTGACCCGTGACGGTCGCCGTCTCGCCCGCCTCCATCAGTTGCTTGAAGCGGCGCAGGTCTTCTTCGATCTGTTGTTCGGGCGCTTCGCCGAACAGTTTGGCGACCCACGCGCCGAGCACGCCCGCGGGCGGATCGTATTTCAGGACGACGCGCACTTCCGTGCCGCGCCCTCCCGGCGCGGGCGTGAAGTGAACCGAACCGGCGTTCGCCACCTGCGACCCTTCGAGCGAACGCCACGCGATCATCTCACCCTCTTTCAGGTTGTAGCTCTCGGCGTCCCACTCGACGCTCGTGCCCGCAGGGCCTTTCGCCACCCAGTGCGAACGCCCGTCGCCTGTTACGCGCACCTCTTCGAGGTGATTCATGAAGCGCGGCAAATTCTCGAAGTTGAGCCAGAAGTTGTACAACTCGCCGGGCGACTTGTTAATCGTCACGCTCTTTTCGACTTTCACGCCGCGCCCGCCCTCGACGCTCACGAACGGGTTGTCGCCCTCGCGCTTCGCCGTGTCCACGCTGAGCGCGTCGTAGGTGTAACAATGGCCGGTCACGCCGCGGTGGACGAGGCTCGCGCCGAGCAAAGCCAGCGCGACGCCGCCGTACGTGCCGCGCGTCAGGCCGTAAATGGCGAGCGCACCGCCGCCGATGGCCGACGCCCAGCGTTCGATTTCGCCGACGTTCACGTCGCGCGCGTATCCTTGCGGCGCTTCGCCCCTGTCAATCTGCTCCTGAGTCAATGCTGTCTCACTTGTCGCCATCTTCTTATCTCCTTTTGCATCCCCTCACAGTTTTCGGACACGGCACACGCCCCGCGCGCCCCGCCTCTGTCCGAAAACGGCTCATGTTAACTATGTTCTCAGATGGTTAGTCAAAAACCGTGCCGACCGGAAACGACCGGCCAGCACGGTTTTAACTTTAACAACACGTTCTCGCGCCGCGCCGTTTCCGCCGCGACCTTTTATCTCGCGCGCGACTCAGCCCGCGCGCCCCTGCAGACGACCTCCGGCCGCCATGCTCAAGGCCGCGACGCGCGTCTCGCGTTCGTTCAGGTAACGCGCCAGGGCGTCTTCGAGCGTGGGGAGCAACTGCCCGCGCTCACTCGCCAGCACGCCATATAGCGGGCGCGGCGCGGCGAACTTCATAGAGGCCGTGGAGCGCGCTTTGACCGGATTCGCGTCGAGTCCGGCGCGGCGCGCGGCGAGGCGCGCGAGTTCCGCCCAACTCGTCGCGCCCTCGTTCGCGAGATGCCAGATGCCCCGCTCGCCGTCAATCAAAAGATCGAGGCTCGCATTCACGAGATCGGGCACGTAGGTCGGCGAGACGATCTGATCGTCCGCCGCGACGAACTCGCGCCCTTCGCCGAGCGTGTTGAGCGCGAGCGTGATGAAGTTGTACTCGTCCCACGGGCCGAAAAATGCGCTCGTGCGCACGACGAGCGCCGACGGCAGCAACTCGGACACGCGCCGCTCGGCCTCCGCCTTGCTCCGCCCGTACACGTTCAAGGGCGATACCTCGTCGCTCTCGACGTAGGGACTTCCCTTCGTCCCGTCAAAAACCAGATCGGACGAAAACGTCAGCAACGCCGCGCCGCGCCGCGCGCAGGCTTCGGCCAGCGTAGCCGCACCCTCCGCGTTCTCGCGCATACATTTTTCCGCCTCGCGTTCGGCGTCGTCAACTCGCACGTAACCGGCCGCGTTGACGACCGCCCACGGCTCCAACTCGGCGAGCGCGTTTTCGACCGAATGTGCGTCGGCGATATCCATCTCCGCGCGCGTCAACAGCCGGTAAGAGATGCCGCGCAGGTCGCACAGCCGCGCGAACGCGCGACCGAGCGTGCCCGTCGCGCCGTTGATGATGAGCGGACGCGCGTCTCCACGTCTCATGTCGAGTCCTCGTTTCGTCGTCTTCGTCGCGGGCTGGCGGCGCACGGGCGGGTATTGCAGGCGATCCAGACGCCGCCACCAGCCGGGCGCATCGAGCGTGGGATGTTCATGCTCGCCCGTCGCCGCCAGATCGCGCAGCATGTGCGCGAGCGCGGTCGGGCGCGGCTTCCCGCTTCGCACGTCGAAGACGCCCGGCTCGTACCTGCCCGAGCAGCGCGTGAGCAAACTGCACCAGTCGAACGCGCCGAGCAGCGACCAGGCCGTTACCGCGCGCAGATCGACGCCGTCTTCCCGCAGCGTGTGCGCTGCGTCCCACACCTCTTTGAACCAGCGTAGCTGCTCCTCGCGCGTGCATCCGAGATGCGCTTCCGTCACCGCGAGCGGAATCTCATAACGCTCCCATGCTTCGCGCAGGAGCACGCGCGGCCCGGCCGTCCCTTCGGCGCACACGCGCACCGCTTCCACGTCAACGTAACGATGCCGCCCGTTCCCGCCGACCGCGCGATCCGGGTAGCGTCCGACGCGCTCGTCCAGAAAACGCTCGCTCGTCAGGTAATGGTTGATGCCGAGCATGTCGGGCGGGCAGGGGTTCGCGGCGAACCATTCGAGTTCCGGCTCCGGGATTCCGCAAATGAGCGTGAAGTAATCCCACAACGTGTGCGCGCGCGTGATGCGCCCGCACAACAGGTCGAGACTCGCCCAGCGACGCTCGTTCTCAAACTCAGCTTGATAACGCAGAGTGCGCGTGCTGAAAGTCTTGCCGAGGTCTTCGGTCTGGACGAGCCGCGCGCGCGGATTGATCTCTCGGATGGCGCGCATCGCCAGCGCGGTTGCGCGACACTGGCCGACGAGTGCGCGCGCAAAGGTCGCGTTGTCGCGTCCGTGCGGATACCAGTGGCCGTAAAGACCGCTGAAACGCGCCGTCGTCAGCGGCTCGTTGACGGGCGTGTAGGCGTCAACCCAGGGGTAACGTTCGGCCACCGCACGCGCGTAGTCTGCCAGCTGAGTCGGGAAATCGGGAGCAACCAGGCTCGTGTGGCGCGGGCCGCTGCCGTGGTGCAGCAGCCCGACGATGGGGCGTATCCCCAGCTCGCGGAGGCGCGCCAGCCGCGCATCAGGCCAGGTCCAGTCGGCGCGCTCTAAACCTTCGGGAGCGGTGCGCTCCCAGAGCACCGGATAGCGCAGGGAGCGGACGCCGAGTTCGGCAAAAAGATCGAGGTCTTCGATGCGCTCGGCGTGGCCGTTGCGTTCAAGCTGGTCGTAAAACTGATCGCCGACGCGGTTGACGGTACACTCCACGCCCGCCCACAGTTCGAGCGCCGGAGCGGGAAGAGGTTCTCCTCGGCTCATGTTGTCACCCCTTGTTCCTAAAGTGCCTGAAGTGTCTGAGACTTCGACACAGGTGTCTATGACTTCGGCTCACCGGGGCTGCTGCGCTCGCCCGTGATCTTCTTGTAAGTCGTGAGAGCCTGCGCGACGACCTGATCCATGTTGTAATACTTGTAAGTCGCCAGCCGGCCGACGAAGTGGACGCCCGGCGTCTCGTCGGCGAGAGTTTTATACTTCGCGTAAAGCTCCGCGTTTTCGGGGCGCGGCACGGGGTAGTAAGGGTCGCCCTCGGCGCGCGGGTATTCGTAAACGATGCTCGTCTTGCTGTGCTCCTGCCCCGTCAGGTATTTGAACTCGGTGATGCGCGTGTAGAGATTGTCGTTCGGGTAGTTCACCACCGGCGCGCTCTGATAGACCTCCGTGTCCTTCGTCTCGTGCTTGAATTCGAGCGAGCGATACGGGAGTTTGCCGTGGCGGAAATCGAAATACTCGTCAACCGGCCCCGTGTAGATCATCTCCTTGTACGGAATGATGCGCTCGATGTCGCGGTAGTCCGTGTTGAGCATGATCTTGATGTTGGGGTGATCGAGCATCCGCTCGAACATGCGCGTGTAGCCGTGCAGGGGCATCGCCTGATACGAGTCGGCGAAGTAACGATCATCGCGGTTGGTTCTGATCGGAACGCGCGCCGTGACCGACGCGTCCAACTCGGATGGGTCGAGTCCCCATTGCTTGCGCGTGTAGTTGCGGAAAAATTTCTCGTACAACTCGCGGCCGACGCGGTTGACTACCACGTCCTCCGACGTGCGAATCTCATCGCGCTTCTCCGCCACCGAGTTCAGGAATTCTTCGACCTGAAACGAGGTCAGATTCAACCCGTAATACTGGTTGATCGTGTCGAGGTTGATCGGGATCGGGAGCAACTGCCCGTCAACGCTCGCCAGCACGCGATGCTCATACTGCCGCCACTCCGTGAACTGCGACAGGTACTCGAAGACCTCGCGCGAATTGGTGTGAAAGATGTGCGGGCCGTACTTGTGAACGAGCACGCCCGCGTCGTTGTAGTGATCGTACGCGTTACCGGCGATGTGCGGACGACGGTCGCAGACGAGAACTCGCTTCCCGGCGACGCGTGCCAGCCGCTCGGCCAGCACGCTCCCGGCATACCCCGCCCCGACAATCAAATAATCGAACATTTCTGCTTCTCTCATTCCTGGCTTAATCAGCCGCCGTCGCGCTGCTGCCGCCGCCGGCCGTCGCCGCGCGCGTCGCCACG
>DATCWB010000261.1:0-4918 GCA_036566625.1 Pyrinomonadaceae bacterium
CGTGCGGCAGTCCCACTTCAACCACCTCCGCGCCGAGCGTGCGATAAACTTCAATCGCCGCCTCGACGCTCGCGCGCACGTCCGCGTCCAGTCCTTCGCCGAACAACTCGCGGGGCACGCCGATGCGCGCGCCGCGCATGTCGCCCGTCAACTCCGAGACGTAATCGGGCACCGGAACGTCTGCGGTCGTCGCGTCGCGCGGGTCGCGCCCGGCGATGACGGAGAGGGTCTGTGCGGCGTCCGTGGTGTTGGTCGAGAAGATGCCGATTTGATCGAGCGACGAGCCGAAGGCGACGAGGCCGTAGCGCGAGACGCGCCCGTAGGTCGGTTTGACGCCGACGATGCCGCAGAGCGACGCCGGCTGGCGCACCGAGCCGCCCGTGTCCGACCCGAAAGCGACGGGCACGATGCGTGCGGCGACCGCCGCCGCCGAACCGCCCGACGAACCGCCGGGCACGCGCGCCGTGTCCCAGGGGTTACGCACCGGCCCGTAGGCCGAATTCTCGTTCGACGAACCCATCGCAAACTCGTCGCAGTTGGTCTTGCCGATGATGATCGCGCCCGCGTCTTGCAGGCGTTCGACGACCGTGGCGTTGTAGGGCGGATGATACCCGCCGAGGATCGCCGAGCCGCACGAGGCTTGCAGCCCGCGCACGCAGATGTTGTCCTTGACGGCGACGGGCACACAGCCGAGCGAGCGCGTCAGAGACTCGTCGCGCCGCCCGTCCAACTCGGCCACGCGCGCGAGCGCGCCCGCACGGTCGATTTGCAGAAACGCGCCGAGCGTCTCGTTCAACTCTTCGGCCGCGCCGAGCGCGCTCTCCACCACGGCGCGGGCATCCAGTTCGCCTCCCGCGAGGCGCGTTTTGATCGTTTCGATGTTCATAAAATAGCAATCAGCCATTAACCGTCAGCCGAGCCGCAGCAATCAGTTTCCATGATGTTGCCGGCGGCTGACGGCCGATGGCCGGCGGCTCTTACAAAACTTTAGGCACGCGGAAGTGTCCGGCGGCCGGATCAGGCGCTTGATCGAGCGCGAGGTTCTGGCCGAGCGAGGGCAGGGGCGCGTCTTCGCGCGCGGCGTCGGTGCGCGCGCCTTCGCCGGTGAGTCCGCCGAGGGCCGGTTCGGCCGCGCTCGTGTCCAACTCGTTCAACTGCTCGACGTAACTCACGATGGAAGCGATCTGCGGCGTCAACGCCCTGCGCTCCTCGTCGGTCAACTCAAGCTGCGCCAGCGCGGCGATCTTTTCGATGTCTGATTCGGTAATCGGCATAATGATTTGAAAGTAAGCGGCGAGCAGTAAGCAGTTGTTTGCGTTTTTACTGTTTACTGCTCGCTGCTTACTGCTTACTTGTTTCTCTGTTGCGCGTCGATATAGCTCCCGGCGGCGAGCAGGAAGCGGCGGCGCAAATCTTCGTCCTGAATCGCGTCGGCGGCATCCGTGAGTTGGCGCGAGTTGCTGAGCGCACGACGTTCGTGGGCGGCGCGGTCAAAGTCGGTCTGGCCGATTCGCGCGCGCTCGGCGCGGACGGTGGCCGTGTCCACGCGAAACTCGATGTAGGTGACGACAGCCTGACCGAGCAGCGAGTTGAGGCGAAAGATCAGTTGACCGCTGATTTGTTCGAGCTGTTTCTGCCACGTCGTGTCGGGAACGGCGACGACGAGCAGTTTGCGATGCAGGCGAAACGGCACGGCCTGACCGCGCAGGGCTTCGCCCGCCACGCGACGCCATGCCACCATCGCCGCCGCCTCGGCCACCTCTTCCGCGTCGCCTGCTGCGCGCAGCAGGTTGGGCAGTGCTCGGATTAAGTCGTCCATCTTTTCGCTTGCGGAATGCGGATTTCAGTTTGCGGATCAAAGAACCTGACTGGCAATGTCGGCTTAATGGTTTTAGAATCCGCATTCCGCAATCCGAAATCCGCATGCAAGAGGTGAAGTGTAATGGAAGAACGGGGAGAGCCACAAGTAGGAGTTCCGCCGGATGAGGCGGCGGGGTTTGAGTTGGAACAACTGGTGCTGGCTTCGAGCAGCCCGCGCCGGGCGGAGATTTTGAGCGCGGTCGGCTGGCCGTTTGAGGCAGTGGGGGCGAACGTGGACGAGGCGGCGCATGCAGGCGAGGAAGTGAGCGAGTACGTGGAGCGTCTGGCTTGCGAGAAGGCGGAGGCGGTGGCGGAGGGGCGCGCGTCCGGCCTCGTGCTCGGCGCGGACACGGTCGTCGCGGTCGGCGGTCAGGTGCTCGGCAAGCCCGCCGACACGGAAGATGCGCGGCGGATGCTCAGGCTCCTGAGCGGGAGGTGGCACGACGTGCTGACCGGGGTCGCGCTCGTGCGCGCCGAGACGCGCGACGTGCTCGTAGCGCACGAACTGACGCGCGTGCGTTTCGCGCCGATGTCGGATGAAGAGATCGAGTGGTACGTGGCGACGGGTGAACCGTCGGACAAGGCGGGCGCGTACGGCGTGCAGGGGCGCGCCGCGCTCTTCATCGAAGAGATCGAGGGCGATTACTGGAACGTGGTCGGGCTGCCCGTGCGTCTGGTTTACAAGTTGGCGGAGGAGAGCCGTCGCCCTTAACGTCGGGGCGTCTGCCACCTTTTCTTCTCTGGAAAACTATAAAGACGGCGGGGGCGGCTTCATGTTTGAAGCCGCCCCCGCCGTTTGAAGAGGATACGGCCGGCCGGTATGCGTCGGGCGGGCGGCCTTAAAGCAATTTGTTGATGCGCGCGGAGAGGCGTTGCACGAGGTTGCCTTCGGGGTCGAGGCCGCCGATGGGCGCGCCGGAAATCTGGCCGTCCTTGTCGAAGATGACGAGCGCGGGCAGTTGGTTGCGATCCACGCCCATGCGTTTGAAGAGCGCGCCGTCCGGGTCGCGCAGGACGCCGATCTTGAGTCCGTTCTTGCGCGCGAACGAGCGCAGTTGGTCGTCCGTCGCGAAATTCTTCGACTTCTGCGATTCCGAATCCGTGCTCACCCAGTAGACTCTCAGATCGCGGTCGCGGTATTCGTCCGCGAGCCGCTGGACGCCTTCGACCTGCGTGCGCGAGAGCGGCAGCCACGACGCGCCGAAGGCGAGGACAACGACGTCGCCGCGCAACTGCTCGGCGGTGATGCTGCCGCCATCAACCGAGCGCAACGAAAAGTCCAGCAATCCCTCCTGCGTATTCGCGGGCGCGACGGCAAACGCCTGCGCGAAGACGAGCATGAGAGAGAGTAATAAACCGGCGATGAAACGGGGGGACCTGGTAAACATTCTTTTCTCCTTCTACACGGCGTCTCACGATCTCCGGCGACCAATTAACGGGTCGAATTATCGTCGCCCGCCGTGGCGCGCTCGGTCTGTACGCGAAACGCTCCCGTACCGAAATAGTTAGATGTACGGTCAGAAAGAACAGTTGGATTGAAGGCGAACAACCAGCCCGGCGGGGTTTCCCTCAAGTCTCTGTGAGAGGCGGCGGGACCCCGAAAACCTCTTCGTGCAGCGCGCGGTAATCTTCCCACGTATCCATGTCGCGCGCAACGAATGGGGACGCGACCGGCAGGCGCAAAACCTCGCCCGCATGCCGGTCGAAGAGGGCGCGCAAACCGCCCGCCTCGTCTAAATTCAGGAGCGACGCGCGAAGGCTGAGATCAACCAGCACGGGATGCCCGCCGCGCCCGCGCCACTCCGGCACGACCAGCCGCGCGCCCGTCCGCCTGTGCGCCGCGATAACCTCGCCGATCTCTGCGGCCGTCACGGCCGGGTGATCCGCGAGCGCGACGAGCAACGCGCCCGCAGCCGTCTCATCCGCCGCGCCGCCCGGCGACAATGCTTCCACGCCACGCGCAATCGAGACGCCCATCTCGCTCCCTATCCTATCGTTCAGCGCGAAGCGGACGGGCAGGTGCGCGAGCGCCTCACGCACCTCTTCCGCACGATGACCCAGGACGACGACGACCTCGCCGACGCCCGCCGCCAAGAGACTGTTGACGCATGTTTCGATCACGGTCTGCGCGCCGAAAGGCAGCAGAGGCTTGAACGCGCCCATGCGCCGCGAACGCCCGGCGGCGAGCAGGACGGCGGCGACGGGCAGGGGGCGAACAGAGGATTGATTCATTGATCCATTAGTTCATTGATTCAATGAAGAAAGGAGACATTGAATCAATGAGGCAATGGATCAATGAATCAATTCTTCCTTATTTCTTCGGCGGGGTTTGCCAGAGCACGTTGACGAACTTCCACTTCCCGTCGTACTTGGCGAGGTGTATGTAGTCTATGCCCCAGACGGCGGTGAGTTTCGCGCTGGCCGTCTGGTCGGACACGTCGAAGACGACCACTTCCTTCGGCGCGTCTTTCGGCACGCGCCCGTTCTTGTTGTAAGTCTTGGCAACTTCGACGAGTTGCTGGAAGGTCATCACGTCGGAACTGTAGGCCGTCTCGCCCCGCTTCACGAAGAAGCCGCGCTTCGCCAGCTCCGGGTGGACGCTGCGTTCGATGCGCGCGGGGTTCACTTCATAGATGCCTTCGACGTAATCCAGCACGGCCTGCTTGACGGCCTCGCGCTCCGCGTCCGCGCCCGCGCCTTGCGCCGCGACCGACGCGGGCAGCAACACGAGCGCGGCGATAACCAAAATTAACTTTTTCATTGATGTCTCCGGAAATTCGAGATTGCGAACTGTTGCAACCTTGAACGCATACGGCGCGGTGCGGGTTTCCGAAAACTTCCGGGCTAGTCGTTTTGCAACGCTTCGAGCGCGCGCATGACGTAGGTGCGCGTCATCTGCTTGCGCCAGTTCATGATGAAATCCGTGTTGTCGAGCGGGCGCGCTTTGACGTAGCAGGCTTCCGCCGCCGCGCGTATCCGTTCTGCGTCGAGCGGCGCACCGATCAGAGCGTCCTGCGCTTCCTTCACTTCCATAGGCGCGGGCGCGATGCCGCCCAAG
>DATCWB010000262.1:0-3077 GCA_036566625.1 Pyrinomonadaceae bacterium
CTCGTCACTCGTCACCTGTCACTCGTCACTAAAAAAAAGTCCCGCGCCAAACAACGCGGGACTTCAAAAAAGCGTCTCGAAGTAGGTGTGCTTCGTCGGAAGAGCCGTGCTGTTTAGCTGTTTATTTTACGTGGCCGCAAGTCGCCTTAACTCACCACGCCTTTTCTCAAACGCGCTTATACGCCCGACCGGATGTGGCTGTCAAGCGACGCACCCGCGCGGCGGAGCGGGCGTCGTTACGCGGGGGGGTAAACGACGGCGGTCGTTTGAAACTGTTCGCGCCCGCGTTGCGTATCAACCGGGAATCTTCTTGACAGGCGCGTTTGATTTTGGCTGAATGCTTTCGAGCGTAACAAAATTAACTGCACACTCTCCCCGAACAATGCAACGCCCGAACTCGCGCGCGCGGCCGTGTGAGTCCGAACTGGTTAGAGTTAAAATGACGCCGCTTCAACTTAAACCGGCAGGAGACATCCACAGTGCGTAATCGTCTGACACTTTTCACACTCGCCTTTATACTTCTCGGCCTTTCCTCCCACGCGCTCGCGCAGGAGAAGATGCTGACCATCGACGAACTCTTCGACCCCGTCAAGCGCGTCAATTTCAGCGGCTCGACGCCCGCCCCGCGCTGGCTCAAGGACGGCCGCACCTATCTCGTCGCGGGCGATGCGTCGAAGCCGGGCACGCCGCGCCTGCTGCGCGTCAACGCCCTGACGGGCGACTCCACGGCCTTCTTCGACGCCGCGAAGATGGAGGCCGCCTTCAACGCGCTGCCCGGCATGTCGAGCGAGGACGCGCGACGCCTCGCTAACCGCACCAACTACCAGATGAACCCGGCGCAGACGGGCGCGCTTCTCAACCACGCCAACGATCTCTTCTATTACGAATTCGGCAGCGAACGCGCGTGGCGTCTGACGAACACGCCGGACGAAGAGGTGGGCGAGACATTCAGCCCCGACGGGCGGATGGTCTCCTACGTGCGCGGCAACAACATCTACATCGTAGACCTCGGCGGACAGAAGGAGCGCGCGCTGACGAGCGACGGCTCGCCCAAAATCCTCAACGGCCGCCTCGACTGGGTTTATCAGGAAGAACTCTACGGGCGCGGTAACTTCGAGGGCTACTGGTGGAGTCCCGACTCGAACATGATCGCCTACCTGCGTCTGGACGAAACGCCGGTGCACGAGTTCACGGTGGTGGATCACATCCCGGTCAGGCAGGAATTGGAGACCACGCCCTACCCGAAGGCGGGCGACCCGAACCCCGTTGTCAAACTCGGCATCGTCAACGCCTCGGGCGGCGCGACGCGCTGGGCCGACACCTACAAGTATCTCCCCGCCGATCTTCTGATCACGCGCGTCGGCTGGACGCCCGACAGCCGCCGCGTCATCTTTCACGCGCAGGATCGAGAGCAGAAGTATCTCGACCTCAACCACGCCAACGCATCCGACGGCAAAACCACGACGCTCTTCCGCGAGACGACGAAAGCGTGGGTCGAGGCCAAAGACAACAATCCGCGCTACCTGAAAGACGGCTCGTTCCTCTGGCTGAGCGACCGCAACGGCTGGCAGCACCTCTATCACTACGCGGCCGACGGTAAGTTGATCCGGCAGGTGACGGACGGCAAGTGGGAGATACGCTCAATCGAGGGCGTGGACGAAGCGAAGGGCTTCATCTATTTCACGGGCACGGAGTACAGCCACATCGCGCCGAACGCCTACCGTATCAGGCTCGACGGCACGGGACAGACGCGCCTCACGCAGGGCGAAGGCTCGCACCGCGTTGACTTCAACCCGACCTTCACACACTTCGTACATTACTGGAACGACATCAACACGCCGACGCAGGTGCGTCTCTTCGACGCGAGTGGCAAACTCGTGCGCGTGCTGGCCGAGAACAAGGTCGCCGCGCTCTCGCAGTACAAACTCGGCAAGGCCGAACTGTTGCAGGTCAAGACACGCGACGGCTTCACGATGGAGGCGATGATGATTCGCCCGCCGGACTTCGACCCCTCGAAAAAATACCCGGTGATGTCGTTCACCTACAGCGGGCCGCAAGCCCCGCAGGTGCGAAACGCGTGGGGCGGCGGCGGCTACCTGTGGCATCAACTGCTCGCGCAGAAGGGCTACATCGTCTGGATTTGCGACAATCGCACGGCGAGCAACAAGGGCGTCGAATCCGCCTGGGGTGTCTATCGTAACTTCGGCGAACTGGAACTGCGCGATCTGGAAGACGGCGTCTCGTGGTTGAAGTCGCAGCCATACGTTGACGGCTCGCGCATCGGCATCTGGGGCTGGAGCTACGGCGGCTTCATGACCACCTACGCGCTGACGCACAGCCAGAACTTCAAGATCGGCATCGCTGGCGGCAGCGTCACCGATTGGCGCGATTACGACAGCATCTACACGGAGCGTTACATGGGCACGCCGCAGAACAACCCCGAAGGCTATCGCAAGGCTTCGCCGCTCCACAACGCGCGCGACCTCCACGGCAAAATCCTGCTCATTCACGGCACGATGGACGACAACGTCCACGTCCAGAACACCATCCAGTTCGCCTACGAACTACAGAAGGCGAACAAGCCCTTCCAACTCATGCTCTACCCGAAGTCGCGCCACGGCGTGACCGACCCGCTGCTCCTCAAACACATGCGACAGATGATGACCGACTTCATCGTCCAGAACCTGTAAGATGGGGAAAGGGTAAGAGGTTAAGGTTGATGACAAAGGCGGCGCGCGGGATTCAAACACCGCGCGCCGCTTTCCGTTTCCACGCGCCCGCCGCCGGCGACGCTTAAATCCTCTTGCGGCGCGATGATACAACTGACCGACCCTTACTTACTGAACTCGACCAAATCCCACAGATTACCGTATAAATCCGCGAAAACGGCCACCGTCCCATATTCCTCGTTTTTCGGTTCTCTGACGAATCTGACGCCTTGCGACAGCATGTTTTGATAATCTCTCCAAAAGTCGTCGGTTTTTAAGAACAGAAAAACCCGCCCGCCCGTCTGGTTTCCGATCCGGCTTCTCTGGTCTTCGCCGACTCCTTTCGCCAGCAATAAACAACATTCTTCC
>DATCWB010000263.1:0-3206 GCA_036566625.1 Pyrinomonadaceae bacterium
AGAGGAAGTTGGTAAGTCGAAGGGCGAGACGAAGTGGTATGAGATTTCCAGAAAGATCGAGGACTACATCCACCAGGAGAAGGGCATGTACCCGAACGTGGATTTCTACTCGGCCTCGACCTACTACATGATGGGCATTCCGCTCGAACTCTACACGCCCATCTTCGCCGTCTCACGCATCTCCGGCTGGACGGGACACGTCCTCGAACAGTACGACAACAACAAACTCATCCGCCCCCGCGCCGAATACATCGGCCCGCGCGATCTGAAGTACGTGCCGATCAGCGAAAGATAGTAAGACAGTGACAGGTGACGGGTGACAAGTGACGAGTTAAAACAGCCAAACTCGTCACTTGTCACCCGTCACCTGTCACTGTCTTTCGGCGTTTCCCCGTCAGTGAAGTTCTTCAACTCTTCGTCGGCTCTGAGCAGCCGCGTCTTCCAGATAAAGATCGTCGAAATAATCAACGCGAGGGTGCAGGCCGCGCCGCCTTCGATGCCGTATGCGCCGCCGGTCAGCCACGCCGGGCCGTTGTCTGTGGCGCTGAGGAGCGGCGCGCGCGTCAGGCTCGTGATGCCGCTGACGGGCAGGCCGAGCAGCGCGCCCATCGCCCAGTTCCAGGCCCAGTGCAGGCCGAGCGGAAACCAGAGGCTGCGCGTGCGCAGGTAGGCGACGGCCAGCCAGAAGCCCGCCAGCGTCGTGTTGACGAAGGTGAAGCCCCAGGAGACGTTCGGGTTGTCGAGATGCACGTAGGCGAAGAGCACCGACGAGGGCACGACGGCGGCGAGGAAGGGCAGCGCGCGCATCATCGTCTGCAACGGGTAGCCGCGAAAGAGCATCTCTTCCGCCGCCGCCGCGATGATGAAGATGACCGCTGCGCCGAAGAACGTCTTCAGGAATGCGACGCTTGAAATCGACGGCGCGACGCTGAATTGAAAGCCGCGAAACGCCGTCGCGACGAGCGCGGCGAGCATGAGCGACAGCGCGCCGAGCAGAGACCCGGCGAGCAGATCGCGCACCCACCCGCGATGCCGCGCCCAGCCGAGCGCGCGCAGGGGCAGGTCTTCAAACAGACGCCCGCAACCCCAGCCGACGACGAGCGCGGTCGTGAAGAGCACGAAGGCTTGCACGACGTAGCCGAGGGTCCCTGCGAGCCGCGCGTTCGGATTGGAAATTTTGAGCAGGAAAAATATTCCGTAGAGCGCGGTGAAGAAGGCGGCGAGAGCCGTGTAATAGACGGCGCAAAAGATTGCGAGTCGCCAACCGCTGCGCAGTCGCCCGTGGCGGTTGAGAAAAATGTCGAGTGGGTTCATCGGGTGAAAGCGTTCACGTCAGGCGGATTGGAAAAAGTCGCCGCCGATTGTAACCGAAAGTCCGTGTGAGAGTTGATAAGGGGAATGCCCCGGCGCGCTCGCTCGCGTGCTAAACTCTGTCGCGCGAAGCGTGATGACTGACCATTTGACCGAACAGACGCCGGAAGAGACGGGCGAGCCGAAGCCTAAGCGACGCGGCGCGCCGTGGCTGCTCGGCGGCCTCGTGCTGTCGCTGCTGTTCGTGCTCATCGCCTTGCAGGTCTTCGGGCTGTGGGAAGTCTTCACGCCCGACACGGCCGCAGACACCTTGCTGCTCTACGCGCTCTCGTCGCTCAACTTCGTCGCCTTCATCGTCTTCACCTTCATCTTCGTGCGCAACCTCGTCAAGCTCAGGGGCGAGCGGCGCGCGCACGAACTCGGCTCGAAGATCAAGACGCGGCTCGTCGTCTATTTCATTACCGTCAGCCTCCTGCCGATCACGGCGATGGCCGTCTTCTCCTACATCTTCTTCAACCGCTCGCTCGAAAAGTGGTTCAGCAGTTTGCCCGAAGCCGTCGTGCAGCAGGCGCGCGAAGTGCAGACGAACGAGGCGCGGCGCGAGGCGGAGAGTTTCAGGACGGCCGCCCAACTCGCTTACGTCTCGCTGGGGATGGAAACGCCTTCCGCCGACGAACTACAGTCGAGGCTCAACCATCTGGCCGAGCACGGCAAATTGTCTCTGCTCATGATCGACGGCGTGGAAGATTCCCCCGCCATAACGGCGAGCCGCAGCCTTCAGCAAAGTGAGGTTGACGCGATTCTGAGAGAATTGCGGTCGGTGACGAAGCGGAGTGACTATCTGGCCGAAGTTAAGGTCGGCGCGAGGGTGTTCGACGTGACCGAATTACCCCTGGATAATCACGATTTGCCGCCCGAGTACGGTCATTCCTCATTTGTCGCCGCGCGCGAACGCCGCGCCGACCCGCAACTCGCCGAACTCGTCAGGAGCAGCCAGACGTTCGAGGATTTCAAACGCAGGCAACGCAAAGTGCGCCTGCTTGGCCTGTCCACCATCGGGTTGATGACACTGCTTCTGCTATTCGCGGCGACATGGGCGGCTATTCACCTCGCGCGCGGCATCGGCGCGCCCATCCGCGCGCTCGCCGAAGCGGCAGACGAGGTGGCGCGCGGCAATCTCGCGCACCGCGTCACGACCATCGCCGACGACGAACTCGCCATCCTCGCTTCGTCCTTCAACCAGATGACCGCGCAACTCGAAGAGAACCGGCGACGCATCGAAGCGGGCGCGGGCGAACTGCGCGACAAGAATCTCGCGCTCGACGAGCGACGCAACTACATCGAAACCGTGCTCGAATCGCTCTCGACCGGCGTCATCTCGCTTGACGAAGAGAACCGCGTGACGACGATCAACGCCGCCGCGCTGCTCATGCTCCGGCTCGGCGAAGCGCCGCAGGCGGGCGCGCCGCTCAAAGAGATGTTGAGCACGGAAGACCATCTCGTGCTGGAACGCGTGCTGGCCGCGGCGGGCTCGGTGAATCCGACCGCAATCATCTCCACGTCTCTGGTAGCCACCTTCATCGGAACCGTGGCAGCGGTGCTCGCCGCGAAGTTGCTGCAGCGTTTCTATCCGCAACCGTCGACCGCCGCCGAGGTGCAGCAGGAGAGTGCCGAATGATCCGGGCCACGCTCGAACAGATCTCGCTCTGGGCCATGCCGGTGCTGCTCGTGCTGATCCCGCTGATCGGGATCGTGCGGAAGGTGAAGGTGTACGACGTCTTCATCGACGGCGCGAAGGAAGGCTTCGACGTGGCGGTGAAGATCATCCCGTTCCTCGTGGGGATGCTGGTGGCGATCGGGATGTTCCGCGGTTCCGGAGCGATGGATCTGCTGAC
>DATCWB010000264.1:0-9481 GCA_036566625.1 Pyrinomonadaceae bacterium
GCGGCGCGCCTGTTCCGCGCCGAGTGCGGCGTAGCGGTTGAGCGCGTCGCGGCGCGACGACCAGACCTGCATCTGCAAGGGGTTGCCGAGGTCGCGCTGGTATTGAAGCTGCGCGTTGGTCAGCAGGCGGTTGGTCGAGCCGGGGTTGCCGGAGAGGACGACGAACTCGCCGTCCGACGGGCCTTTGGCCGACCACTTGAAGTAGTGCTCGGTTTTGGCGGGCTGATTGTTTTCGTAGACGCGCAGGAACGTCACGTCGAGGTTGTAGCGCGGGTAGGTGAAGTTATCGTAGTCGCCGCCGAAGAACGCGATCTGCTCTTCGGGCGCGAAGACGAGGCGCACGTCCGTGTATTTCTTGTAGCGGTAGACCCAGTATTCGCCGCCCGCGTAGAGCGTCACCACATCGCTCTTGAGTTTGGTCTGGTCGGTTGACTCTTTCTCGATGGCGGCCATCATGGCCCTGCGCTGCTCGTTGGCTTCCCTGTCACTCGCGCCCTGTTTGACCGCGCCCTGCACGCGCGCCGTCACGTCTTCGTAAGAGACGAGCACGTTGATCTCAAGGTCGGGGCACTTCAACTCTTCGGCGTTCGTGCGCGCGTAGAAACCGTCTTTGACGAGGTCGCGCTCTTTGGTCGAGAGCTTCGCGAGTTGCCCGCCGGCGACGTGTTGATTGGTCATCACGAGGCCGTTCGGTGAGACAAACGAACCGCTGCCGCCATCCTGCAAGCGCGCGGAGGCGAGGCGCACGTGGTCGAGCCACTCTTTCGTCGGCTCGAAGTTGTAACGCTCCTTCCACTGTTTCAGCGGCGGGTTATCGAAAGTCCACATGCCCTCGTCGGCGCGCACGATTGCGGCGGGCAGCGACAGCAAAAATGACAGCGACAGCAAAAAAGCGACGGCTCTCTTCATTGGCTCAACTCCGTTTATTCAGGACAAGATTTGCGGGAGAAAAAAGGGTTTCGGTAACGCAGCATATTATACCTGACGGGGCGACGCCAAACACGCGCGCATGACCCGAAGGGGTGCGCGGCCGCATTCCCGATTCGAGAGGTTGTTTGCCGTGGGCGAGGGCGGCAATTGTGACGGTTTGATATCGGATGTGGTAAATGATGCGCCCGGCAACCGTTGAACAATAGTCACATAATTCCACAAAATAATTCTTCCGACCAATTTTTTGCGCCCCGAAAAAAATGCTGAAATACGCCGGACTTTGAGTGTTTCCTCTTGAAGTCAGAACATCAAGGAGAGAAACACACGATGCCCAAACTCTTATCCAAAATTGCCTTAAACGCCGCGGTTTTGTTGTTGATCGGTTTTAGCGCGAACAGCGCCTATGCCGACGGCCTTGTGCTGCTGGGCACTGACTTGCAACATCCGTGCGGAGTGGGACGCGGCTGCGGCGACGCGCGCGCCCCTCACGTCCTCTCAATTCAAAATCACACGACCGCTTCGGGCGCAGTCGGCCGCTCGGCGACTTCCGGCGAGGACGTGCGCACCGGCGACTGGACGCGCGGCAGCAATACGCAGACTGTCAGCCTCACCGAGATCGGTGCGACGCAGGCCAGCGACATCCGCATCTACTTCGACATCATCGAGCCGTTTGCCGACAAGAAGAGCGATGTCACGCTCAACACTCTGATTTTGACGGCTTTCAACGAAGAAGGAACGGAAGTGTTCAGAGCGTCGCTCGTCGAGTCGCCTCAGAATTTCCAGATGGTCGGCAACGGCCAAGGCACTTCCGACTACACGTTCGGACTCGACGCGGCTGCGGCGGCGCGCTTGCAGGCTGCGATTGCGGCGAATCCGAACCTTCGTCTCGGCCTGATCGCCACCGTTACGCGTGCGGACGGCGGGCCGGAGAGTTTCTTCATCGGCTCGGCGGGGTCTACGGAACCCGTGCCCGAACCGGCCACGATGATTCTGCTCGGGACGGGGCTGGCCGGTGTCGCGGCAAAGGTGCGGCGACGACGGAAAGCTAATGCGGAAGAACTCGACAGCTAGTTCATTGTCTCCCTAATCCGGCTTCATCAAAGCCGATAAAGAAAAGAGGCGAGCGGTCGCTAATCCCGCTCGCCTCTTTTCTTTTTTGCGTCGCACCCTGATGTTCACGCCGGACGGATGTGAACTCCGCGCCCGCCCGAACCCCGTCCGCAAGCCCGCGCCGAGAGCATCGGCATGCTCACGGCCCACGCCTCCAAAGTTAACTCCAGAGTTAAAACATCAGATCGAAGTGGCCTTCGAGGACGCGTTCGAGTTTGCCGGTGCGCCAGCCGCGCACGCTGTCGCGCACGAGCGGCGAGGGTTCTTCCCGGTAGCGACGCACGATCTGTTGCGAGCCGTTCGCGTCGGCAGCGAGTACGCGCTCGGCCTGTTTGCGTAAGGCATCGGCCTCGCGTCCGGCCGGTTCGTCCGGCTGCGCGACGACGCGGACGTGGACGCGCGCGCGGTTGAAAGACTTTTCATCCTGCGGCGTTTCGAGTACGTGTAGCCCCGTCTCGACGTGCAGGAGCGAGTAGGCGGCGAAACCCGAAATGGCCGCGAGCATTTGATAAGGCGCGACGGTCGCACTCGCGTCGTCGTCTTCCGACGCATCGGAAGTTTCCTGTAACACCTCGAAGCGCATGCGCCGCGCCTCTGCCCAGCGGCGATACATCCCACTGATGCGGCGCGCGAAGTCGTTACAGACGGCGTTGTCCGCGCCCGCGTCGCAACTGGCGCGCACCTGTAGGAAGAGGTCGCGCGGGTGTCCGGCGGCGAGACCGCGACAGGCCGCATCGATCAGGTAGAGCTGATGCGCGAGGCGCGCGACGAGTTCCGGGGGGAAATGCTGGCGGTCGCGCGTCCGCGAGCCGTTGAGGCGTTTGAGCAGAGAGCCGGCGGTGTCGAGTCCCGTCTCGATCCGATCCATGTATTCGGCGAGTCCGAGCACACTGAAGCGTTCGGGCGAATTCCAGAAGCCGGGCGCGGAGGTTTCGAGGAGCGCGCCGTTTTTTCGTCCCTGCCACTCGTCGGCCTCAACCTGATCGGCGAGCGCGTCGAACTTTTGCTGCAAGAACTGCACCTCGGCGAGCGTGCCGCGCGCATCGAGTACGATTGATTCGAGTCGCAGTTCGCGCTCGTCCGCGCCCGTCTCTTCGTCGAGCGCGTCGCCGCCGCTCGGCGCGCTCGCGGGCTGCCCCGCGTAAATTTCCGGCGCGTCCGGGTCAACGAACTCCACGTCGAGCGACTGGCCGCCGCGCGCGTGGACGAAGAGGAATTGATCGCCTTCGGGAAACTGGTGGTTGACGATGGTGAGGGCGAGCGGCGACAGGAGATAACGCTCGATGGCGCGCTTGAGGGGACGCGCGCCGAGGTCTGCCGTGAAGCCCTTTTCCAACAGGAAGTCTATCGCCGATTCGTCCCACTCGACCGCCCACTGGCGCGTGCGCAGGCCGCGCCGCCTGAGCACGTCGTTCAACTCCTTACGCAGCAGGTCGCGCATGATGTTGCGGCCGAGCGGGCGGAAGACGACGACGCGATCAATGCGGTTGACGAACTCGCGCCGGAACGAGCGCATCACGGCGCGCTCGACCGCGCCCGCCGCGAAATGCGCCTGCTCCTGCGAGAAGCCTATCCCAGCCCCGTGCGGCAGGGTCGCGCCGAGGTTCGAAGTCATGATCACGACGCAGTGGCGAAAGTCGGCCGTGTTGCCGCGCCGGTCTGTCAGCCGCCCGTCGTCAAAGACTTGCAGGAACAAGTCCCACACCTGCGGGTGCGCCTTCTCGAACTCGTCTAAGAGGACGACGGCGAACGGCTGTTTGCGGATCGAGTTGACGAGCGCGGTGCTCTCCGCCGTGTCGCTCTGCTCGCCGAGAATGCGGTCAAGCGCGTCGGGCGTCTGAAACTCGCTCATGTCGAGGCGGATCATGCGTTCGGGCGAGCCGAAGAGAAACTCCGCGAGCGTCTTCGCGATCTCGGTCTTGCCCGTGCCCGTCGGGCCGACGAAGAGGAAGACGCCCTGCGGGCGCGTCGGGTCGGTCAAACCCGCCTTGATCATCGCGACGCGTTCGACGAGACACTCGACCGCTTCGGGCTGGCCGAGCACGCGCGCCTCGAAGAAGCCGCGCAGGTCTCGGAGGTCGAGACCCGCACGATCATCCAGGATGCTCACGGGCAGCCCCGTCAACTGCGAGAGCGTGACCAGCAGATCGTCGAGCGTCACTTCACCCGACGACGCTGTGTTGGTTGTCGCGCCGCGTTCGATCAACAGGCGGCGGTGCGTTGAGTCGAGCAACAAAAGCAGATTGCCGGGCGCGGCCTTGTCGGCGAGATATTGTTTGGCGAGTTGGAAAGCCTCCTGCAACGTCTGCTCGGAGATGCGCGGCGCGATGGCGGCGGCGCGCGTCGCGTCGCCCGAGCCTTTCTGTGTCTCCGCCGTTTTGCGCCCGACCGCCGCCCAGCGGCGCGCCACTTCCAAAGTCTCCGCGTCGCCGAGCGCGCCCACGCGGCACGTCTCAAGCGCGGTGCGCAGCTTCGGGCGCATCTGCATCAACTTTTCATACGCCGCCGAAGTGGTTTCCCCGATCAGTTTCACCGCGCCGCTCTCGACATGCGGCAACAACAGATCGAGCAAGCCCGAAGGGTTGTGCTGGTGTCGGCCTGCCCAGACGAGTTCGTGAAAGTTCGGCGCGATCCACAGCACACGCTTGCCGCCGATTTCACGCACGAGCGTCTGCACGCGCCCTTCGAGTTGGCCGATGTATTGCTGCCCGGCCAACACGTCCGCTGCGGACGCTTCGAGAATGAGCCAGCGTTCCCGCTGCAAACGCCGGGCGAGCACACGCACGAGCGTCGTCTTCCCCACGCCCGAATCGCCCACCAGCAACACCGAACGCGGCGGCTCTTTCCTGATCGCCGTCTCCATCTCCAGCACGCGCTCGCGCACCTCTTCGAGCATCACTACGCCTTCGGGCACACCGTCGTCTCCGGCATGGTCGGCGGCGGCGTCGAGCGTCCACACGCGCCCGAACGAGCGCAGGAAATCGAGATCGACGTGCGCCCCTTTCCAGGAGTTGAACTCATGCAACAATCCCGGCGGCAGCACGTCCTTGAGATCGTCGAAGACGGTCGTGAGCAGTTCGATCTGATCGTCCGCGAGCGTGTCGAGCGCGCCGCCGAAGCTGGCCTCGCGTTCGCCGCGCGCCATGCGATTAACGACAAACTCGCGCAGCGATTGCAGCGCGGTGTATTCGCCCCACGCGCCCTTGATGTGCAGCAGCAGCCGGGCGAGGACGGGGCGGTCGGCGGCGCGCTCGTCGAGTGCGTGCAGAGCGTAATAGCCCGGCCAGTAGTAGAACTCGTTGATGTGGGCGAGCAGCGGTTCGACCGCGTCCGGCTCGTCGCGCCGTTCGGCCAACGCTTCGAGCGCGATGCAGGCGACGACGACGTTCGTATCACGCGCAAACTCGATGAGGTCGCGCGTCGTGTAGTAATTGCCCAGACACAACTTGACGCCCTTGCGAAAACATTCGTGCTGCCGCAACTCGGCCGGGCGCGAACTTCGCTGGTAATGCGCGTCCATCGCCGCGGCGAGCGCATAGACGTTCAACTCGCTCATCCCGCCGCACGGCTCGCCGGCTTCGCCCGGTTCGGCCGAAGTTTGGCTCGCCATCCCGGTGCGGAAGGCATCGGAGAGCGCCCCGACCTCCTCCAGCCCCAGCTTCTCGGAAGTCTCGCCTGTTTGTATTGTCTGCGGCGTTTCCGCCGACGCTTCCGGCGTCCCGGCCGTCGCTTCGGGCGCATCCGCTGTCGGCATTTCCGGCGTCGCTTCCGGCGTCCCGGCCGTCTCCTGCCTCGACGGTTCGAGCGGCGCGTGAACGCTGACGGGCGTCGCTTCCGGCGGCGGCAATTGCCGGTGTTCCTGCCCCTCCCCCAACTCGCGCCGCAGACGCGCGAGCGAGCGTGCGAGATACGCGATAACGCCCAGCGAGAGCAGGCACGACAGGACGAGTCCGGCGATGATCAATTGCATCATGGGAAAAGCGACACCGTTTCAAGAGCGAAGGATTAAGCGCGTTCGGGCGTGTTCCGCAGGTCGAGCGGCGATGTTAGCACAGTGAAGGGACGAGCACGCAGGGATGACAAAAGCCTTCGAGCTATCAAAGGTCTTCGTGTATGATGCACCCGCTTTCCCATCCTTGATGACAAGTTTAGCCGACCCCGCCGGCCTGAACTCCACAGGACAATTCAGATGCTGAAAAGACTCTTGATCACACTGGCGATCTGCGTCTCGTGCGCGCTCCTGTTGATCGCTTGCGGCGGAAGTACCGACTCGAACAACGCGCCCGCCACCAACGCCGCCAACTCTAACGCCGGTAAGGCTGCGACGAACACCGCCGCCGCGCCCGCCGCCACGGCCACGGCTTCGACCGCCGACGCGGGCGACAAGATCGGCGTCCCCGAGTGCGACGATTACATCGCCAAGTATGAAGCCTGTATCTCCGAGAAAGTCCCGGCGGCGGTGCGTGCGCGGTCAGAGTCGTCATTGGCGCGGATGCGCAGGTCGTGGCGCGACCTCGCCGCCGACCCGCAGAAGAGAGTGGGCCTGGCGCAAGCCTGCAAGACCGCGACCGAGACCGCGCGGCAATCAATGAAACCCATGGGCTGCGAATTTTGATGTTCGCGGCGGCGGGCGGCGTCCCCGGCGTTAATCGAAGACGTTGAACGCCCTATGAAATCGCGCGGGCGACGAAGGCCACCGCCTCCGTCGCCCGCGCGATTCTCTTAGTGCCCCGGGAGACTTCGGCGGCTTACGTCCACATTGCCTTGAAGCTGACGACCACGAGAGAGGCATAAGAAAACATGACGGCCGCAGTGAAAAAGCATATGTCATATTTATTGGCTCTGCCAGCGTCCTTAAAAGTCCATGCGAAGTAAACCAGCGAGGCAGCCGAGAAAAGAGTGATCAAAGTGAACACTACTCGGAGCAACCATAAATAGGAGGGTAACCAAATAAGAAAACCAACCAACGCCGTACCTGCGACTATGAGAAAGATGGCACAGCGGCGTTTCGGCGGCCGCATCCGATAGATGGCCGCGAGAATCAGCCAGATGAGCGCACCAATAAATACAAGCGAAAAGATCAAAATGGCAACCGGCTTGATCTTGACGAGATGTGCCATGCCCGACACGGTCGGGAGCAACATGGAAGCGAAGGCGACCAGAAGCACCGAGATGAAAATGTTGATGCTGGCTATTAAGAAAAGGCGCTCGCCCGACGGCGTGTCGTTGATTGGTTTTTCGCCCCGCTTCATCCCCCTGTAATAGATAATGGATGCTGAGGTCTCCGCCATCATCTGAGAGCCGATGAAGCAAGAGACCGTCGCCACGAGCAAAGCCACGACCAAATATTCGGTTAAATCCGATCTCTCTGATTTGCCAAGAGATAAGACGAGCGCGAGGACGGTGATGCTGACGCCGCCGACCGCGACGAGAAAGCTGGCATACTGCTCCGACAGCTTCTGGTAATCCACCTGTTTCATAAGGCTTCTCCTCGCCACAATAATACATGAAGAAAACGCCCCATTAAGACTTATTCTATTTAACTCGCCAGCCACGGTTTTATGCGTGCGCGAGCGGCGGGTACAACTTTTACATCCCTACGGTTTATAATCATCTTTTCATACACACATTCACGCACGCTATAAGGAGCCGACATGATCGCCGCAGAGAAGATCGCCAAACGACCCGACCGCATCAAGTTCGACGGGCGCATCCTGTTTTTGACCGAGGACACCTCGCTCATCCGCCGCCAGCTCGAAGCGGGCGAGGACTTGGACTTCGACCCCGAACGCCCCCTGATGAACAACATCTCGACCGACGAGATCACGCCCGGCTGGGTCTGTTTCTACTACGACGAGACGCTCGGCCAATACGTCTACGTCGGGATGCGCGAGGCGGCTGTGCAGAAGGACGAAGTTAAACAGGGTGGCTTCAAGGTGGTCGTCTCCGGCCTCTCGAAAGGCTGCGGCTCGTCGCGCGAAACCGCGCCTTACGCCGAGCGCGCCGCCGGGCTGGAACTCGTCATCGCGCGCACCATCGAAAAAATCTACGGGCAGAACTCGCAGAACATCGGCCTGCTGACTTCGACCGACTTCGGCCTCATCGAACGCATCCGGCGCGGCGAGGAAATCCCGCTCGCGGAGTTTACGCGCGGACTCGATCCGATCTCGCAGGCGATTGTCGAATACGGCGGACTCTTCAATTACAACAAGGCGCTGCTCGCGGGCGAGACCGTGCCGCCCGCCGTCGAAACCGGGAAGCGGCCGATGAATATCGTCGAGAAGATCATCGCGCGCCACGCCTTCGTGCGCGCCGGCGAAGTGGGCGTCGAAGCGGTACGCCCCGGCGACGCGCTCTTTGCCGTGGCCGACGTGCGCTTCTCGCACGAGTACGTCACGCCGATGGCCGAGTCGCTGTTCAAGGGCGCGCTCGGACGCGACGCGCAGGTGACTGAACCCGAATCCGTCTACGCGTTTCGCGACCACCTGACATTCTTAGGGCGCGTCATGTCGGACGACAAGAAGAAGATGGGCTTGCTGGAGCGCGCCGACGGGCTGGCCGTCACGCAGGCGAGTTTCACCGGGGAGCAGGGCATCAAACTTTACAGCGGCACGGAAGAACAGGGCTCGGAGGCCATCTGCCACAACGCCGTCGTCGAAGACATCGCGCTGCCCGGCCAACTCGTCATCGGCACGGATTCGCACACCTGCATGGCGGGCGTGCTCGGCTGCTTCGCCTTCGGCGTGGGTTCGACCGACATGGCGAACGCGTGGTATACGAAAGACATCCGCGTCAAAGTGCCTGAGACCGTCCGCTTCGTCCTCAGCGGCCAGAAGCGCGCCGACGTGTCGGCCAAAGACGTGATGCTCAAAATCCTCTCGACCGATTACATGAAAGAGGGCAAAGGGATCGGGCAGGTGCTGGAGTTCGCGGGCGAAGGTCTCAAGGGCATGTCCATTGACGAGCGCGCGACCTTGACCAACATGGCCGTCGAAGCCGGGGGCACGACCGGCATCATCGAACCAGACGAAGTGACGCTGGAGTATCTCGTCCGCTCGCGCGGACTCGACGCCGAAGAGATTCAACGCGGCTTCCTCAAGAGCGACCCGGACGCAGAGTACGCCGCGACCTTCGAGATCAACCTCGACGAGATTCGGCCGATGGTGGCGACGCCCGGCGACCCGCGCAACGGCATCAACATCACAGACCTTGCCGAAGAGGTGCGGATCGACGCCGCCTACGGCGGCTCCTGCACGGGCGGCAAGATGGCCGACATGGACATGTATGCGGCCGTCCTCAGCCGCGCCGTCGAGCAGGGGCGAAGAGTCGCGCCGGGCGTGCGCCTCTACCTGCAATTCGGCTCGCAGAAGATCAAACAGTACGCGCGCGAACGCGGCTACATAGAGATTTTCGAGCGCGCGGGCGCGGAGTTGATCGACCC
>DATCWB010000265.1:0-2388 GCA_036566625.1 Pyrinomonadaceae bacterium
TGCTTCAACGTCCTGATTTTCCTGTCTCTCACCGCCGGTCTGGCCTACGCGCAGGGCATCATCGTGCCGCGCCCGTGCGAGACGTGCCCGCGCCCGCCGCGCCCGCCGCAGTTGCCGCGCGCTCTGCCCATCAAGTCCATCAAACTCGACACGCGGATCAACGCGCAGGTGGCGACGACGCACGTCGAACAAATTTTCCGCAACGACTCGGACGCCACGCTCGAAGGTACTTACTTTTTCCCCATCCCCGAGACGGCGTCCATCTCCGAGTTCGCCATCTGGGACGGCGACCGCCGCCTCGTCGGCGAAGTGCGCTCGCGCGAGGAGGCGCGCCGCATCTACGACGAGATCGTGCGCAGGCAACGCGACCCCGGCCTTCTGGAATACGCCGGGAAGGACTTGTTTCAGGCCAGCATCTTCCCCATCCCGCCGCGCTCGGACAAGAAACTGGAGTTGACCTACACGCAGGTGCTGCGTGCGCAGTCGGGCACGGTCTCCTACCGCTACCCGCTCGGCACGAATCACAACCTCGCCTCAATCGGCATGGTGTCGGCCGCGCTCGAAATCGAAGGCAACAAGCCGCTGCGCAACATCTACTCGCCGAGCCACGCCGTCGACGTGCGCCCGTCGCAGGGCGGGCAACGCGCGCGCGTGTCGTTCGAGACGGCCGGGGCGGGGCGCGAGCAGCAGGACTTCCAACTCTTCTACACGCTCTCCGGCGAAGACTTCGGGCTGTCGCTTCTGACGCACCGCGAGCCGGGCAAGGACGGTTATTTCCTCCTGATGATTTCGCCGAAAGACAACTGGGCGGAGAGCGAGTACACGGCGAAAGACATCGTCTTCGTGATCGACACTTCCGGCTCGATGGCCGAGGAAGGGAAGATGGAGAAGGCGCGCGCCGCGATGCTGTTCGGCGTGAAGACCCTGCGCCCCGGCGACCGCTTCAACGTCATCTCGTTCGCGGGCGAGGAACACCTCATGGAGGGCGGCCTCATCCAGGCGGACGAGCGCGGGCGCGCACGCGGCGTCGAGTTCGTACAGAAGTTGCGACCGACGGGCGGGACGAACATCAACGGCGCGCTCGAAGCCGCCCTCAAACAGTTTGACGCAAGCGACCGGCCGAAACTGCTCGTCTTCATGACGGACGGCCTGCCGACCGTCGGCGTGACGAACCCGCAGCGAATCGTCGAAAACGCGCACGCTGCGCGCGCGGGCAACACGCGCCTCTTTACGTTCGGCGTCGGCTACGACGTGAACACCGCGCTGCTCGACCGACTCGCGAGCGAGAACGGCGGCACGTCCGATTACGTCGAGCCGAAAGAGGACCTGGAGTTGAAGGTCTCAAACTTCTTCGCCAAAGTCAGTTACCCGGTGCTGACCGATCTCGCGCTCGACATGGGCGGCGTCGAAACCGACCTCATCTACCCGCGCGCTCTGCCCGACCTCTTTCGCGGCGCGCAGGTAACGCTCATCGGACGCTATCGTAACCCGAACGATCTCAGAGACGTGCGCCTGCGCCTGTCCGGGCGCAGCACGAGAGAGAGGCGCAGTTTCGCTTACGAGAATCTACGCTTCCCCTCCAACTCGGACGAGAACGATTTTCTGCCGCGCCTGTGGGCGACGCGTCGCGTCGGCTGGCTGATGGAACAGATTCGCTCGAACGGCGAGGCGCGCGAGTTGCGCGACGAAGTGGTTGACCTCGGCACGCGCTACGGCATCGTCACGCCTTACACGTCTTACCTCGCGCTCGAACCCGGCGCGGTGGCGACGGACGGGATGACGGTCACGTCGGATGCGCAGGCACGCAACGTCTCACCGGGCAATCCCCGTGTGTTATCGAGACGGCAGCGCGGAAGCGTCGCGAGCAAGTCGAGAACTCCGTCCGGCACAGGCGTGGGAACGGGCGGGGGGGGCGCCCCCATAATGTCTGCGCCGCCGATGGCGGAGGTGATGCCCATGCCTACGCCGACGCCCCCGCCGGCCCCGATGCCGACGACGGGCGCGGCGGCCGTCAGGGACAGCAAGCGCGAGCGAGCGCGCCAGGAATCCCTGCGCGCAGACGAGGATAGTGAGTCTGCGGCGGCCGCCTCGGGCATGATGCGCAAGGTCGCGGGCAAGACGTTCTACCTGCGCGACGACGTGTGGACGGACGCCGACTTCAAGGAGGGCGCGAGTTTACCGGAGACGAAACTCGTATTCGGCAGCGACGCCTATTTTGAACTCCTCAAACGCGAGCGCAAACTGGCCGAATTCTTCGCCCTCGGCGAGCGCGTCGTGGTCGTCTACAAAGGACACGTTTACCGCGTCAACGCCGCGCCCTGAGAAAAGGGAAAGGGTTACAGGGTAAGGGGGAAAGGCGAAGGAAAGCGCCCGGTCGGTTGAGCGTGT
>DATCWB010000266.1:0-6325 GCA_036566625.1 Pyrinomonadaceae bacterium
GAAGTTCGGAATTTTCTCGACATTTTAACTCCGCAACACCCCGACGACCGGCTGTAGTTAAAAGAACACTGCTTTGGTTCGCTGAAAAGCCGTGAGCCGCACGCTCTCTCTCTGATTAGCGAGTCAGTGGCAGTGCTTCATACAGTCTTTGCAATCTGATTCTCCCGCTCATAGGAAACCCCATAGCGGGCACATAAGTAAACCCGAAGAATGTACGAACAGGTAAGTGTCTTAAAGCTGCTATGGCATTCATGTTAGTGTCATAAGACTTTTCGAAGAAAAGCGCCGCCGGGTTGGCGCTTCTACTATCTCCACTCGCATTGACCAACCTTTAATTGAAAGAAGGAAGCAGCAATGAATGTCACCGAGATTGTTGATCTCTCCGGAGTAAGCCCCCAACAGACTTTCTTGGATTCACGTCCGCAGAAGCCTTTAGCCACCAGCACGCTCTATATCAATCGCTTCACGAACACAAACGCAGACAAGTCTCAAGACCACACGATAGTCGGCATGCATGTCGTGTTGAAGAAGGGTAACGCGAACGGTTTGTGGGAGGCATTGCACGTTGACCGTAGCCAGCAGAAGCTAGACGCAAACGACCCCCGTGTTGCAACGCGCGCTCTGCAAATCTATTGCGACACCCTGGAAGTGCACGGAGAATTTTCAGTGCCGGAGGCCGACGTGACCGTCTTCTGCCGCCGCTTGGTCTGGGCGAGCGGCGACGCGGCTATCAACACGTCGCCGCTCGCGTGGGCAGTCGGTAAAGCTCAGGATGCCAGCGGGTCGCAAGCCGGCAAGAACGGAGCGGCGGGACGCAACGCCGGCTCCTTTCAGGTATTCGTTTCGAAGGCTGAGCCGACGGGCGACACACGGCCTCGCCTGATAGCACTCGGCGGACAGGGGCAGCACCCCGGAGCAGGTAAGGATGGGCAATCCGGTAAAAGCATGTCCAGTTGGTCGAGCCAGCCCTTCACAATTGAAGATTCCAACGTAGTGACGAGTAAGGCTAACGTTAGCTTCTCGCCGCCCGCCGTCTACATTGACTACGAGTGGCGCTGGGGCTTCAAATGGGCCTCTACTCAACTCTTCAGCGATAAGCAGGGAGCCGACTCTTTTCCTGAGAACGGGGCGAACGCCCTTGCGCCCGGCATTCCGGGAGACGGCGGCAATGGCGGCGGTCTCACGACGAATCTCACGGCCGTCGCGCAGACCTTAAAGAACAACGCCGGCAGAGCCGGAAACAAGGAGCGTGATTATTGGGGCGGCGCGGCCGGCACCCCGACCTCCTGCGCCAAATACAGGCTCAAGCTCTGGCATGACTTAACCGGCACGGACCACGCCGACTATGATCTCGACAAGTATGAGACCCACACGACCTCAAAGGGAACTGATGCCAGGGCACAAGGCCCAAAAAAGGGGGACGGGAGCAAACCCCAGCCGAACGTCATCTCTGAAGTCAACGCGTGGGTGCATCCGCTCAGTCTTCAGAAGACGCTCGAATACGCTCGCGATCTGTTCTTGGCGGGCGGACAGGATGAGTTAGAGAAACTCCTCGTCGCTTACGAAGAGGCGCTCAGAGAACCCATGCCGACAAAGAACAAGGCCTGGAGCGATGACTCTGAGGCGCAGTGGACGGCGGCTCAGAGCGAGATCGCCGCGATGTTGCAACGCCTGCGCGGGCATCTGGACTACTTCGGCAACGCCGCAGGATATACGCCGCTCCTGTCTCTGGCCGGGACGATTAAGATTTACGAGGAGGAGACGCAGCGTGCGCTGCGCACGATTCTCGTTGCCGGCTGGATTGATGCCAAAGAGCGCGACGCGAAAGAGGCTGCGGCAGTCCTCGAGGATACCATCTCTTCTCTCAATGACGACACGCTGAAGGCTGCTGCCCAGGTGGTCAATTCAGAGAATAAGATCAACGATGTGACCAAGCGTATCAACGACCTCCAACAAGAACTGGACGACAGAAGCAGGGAGCTTGCGGAGTTGCGGACAAAGCTTCTTGGAGAGGCCGTCAACGATCTTCAGCAACAAGCCCGCATCAAGTTTGCAATCAAAATGGCGGCGGCCGTGTGTCAGGTGATTCCTGTAGGCCAGCCCGCGCTCGGCAGCATCGGCTCTCTGGCAAGCGTCTCAGCCGATTTCATAGGCGGCAGCGACGAGAAAGCGCCTGATACTGTCTCCAAGCTTGGGGAGGCCATGAATAAAGCGCAGGAGGCGGCGGCCAAAGCCAAAGAGGCCAAAGAGAAGGCCGCGAAGGAGAAGAAGGATGAAGCGGCTAAGGACGCGCAGGGCGCGAAGGATAAGGCGTCTGCGTGGGCCAAAGCGGGCAAGGGTTTAGGCCCCGCCCTCTCCCAGGTTTCGGAGGCGATGAAGGCGCTACAAGTGCCGGAGTCGGAGGTAGAAGCGCAGTTGCAACGGCTGGAGTCCGAGAGCAAAGAGTGGAAAGAGCAGGTCAAGAAGATACGCGACCTCAACGAGAGAAAAGCCGCCTTCGCCAGTGACCTCATAGACGCCTTGCAATCTCTGGGCGAAGGCTACGCGCGCATCTCATCCAACGCTGCCGCCGTCTTCACCATGCACCAGGAGCGCGGCAAACAGATCGGTAAGATTGATCCGGCGGCCACGGCCTTTGTCCGGCAGATGGGGCAGAAGTCGCGCCTCACTCTGCTCAAGTACCTGTATCTGATGGTCAAAGCTTACGAAACGACCGTCTTCAAACCTATCGACGTTGACTGGAAGCTGGCGAAAGTAACGGACAAGATTAACGAACTGCTGAAGCCGGAGGGCGGGTTCACGGCGGCCTCTTTGAACGAGCACGTCAAGATGCTGGAGACGATTTACAGTCAGAACGTAGATACTGTACGCGACCAGTTGCTGGCCGATTTCAACCTCCAAGAGGATACGTTATCTCTGCAACTTGGCTTGAGCAGCCAGCAGACCCCGGAGCTGTTGGCCGATCTGAACCGGTCGGGCCAGATTGTAATCGACCCTATCGCCTATGGGCTGGTGCTCTCCGACTATGAACTGTCGAGACTGAGCAACATCGAACTGACCGACCTGAAGTTCGACCCCGACGGGCCGCAACTGCCGGAGACAGTTAATATCATCGTGAAGGTACAGCCCGCACACACGGGAACCATGCGCAAGGGCGAGTCGCTCTATTCCGTCTACAGTGACCAGCCTCTCAACTGGAAGTGGACATACATTTCCGGCGCAGTCCGTAAAAAGACCCAGAGCCAGGCGTCGCAGGACCTTCTTGACTTGATACTCGGCAGGAACGCCGGACAGATTAGGCAGAAGGTAGCCCTGCCGCCCATCTGGTCGGATTTAACTGTCAGCGTCGCGTACTCGCCGGAGCTTCCGTTGGAGAAGAGACCGCGCATCAGCCGTCTCTTCTTCGAGTTTAGTTGCGACATCAGTCCGGCTCCAGCGCACCAGCGTGTTTTGAAAGTGCGGTCAATGGGAAGCACGGGCGGCGCCGTCATAGAGTGTTCGCCTGACCTGGGCGGGCGCGGCAACGGTTTCGAGCACATGATTCGCATCTACTCGAAAGACGCCAACGTGCGGCTGAACGTTCCTTCCCATGTTGGCGGTGCGGCCTTCAAAGCCTGGGACGTGGTCGGGACTCAGACTAACCAGGTGGGTGTCAAGCAGAAGGAGGTTAATGTCAAACTTAACACTAACCTGCTCGCACAATGTCACTGGAATCGCTCCAACGTCCAGGAACCAAAGCAGGTCGTGGCTTACGTGGTAATTCCCGAAGAAGCGAAGATGGCAGTGAAGCACGCGGCTGCCAGCGGCATTAATGAAGCGATGGAGCGGATGCTCGCTGTGGCACACGTGGAGATGATAGATTCCCCTGAGTCGCAGACGCAGGCACGCGACATTCTCATGCGAGTCAAAGCGTCAAACGAGGCCGCCGTGCTGGGAGTCGTGCCGACGATGGCCGACACGGAATTGGTCGAAGAAGGGAAGGATGGTTGGAAGCTAGTGAATTATCGAGGCATCGTCGGCTGGGTCAGCGAATAGGATGTGACGGGGCATAGGTCTCGTTAAATTCTTCTGCCACTGTATCTCCATCTCAGTAACTGAATAAAACGGGAAGGGCGAGAGTTTCGCGTCCTTCCCGTTCTATTCATCCATGACTTACTCGCGGAAGAAAATGTTTAGTAAATTAAGCGTCTACCCAACCTATCGAGCGGCAAGCCCGATGGCGCCGGGTGGAAGCCCGACAAACGTCTGAATAGGCGTGAGGCTTCCATCTTCCTGCACTTCATAGGAGCTGATTCGACCGTCGCTGAAACTCCGTACATAAAGGAAGCGGCTATTGGTGCTGAGCGCATTATCAATGCTGACAAAGCCGGAGGTGCCGGCGATGGATTGGAGCAGGACGAGCGTGCCGTCAGGCTCGATGCGATAACTGGAAATATCGCCGCTCATAGCATTCGACACATACGCATATTTCTGGTTGTCTGTAATTACCACCCAGCATGTGTCCGAGCGATTATTCCTCACTGTCGCGCTGATCGGCACGAGAACGCCGTCGTCTCTGACCTCATATGAAGAAGCCGCCCCGTTACCCTGTGTTGCCATAAAGCCTTCTGTGACGATTAACTGGCCGCGCTGCGTGAAAGTGGCCCCGAAAGGCGTAATCCCGCTTGATGGATTCGGGATGGGTCCGTTCGCCAACCCATTTTTATCAACCACGTATGTGTCTATGATGCTGGTGTTCTTCCCGGTCACGACGAGCACATCACCCTGCTTGTTGAATCCCACCTGCGCGGTATCGGCAGCGCCGCCGCCGGTCACAGGACGGCTGGAGCCGGGAATCGGTGTCAACTCGCCTTGCGCGCCGACGTAGAAACCGACGATATTACCGCTGGTCTGGTTAAGAACGTAGAGCAATTTCTTGCGATATGTCACGCTAACCGGCTGTTGCCCGCCGGAAGAGACTCGGTTGACAAGCGTCAATCCGTCTTTCCTGACGACGAAGACCGAAATATCGTTGCTGCCGGCGTTGGTCGCAAATAAGTAACGATTGCCGCCACCTAAATTATCGGGTGACTGGGCGGTGAGGATCAGACCGCCTGCCGAACCCTCGAAGTTTCCGCTCCCTTGACCTCCGGTAGGGAACGACCCGGCCGGAGTTAGTATGCCGTCGGCATCACGATTGAAAACCATCACCTGGTTATTGGTGGGGTCATTGGTCATCGCATAGACCGCGCCAGGTGAATTTGGTTCATTATTCGCTGCTCTCTGCGCAAAGGTCGAGTTGCGGCTAAGCGCCGCGACGCCAATCATGCCGAATGCTGCGAGGGTCAACAGGAAGGCGAAAATCCTAACTGTTCTTGCTTGCTTCATCATATGCTTCATTCCTTGTTTTTTACTCTTTGCGCTTTCGGCGGGGGCGTAGTTGCCGCTCACGGAAGATACAAAGTCCTTTGAGCATCTCAACATTCCTTTTTGAGTAGCCCGTTTGCCTGTTGCGGTAGTTGTTACTTATTGAGGATATTCAAACGCGCGGGTAAAGGCTTTCCGTCGTCAGATCATGCTTATCCTCCGGTCAGTTCTCTGGTTGGTGTTATGTGTATAAATGCCGGTGAGGAAGTTTTTTATTCCCTTTGTAGTAGATTTCGCTTGAAGTGGAGGATGTATTGCAAAAACAGATAAGAGACAAGCAAAGGCGCTGGGTATGTTTCAGCTCTACAGCAGGTCGGAACAGCCCCGCCCATCTTCATCACACACCACATGCCGCTTCGGACTCCTGCTTTGATTCGAGCATCCCCCAATAACACCACACACCCATCCGGCTTTCGTGTCCAGATAGAAATAGAGGCAACGCCCGATCAAGCGTCGCCCTTTTTTATTGACACTCACCCCGCGCGCTTATATCAGTAGCTACCCGCCCGAACTCATCCTCCTGTGCGTCAGATGGTACTGTCGGTATCAACTTTCCTATCGGGATGTTGAAGAGATGATGTGTGAGCGTGGACTTGATGTCGATCATTCAACTGTCTTTCGCTGGGTGCAGCGGTATGCTCCGGAAATTCCGAGTTGACAGTGGAGGCTGGGCAGTTGAGGCCGAACTTGAGAATGGACTTTGCTCTGAGTAGTTAAGACTCCACTTCAAAACAGCCGTTCTCACATCATCAACTCTGATTTAGGCACTCCCTTGAATAGGGAGTGTCTAAATCAAAGCTGCCAATGTTAAGCTGAGAATATGAGTCAATGCCCGCATTGCGCATCAACAGAAGCGCAGACCAAAGCCGGTCATACGCACACCGGCAGCCAACGCTACAAGTGCCGCCCGTGTGCGCGC